>CAINUX010000271.1 GCA_903853895.1 uncultured beta proteobacterium | reverse complement strand
GGATGTGACGGTGCAGGCGCAAATTCTGATCCTGATGCGCGAGTTGCAGCGGGACTTTGGGACCGCCATTGTGATGATCACCCACGACCTGGGTGTGGTGGCAGGGCTGTGCGATGAAGTGATGGTGCTGTACGGCGGCCAAGTCATGGAGCAGGGCAGTGCCGAGGCGATTTTTTACAGACCGTCCCATCCGTACACTGCCGGTTTGCTGGCCGCTGTGCCCCGACTGGAGGGCGGAGACGCGCCGATGCTGGCCATTCCAGGTGCGCCCCCCAATATGGCGAAGCTGCCTGCCGGGTGTCCCTTTACCGAGCGGTGCGCCATGGCGCTTCCACAGTGCGGTAGCGTGCGCCCCGATTTCGGTGCTGCTGCCCATGACGCAGCGGTTCTGAGGGCGTGTCATCTCGGTATTGAAGACGTGACGCACAACCTGCAACGCCTGAAGGCGCAACAAGGAGTTGCGGCATGACCGGCGCATCCGCTTCCCCCGAACTGCTGCTGTCCGTCAAAGACCTGCGGGTGCATTTCGCCATTCGCAGCGAAAGCCCCTGGCCGTGGACACCCACGCGTGCGCTCAAGGCGGTCGACGGTGTGTCTTTTGAGTTGCGTGCCGGCGAAACCTTGGGCATTGTGGGCGAGTCCGGCTGTGGCAAGTCCACTTTGGCTCGTGCCTTGCTCAATCTGGTACCCATCACCGATGGCAGCGTCAAATGGCATGGCGACGAGATGCGGGGCGCCAGCCCGCAAGCCTGGCAGGCCAAGCGCAAATCAGTGCAGATGATTTTCCAGGACCCGCTGGCATCGCTGGACCCGCGCATGACGGTGGCCCAAATCATCGGCGAGCCCCTGCGCACCCATTGTCCCGAATTGAGTACCGCCCAGCACAATGAACGCGTGCTGGCCATGATGCTGCGTGTGGGTCTGACCGCGCAGCAGATCAACCGCTACCCCCACGAATTCTCGGGTGGCCAATGCCAGCGTATTGGCATCGCCAGGGCCTTGATTCTGAAGCCGCAGGTGGTGATTTGCGATGAACCGGTGTCGGCCTTGGACGTGTCGATTCAGGCCCAGATCATCAACCTGCTCAAAGAGTTGCAGGCCGAAATGGGCCTGGCGCTGGTGTTCATTGCCCATGATCTGGCCGTGGTCAAGCACATCAGTCAGCGCGTCATGGTGATGTACCTGGGCCGGGCCATGGAAGTGGCCAGCAAACACGCGCTGTACGACACACCGCACCATCCGTATACGCAGGCCTTGCTGTCTGCGATTCCGGTGCCCGATCCCCGGATGGAGCGCAGCAAGACCTTGCAGCTGCTGCAGGGCGATTTGCCGTCCCCCATCAACCAGCCGTCGGGCTGTGTGTTTCGCACCCGTTGCCCCAAGGCGGTGGCGCAATGCGCCCAGGCCATTCCGCCCTTGCGAACCGTGGCAGCCAAAACCCAAAGCGCCTGCATTCTGGGTTGACGGGCGATCAGTTTGCTACCAATACAGTAGCAATATCATCATATTGCACGAGGGCTGAAGGCTAATTTCATTCGTAGTCTGCCTCGCTGTGCAGCACATATTCCTGCAACACGCAGGCGAAAAAAAGGCCACCCGAAGGTGGCCTTTTGACTGGCTGATTGCTTACGCAGATCAGAACTCGTACGAACCCGACAGGCGGAAGCTACGTGCCTTCTGGATGCTGTCAGCAACGGGCTGGCCGTAGGCTGGATCTGGAGTACGCACCCCAAATTCGCCTTGCTCGTTGATACCGCGCACACCGCGCTCATTGAAAATGTTCAATGCATCCAGTGTGAAGGTCAAGCCTTTTTGCCAGCCGGGTGTGTAGGTGGCTTGCAGGTTGACTTCCTTGGTCCAATCCAGGCGACCCAGCGAGCCACGTGGTGTGGGTACGCCGTTGCAGTAGAACGATGACGAACCATACTGGATCGACACGGTGTCCGTAGTGCCGTTGTAGTAACCAAAGCAGTTCTTTGGACGACCGCTCTTGGCAATCAAGCTACCACCAATACGCCACTCGTTGTTCAGCGCGTAAGAGCCAAACATCTTGATGGTGTGCTGACGGTCATTTGGCAGGTCGCCATAGGAACCCTCCATCAGGCCGGGGTAGTCGAAGTCCTGGCTGATACCGGCGTCGTCCTGTCCGATGTCGGACTTGACATAACCTTCGGTGTTGCCGCGGCTACGTGCGTACACGTAAGACCCTTGGAAGCTCCACTTCTTGTCCCATGCGCGCTCGAAAGTGACTTCGATCGCGTCATAGAGACGCTCTGGCTCAGGCATCTGCAGAGCAGATGCAGGGATCAGCACGGTAGACAGGGTGCCTGTTCCGTTCAGGTCAACGTTGGCCTTCAGATCACGACCCGCGTTGTACAGGAAGCAGTGACCAATAGCGCCACCGATAGCGTCGGCTTGTGCCTGGGTATAGCCGTTCTTCACAGCCCATGCTGCAGGACCTTCGTCGTTGCAGATGTCATCCATGGCATCACGCAGCTTGCGGTGTGTGTACTTCACGCCGACCGACCAGTTGCTGGCCAAGGCCTTCTGGAAGCCCAGAATCAACTCATCCTGGTGCATGGGCTTGATGTCTGGATCGACCACGGTCTTGGGGTCAGGTGTCTTGCCGTTGCTGAGCGTCAGACGTGAACCGAGCGTTGCGCCCATGCCGGGCAGTTGCTGAGGGGCTGCGCCAATGGCGCCGGTGTACGCGTAGTAGTCGAAGTAGTTGGTCTCAGCACCAGCCAAACGGACGTTGGTGTTGGCGTACACGGGAATGTAGTAGCGCCCCAGGTTACCGTAGACCTTCAGGTCACCCTTGCCCGACACGTCCCAAGAGGCGCCCAAGCGCGGAGCCCAGGTGTTCTTGATGTCGATGAAGGTATCGCCGTTTGCGTTGTTGTTGGTGAACTGCTCGTTACGAATACCGGCATTGACCAAAACGTCCTTCGTGACCTGGTAGTTGTCTTCGATGTACCAAGCGGAGTTCTTGGTCAGGAAAGTTCCGCCATTCTTGAACGTCCGGGCTTCCACATAGGCCATGGTGCTGCCGCTCGTGTTGGTGTAGCCATTGCTCAACTTGGAGCCGTTGGCCAGGTTGAAAATGCGGTACAGCGTTCCGCCGGAGTACTGTGTGCCGTCAACCACGTTGTACTTTTCGGTATCCAGGCCAGCACGGATCTGGTGGTTGCCCATAGTGTATTCAGCGTCCAGGCGGAATGCTTCACGCTTGTCGTTGGCGGTGGGGTCTGTAACCGACAGGACGGTTCCGCAGCCGTAGTTGAGGCGCGGATTGACGCGTTGGTCCCGCACGATGGGGCAGGCGGCAGATGAAATGTCGGATGAACGGGAATATTCACCGCGGCCAAACATCGCAGAGATGTTGAAGTCGTCGGTGATCCAGCTGGTCCATTTCAGCACGGTGTTTTGACCACCGTAGGTATAGGCTTCGGAACCGACATAGGCGCCCTTGGCTGTGCCGTACTTGGTAGGTGATACCCAGGTATTGATGTAGTCGGTGGTCTTGTCGCTGAACGCGGTCAACTCCAGCAGGTTGCTCTTGGTGATATTCCAGTCAAGCTTGACCAGGTAGTTGGGCGAGGTGTTGGTCAGCTCGGTCTGGCGGTCGTTGCCAAAAGTATTCGATGTCTTGTTATTGGCTTCGAGGATACCGAAGAAGAACAGCTCGTCCTTGATCAGCGCACCGCTAGCCCAGGCGTTGACCTTGGTGGAGGTGGAACCACCTGGACGGTTCTTCAGATCCCAGGTTCCGGAAGCGTTCCTTTCCGAGTAGACGGACGAACCGGACCAGGCTTCAGGCGAGTAGCTTGCGCTCACGCCGCCATGGAAATCATTGGTACCGCGCTTGGTGTTCACGCTGATCACGCCACCCAAAGAGCGGCCGTACTCGGCGCCATAGCCACCGGTCTTGACCTGGTGCTCGGCAATCGCTTCGAACGGAATCTGGTTGAACGCCACACCGTTGACGATGTTGGTGACGTTAAAGCCGTTGATGTAGTACGCGTTCTCTGCTGGTGAAGCACCGCCGATGGAGGGCACATTACCGCCACGTGAGCCGGTTTGGCCGATACGGCCATCGCCTTCAACCGCGCCAGGAGCCAGCAGGGTCACTGCTGTAACGTCCTTGACCACAGGAATGCGGTCAATGGTTGCTTTGGTCAGCGTCTGGTTCGACTCAGTGGACTTGACGTCCAAAGAGCGATTGGCCGAGCCAGTGATGACCACGGTCTGCAGGACACCAAAGTAGGCGTCAGAACCTTGACCGGCTTGAACTTCCACGGTCTTGGTGTCTTTGCTGCCCGTTGCGCTGGTGACTGTCACCGTATAGGTACCGGAAGGCAGTTGCGATACCTGTGCAGCACCCTCATCATTTGCCTTCAATTGGCGGGACACGCCAATGGATTTGTTTTCGATAGTGATAGTGGCGCCTTTGGTAGCGCGCACATTGATGGATCCAGCGCTTTGTTGCGCGTGGACCGCACCTGCGGCCAGCAACAAACCTGCGGCTGCCGCGACTGCGGTACGCCTCCATAGGGGGGATTGAGGCAAATGGTTGCTCATAAAGATGTAACTCCAAGAATTAGATAAACGACCTGCAACTTTACTGAGGAAACACATTGCTTTGCAGTCGGGACAACCCTGTTAGTTACCATTTAGTGACAAGGTGTTGCATTCATGCATCAAAACTTTACGGGTTTGTTGCGACGCACCATTCTGGCCTAGCTGGAGCACCGTAAGAGTGACAAAAATCGCTCGCATGCACCACCCGGGCGCGCGATACTTCCTGCGAATTTTTCACTTGAGCATCTTTAATCCAGCTTCAAGTATTGGTACTCAGTGGTAACAAGTTGCAAACGCACAACGGTTGCTGAGGCAGTTGTTTGCGATGCCGGCGTTGGCGAAAAAAAAGCCACCCTAAGGTGGCTTTATAAAAGTCCCCCGAGAGGGACGTCGTTGGATCCTTTGAAAGCCCCCGGTTTTGACCGGGTTGACTTCGATGCCCATGAACTGTGACAGCAGTGGGGTCAACTGTAGGGGAGGGGCCACTTCTGCGGTATCCCCTGTTTGTGGGGTTTTTGTAAAAATCTGCATCCCGTGCGACTATTTGACCGCCTCGACAGGTTTCTGATTGCCCGCCGCAAGCTTTGGCAGTCGAATTTCAAAACACGCGCCCCCAGTCGGACGGTTGCCGCACCGTACTGAACCGCCGTGGCGCAGCGCGATGGATTTGACCAGTGCAAGCCCCAAACCGACACCACCGTCGCGCTCCGACGCGCCAGGCAAGCGGTAGAAGGGCTCGAAAATCCGCTCCTGGAAAGCCCCCGGCACGCCGTGCCCGTTGTCACACACCTGGATGCAGGCCGTGGTGTCCGTCTGCGTCAATGTCAAGCTTGCGTGGCTATCGGCATGCCGACGCGCGTTTTCCAGCAGGTTCCGAACAGCCCGGCGTAGCAGTTTGCTAACGCCGGGAACGATCAGCTCGCCACCGTCGATCTGCGTCTCCAGCGTGGCATCCGTGCGTGCGCATTCCTCGGCAGCCAGACCCAACAGATCGACCGGTTCAATCGTCCCAAGGTCTGCTTCGCGGGCATCCAGCCGGCTGGCAAGCAAAATCTCGTCAATCAACTGGTCCAGTTCACTGATATTGCGGGCAATTTCGGCCTTTGCCAAACTGGCCGGTCCATCCCCTGCAGTGCCCATGAATTCAAGACCCATGCGGATGCGCGTCAAGGGCGAGCGTAACTCGTGGGAGGCATTGGCCAGCAATGACTTCTGTGAGGCCAACAGCGCGTCGCGGGCTTTCACCAGGGTTTCGATTTGTTGGGCTGCATGGTTGAAGCGGGTCGCCAGAAACCCTACTTCATCATCACCCGCTACCGGAATGCGCACGCTCAGGTCGCCGTCACCCCACTGTTCCACGCTGTGTTGGAGGGTTTCCAGCCGACGCGTGAGCCGACGCACGATGGGATAGGTTGCCAATGCCACGGCAATACCCACCAGCCCCAGAGTCCAAAAGAATCCGAACGGTGCGCGCCAACTAGACTGCGGTGGGCGCGGCATATGGATGTGAATGGTCTGTCCGTCCATCATGCGCACATCAAACTCGGGGCCTGCACCATATCTGCCCCGTGCCATAGGGCCTGGACCATCGGGCGTGTCGGCTTCGGGGGGGGAGTCGGGGCGGTGTTCAGCATCGGGCGGTGGCGGCGGGCGCCGCATCCGTGCCTGCCCATGGCCAATGACTTCACCCGACTGATTGCGGGCCACTACCTCGCGCAAGGGGGCATCTGCCGCCATGCGCCACGCCCAACCCACCAAAAAGGTCAGCACGGCCACGGCCAGCACGACGGCCAGCCATATGCGGATGTAGAGGCGATTCATGCTCAATCTTGCTGGCGCGCGAACACGTAACCCACGCCACGCACGGTCAGAATGCGTTTGGGCGTTTTGGGGTCGACCTCAATGGCGGCGCGGATGCGGCCCATGTGCACGTCGATGGAGCGGTCAAAGGCGTCCAGTTCACGCCCCCGCACGGCCTCCATGATCTGATCCCGCGTGAGCACACGTCCGGCACGCTCTGCCAAAGCGACCAACAAGTCAAACTGGTACGAGGTCAGGTCACAGGGCGCACCTTGGATGGACACACTGCGGGCGTCACGGTCTATCTCCAATCCGCCAAAGCGCAGGGTTGCATGGTCGGTGGCGGGGCTCTCCACCCGGCGGCGCAGCACAGCACGGATACGGGCCAGCAATTCGCGGGGCTCGAACGGCTTTGGCAGGTAGTCGTCGGCCCCAATTTCGAGGCCAATGATGCGGTCCATGGCATCGCCCTTGGCGGTCAACATGAGCACGGGAACCTGCGCCAAGCTGGACGGTAACGCGCGGATGCGGCGGCATACTTCCAGTCCATCCATGTCGGGCAGCATCAGATCCAGAATGACGAGGTCGGTGACGGCACCTTTGGTTGGGTTGTTGAGCTGGTCCAGGCCGCCTTGGCCATCGCCCGCACAGCGGACGCTAAAACCGGACTGCTCCAGGTACTGCGCCACCATGGCGGACAGGCGGACATCGTCTTCAATCATCAACAGGTTGTGGCTCATGCCTGCAGTCTAGCGCGGGGCGCTTAAACGCATGTGCGCGCCGTCTGAAGCTTCTGTAAAGTTTGGTAAACACCGCTCCATGCCTGCATGCCGTCCACACGATGCACCCAGCGACCGGCGTTGCGCGCTATCAAATCAGGAGCTATTAACGACCATCTCACGAGGGCTAGGTGGCGATTTGGCTTGCATGGCCAGCCACACCAGGCCGATAACGGGTACGCCCATCAGGGCGGTCGTCATGAAGAAGCTGTTGTAACCGTAGTGGTCCACAAACAAGCCAGAATAGCCCGCCAGAAACTTGGGCAAAAGCAGCATCATGGAGCTGAACAGTGCGTATTGCGTAGCCGAATAGTTCACGTTGGTGAGCGAAGACATATAGGCGATGAAGGCGGACGTCGCAATGCCCCCGGCCAGATTGTCGGCAGAAATAACGAACACGAGCGCGCCAATGTCGTGGCCACGGCTGCTCAGCCAACCGTACAGCAGGTTGGTAGCAGCGCTGAGCAGGGCGCCGAGCATCAGCACCCGCATCACGCCAAATCGCAAGGCCATGGCGCCACCCAAAAAGGCGCCCAGCAAAGTCATGATGACACCGTAGACCTTGCTGACGGCAGCTACTTCTTCCTTGGTAAATCCCATATCCACAAAAAACGGATACGCCATGATGCCAAGCACCACATCGCTGATGCGGTACACCGCGATCAACGCCAAAATCAACAATGCCTGGCGCCCATAGCGCTTCAGGAAGTCGGCAAACGGCTCTACGAGCGCACCCTTGAGCCATTCCAGCGCGTTGCGACTGGCGGGAAGTGCCCGGTGGACGGGCTCCTTCGACAAAAACACGGTCAACAGCCCGGGCAACATGCTGGCGGCCATCACCAGGTAGGCCGTCTGCCATGCGCCGTGCTGGTAAAGCGCCGCGTTGGGCACTTCAGCCCGCGCCGCCACGACCAGAGCCCCTGCGCCTGACCAGATCATGGCGAGACGGTAACCCGCCAAATAGGTGGCCGACAGGGCGGCCTGGTGTTCGCTGTCCGCCGACTCAATGCGGAACGCATCCAATGCAATGTCCTGGGTGGCCGAGCCAAACGCGACCGCAACCGCGCACCACACCGCAGGCAGCAGCGCCAGCTTGGGGTCATTGAAGGCCATGCCCACCAAGCCGGCAGCAATCACCAGTTGTGACACCACAAGCCAACTGCGCCGACGCCCCAGGGCGCGCGTGAGAATCGGAATGGGCAGGCGGTCCACCAGTGGCGACCAGGTCCACTTGAACGTGTAGGCCAAGCCGACCCAGCTCAAATAGCCAATAGTGGTGCGGTCAATGCCTGCTTCACGCAGCCAGAAGAAGAAGGTGCCAAACACCAGTGCCAGTGGCAAACCGGCCGAAAACCCCAGTGACAGCATGCGCAAAGGCGCCGGCTCCAGGTACACCTTCAGGGTGTCAAGCCATGAGGGCTTGTCAGCCAATGGAGGGGTGCCGGGCGTTGGTGTTGTCATAGAGGAATAATACCGTTATGAAATTTGATTCTGGGAAACCTCCGGTCCAGTGGATGCCGTTGCTGGCCGTGGCGTTCAGCCTGTTTGTCACCGTGCAGGACGCCCGCGCCCGCGAGGGCGTGGACGTGGGTAACACCTCGTCCTTCGCCAAATTGGTGCCTGCTGAGCAAGTGGAGCGTTCGGCAGCACAGCAGTACCTGCAGATGCTGACCCAAGCCGACGCTAAGCGGGCGTTGGCTCCCAAAGACAACGCACAGGTGCTGCGGCTGCGCGCCATCGCCCAAAAAATCATTCCATTTGCGCTGGAGTGGAACCCGCGTGCGCGCAACTGGCAATGGGAGGTGAACCTGATTGGCTCCAGCCAGATCAACGCCTATTGCATGCCGGGCGGGAAGATTGCGTTTTATACCGGCATCTTGGAGCAGTTGCGCCTGACCGATGACGAAGTGGCCATGGTCATGGGTCACGAGATCGCCCACGCCCTGCGGGAGCACGCCCGTGAGCGCATGGGCAAGAGCGCGGTGACCCACGGGGCTGCACGCATTGGCGGCGCGTTGGCGGCCAGCTTCTTTGGAATTGACCCGCGCCTGACCGACGGTATTGCCAGCGGCGGTGCCAATCTGTTGACGCTGGAGTTCGGTCGAGAAGACGAATCCGAAGCCGATCTGGTGGGCATGGAGCTGGCTGCGCGTGCCGGCTTTGACCCCCGGGCAGGTGTCACGTTGTGGCAAAAAATGGGCGCCGCCAGCAAGGGTGCGCCGCCGCAGTGGCTGTCCACCCATCCCTCGGGCAAAACCCGTATCGCGGAGATTCAGGCCAACCTGCCCAAAGTGATGCCTTTGTACGAGCGGGCCCGGGCCCGTTAACGGCACAGACCGGGAACTGCTCCTACGGCGCAGTTCCGTGCATGCGCGCCAGACGCGCCGCTTCTTCATCACGCGCCGCGTCGATCACCCGCATCACAGCCTTCAGGTCGGCGGGTTTCTCGATGCGTTTGAACTGCCCGGTCAACACGGTATCAGGGTACAGCGCAGCGGTCTCGTACAGCGACCAGATCTCGCGGCCATAGTCGGTGCGCAGCAGGTCGGGCGCAAACTGGCCGAAGTAGGTCGCCAGGTTCTCCACGTCGCGCTCCAGCAGGCGGGCGGCGTTGTTGTTGGCCGCGGCATCGATGGCTTGCGGCAGGTCGATGATGACCGGGCCCTCGGCGTCTACCAGGATGTTGTATTCCGACAGATCGCCGTGGACAATGCCGGCGCACAGCATCAGCACCACCTGGCGGATCAGGAGCGCGTGGTAGGTGCGGGCGGTGTCTTCGCTGAGCACCACGTCGTTGAGCCGAGGCGCGGGCATGCCGTCGGCACCGGTCACCAGCTCCATCAACAACACGCCCTCGTGGAAGTTGTAGGGCTTGGGCACGCGCACACCGGCGTCGGCCAAGCGGTGCAGCGCGTCCACCTCGGCGTGCTGCCAGGCGGCCTCTTGCTCCTGGCGGCCAAAACGGGTGCCCTTGGCCATGGCGCGGGCCTGGCGGCTGTTCTTGACCTTGCGGCCTTCGGTGTAGTCCACCGCTTGGCGAAAGCTACGCTTGTTGGCTTCTTTGTAAACCTTGGCACACAGCACCTCGTCACCATTGCGCACGACAAAGACCATGGCCTCTTTGCCGCTCATGAGCTGGCGCACCACGGTGTCGATCAGCCCGTCGGCCATCAGGGGCTCAAGGCGCTCGGGCGTCTTCATGCGACGAGCTTGGCCTGCAGGGTGGCGATCGTGCGTCCGAGGGAGGCATCCTTGCCGACGATGAAGCTTTGTGTTTGCATGGGGGGATATTTTTGGGGTACTTGCCGTGGAGGGCGGGGCACCGATTATCCCGCCTGGGGCGCTACCGGCGCTCGCGGACCACAAACGGCTCCACCAGGGCGTCCTGCACCGAGTCGCCGCGGTTCATGGCCTGGTCGAAGTTCGCGTTCCAGACATCGGCGTTGGCCAGGTTGGCGTCCTGCATGTCGGCTTTGAAGAAGATGGCCTGGCGCAAGGTCGCCCCGCCGAGGCGCGTTGCCTTGAGCCGGGCGTTGGAGAAGTCAGCCTCCTCCATGGCTGCGCCCGTGAGGTCCGCTCCAGACAGGTCGGTGCCCACCAACCGCGCGCCGGTGAACACGCCCCGAAAGGCGTAGCAATTGCGAATAGAACCGCCCGAAAGGTCGATACCCTCCATCAGGATGTCCTTTAGGTAGGCTCCAGAAAAATCAGCCCGTATGGCCTTGGTGTTGATCAGGTTGGACCCGAACAGGTAGGCGCCCGACAGGTTGGCATCGCTCAGGTCACCGTCGTCAAAAGTGGCGTGAAACAAATCCGCGTTGCGCAGATCGGCACCGCTCAGGTTGGCGCCAGCGAAATTGGCCCATTTGGCGTTGCTGCCACGCAGGTCGGCCCCAGCCAGGTTGGCCTTGCGCAAATCCGTGCTTTCCAGCTTGGCACCTGCCAACCGGGCGCCCCGCAAATCCTTACCGGCCAGTTTGAGGCGGGAAAAATCGCACTTGGACAGGTCGGTAGCGGCCTTGGGCGCCGCGCAACTGCCCTCGGGCAGGTCGGCTGCGAGGGCGTTGGCAGCCAGGGCCAACAGCGGGATGAAGCGTGAAAACATGCGCATGGAATGTCCTTTTGCCAGATGGCTGTGCGACGCTACCACAGTGGCCAGGCATGGGGAATGGGGATTGCACTAGCGGTGATGGCCCGCACGGGTGCCTACACTAGCGTTTATGGGAGGGATCGGCCGATTTTCTGCTCCACCCCCACCGCATGAAGCACTGGCTCAGTTTTCCGTCGGTTCAAATCGCGCTGTGCACAGTCTGCTGCGGCGTGCTTGGCTACTGGTTGTCGGGCAGTGTGATTGGCAGAGTCATGCTCATACCGGTGATATGGGGATACGGTGCCGCCGTTTCCCGACCGCTGATCAACCTTGTCGCAAATTTCCGCCATGGCATGCGTTCCGTCGTATGGCTGCCGGTGCATGGCACCCACTATGTGTTCAAAGACACCACGATCCATGTGTTGGAAGACGATGAAAACTGGCGCTGGTTGCCTTTGGCCGACGTTGAGGGGGTGCTGGGGCGCAAGCTCAATGCCCGCCTGCTGGCAGTCACCTACCCGGAGCGGCTGGAAATGGGGGGTCAACCCGCACGCATGCACATGCGCGATGATGCATTGATTGCACACCTGAGCAGACTGAGCGACCCCATGGCGCTGCGGTTCAGAACCTGGTTGGAGCGCAATGTTGCGTTGCCAGCCCGACGCACCCGCCAGCGCTCAGCCGGTCAGGCCGTCGACTCGTTCTGAGGACCGGACAACCGCCTGCGCAGTTCGGTCTTCAACACCTTGCCATAGTTGTTCTTGGGCAGGCTGTCCACCAGCACATAACGCTTGGGGCGTTTGAAACGGGCGATGTGCTCCAGGCAATGCTGGTCCAGGCTGTGCGCGTTGACGCTGGCACCGGGCTGCGCCACGACAAAAGCCACCACGACTTCGCCCCACTCAGAGTCGGACGCGCCCACTACGGCCGCCTCCACGACGCCGGGCGCGGTTAGCAACACCTCTTCCACCTCGCGGGGGTAGATGTTGGAGCCGCCGCTGATGATCAGGTCCTTGCTGCGGTCCTTCAGCGTCAGATAGCCGTCGGCGTCCAGGCAGCCTACATCCCCGGTGAACAGCCAGCCGTCGCGTATGGCGGCAGCCGTGGCGTCCGGATTGCGCCAGTAGCCGGCCATGACGCTATCGCCTTTGATCAGCACCTCGCCGATCTCGCCCACTGGCAGGTCAACGCCGTGTTCATCGCTGACGCGCAGTTGCACCGGCGTTTGCGCCACGCCAACCGACGCCATGCGCTCCTGGTAGCGCGGGTGGCCGGTGTCGGAAAGCTGCTCGCGCGACAGGGCGGTGCCCACCATGGGGGTTTCGCCCTGCCCGTAAATCTGCACAAAGCGCGGCCCCATCACCCGCAGCGCCCGCGCAATGTCGGCCGCATACATGGGCGCGCCACCGTAGACGATGGTCTTGAAGGACTGCGCTGCGTCCTGTGGGCTCAGACCGACTTCCTCGGCATGGTCCACCAGGCGCTTGACGATGGTGGGCGCCGCAAAGGTCGAAAGCGGCCCCAGGGCGCGGCCCAGCGCAAAGAGTTCCGCCGGATCCACACCGCCAGAGGCCGGCACCACGTGGCGCGCCCCTGCCATGAGGTGCGGAATCGCGTAGATGCCCGCACCATGTGACATGGGGGCACCGTAGACGATGGCATCCACCGGTGACACGGGGTCCACATCGACAAAGTAGGTCAGGCCCATGGTCATCAGATTGCGGTGGGTCAGCATCACGCCCTTGGGTCGTCCGGTGGTTCCGCTGGTGTAAAACAGCCAGGCGATATCTTCGGGTTGCCGTTCAGCGGGTGCCGGTACAGCGGTGTGAGTCAGCGGTTCCAGTAAGGCGTCGGCATCGGGTGACTCCACGTCAATCTGGCGCTCCAGACCGCCCAGTGTTTCGGGGGCAACATCGGCCGTGACAAAGGCCCAGCGTGCCTGCGCGTTGCCGATGATCCATTCCACCTCGTGGACATGCAGTTTGGCGTTGACCGGCACCACCACCAGTCCGGCCCACCACGCAGCCCACAATATTTCAAGGTAGCGCGGGTGGTTGCGCATGAATAGCACCAGCCGGTCCCCGGGTACCAGACCCGCTGCCTGCAGGCGCTGCGCCAACGCCGCGCTGCGTGCGGCCCACTGGCCGTAGGTGGCATGGAGTTCGACGCCATTGAAAATGGCGATGCGCTCCGGTGTTAGCTGGGCGTGGCGTAGCAGCAGGTGGGCAAGGCTCATGGGTGGCTCCGCTGGATATGACGTGTCATGAAATAGGTCTTTAGCCCTTGTGGAACATGGATTTATTGCTATCAATATTAGAGCATTCGTCAATGCGCCACGCGATGGAAGACAAGCCTGGTTTCAGAAAATAGTGAACAATGTCCTGCGCAGTCCACCAATACCGACACAGATACACCCACATGACACCCCAACAGTTGTACCAGCAAAAACGCATGGCTGCCCAAGACGCAGTGCGCCTGGTCCGCAACGGCGACACCATCATCGTACCCACCGGCGTGGGTGAACCACCCGCATTGCTGACAGCATTGTCTGCGCAGCGCCGCGACTTCTCGGACGTCAAGGTGTCGCAAATACTGGCCATGCGCAAGTACGACTACATCGACCCGCAAACCGTGGACCATATCCGCCATGTTGCCTTCTTCTTTGGCGGCGCCACGCGAGCCGGCGGGCAAGAGGGCTGGATTGATTTCATACCCAATTGCTTCTCCGAAATTCCGCACCAGATTGAGCGCGGACTCATCGGCTCGGATGTGGTCTTTTCGATGGCGTCGCCCATGGATGCACATGGCTTCTTCGCGGTCAGCCTGGGTGCGGACTACACCATGGCGGCCATCGCCAAGGCCCGTGCCGTGGTGCTGGAAGTCAACCCCAACGTTCCCTTCGCCTTTGGCAATTGCCATGTACATATCTCCCAGGTAGCGGCTTTGGTGGAAAGCGACCAGCCCGTCATGGAAGTTGGCCTGCCCAAGATCGGCCCCGTGCAGGAAGCCATTGGCAAGTATGTGGCCGACATGATTGATGATGGATCCACGCTGCAAATTGGCTATGGCGGCATCCCGGATGCGGTGGTCATGCAGCTGACCCATAAGCATGATCTGGGTATTCACACCGAGATGATTGGCGACGGGATTCTTACGCTAGTGGAGAGCGGGGCCATTACCAATCGGCGCAAAAACTATCTGCCCGGCAAGATGATCGCCACCTTTGCGCTGGGGTCGCAAAAGCTGTACCGCTTCATGGACCGCAATCCGGGGCTGGAGATCCACCCGGCCAGCTTCACCAACGACCCCTACCTGGCCGGGCTGAACGACAACCTGGTTGCCATCAACGCCACGCTGCAGATTGACTTTCAGGGCCAGTGCGGGTCTGAGAGCCTGGGCTTTGCGCCCTATTCAGGTACCGGCGGCCAGGCTGACTTTGTGCGGGCAGCGAACCGCTCAAGCGGTGGCAAGGCCTTTATCGTCGTGCCGTCGACCGCCAAGAACGACACGATCTCCCGCATCGTGCCGTCCCTGACTCCCGGCACCCATGTGACCACCAGCAAGAACGATATCAACTACGTCGTCACCGAGTATGGCGTGGCGCAGTTGCGGGGCAAATCCATGAAGCAGCGAACGCGGGAGCTGATTGGCATTGCGCACCCGAATTTCCGTGCCGAACTGACCGATCAGGCTAAGCGGATGCGGATTTTTTGAAACGTTACCAGGCGTAGGCGATCGTGATGGGCGCGTGGTCAGAAAACTTCTCACCCTTGTAGATATCGACCGACTTCGCACCCGATGCCAGCGCCGGCGTCGCCAAGTGGTAGTCCAGACGCCACCCCACGTTATTGGCATAGGCCTGCCCGCGGTTGCTCCACCATGTGTAGCAGGCCTCAAGGGTGTCGGGTTCCAACTGGCGGTAGACATCGACGATGCCGCCCTCGCCGGTGAGTTTGGTCATCCACGCGCGCTCTTCTGGCGTGAAGCCGCTGTTCTTCTGGTTGCTGCGCCAGTTTTTCAAGTCAGCTTCCCGGTGGGCGATGTTGATGTCGCCGCACAAAATGAAATCGCGCTGCGCCTTGAGTTGCTGCAGGTGCGGGTACATGGCATCCAGAAACCGGAACTTGGCCACCTGGCGGTGCTCACCCGCGGAACCGCTCGGAAAGTAGGCGCTGATGATGGAGTGTTTACGCGCGGGCGTGTCAAAGCGCAGTTCCACATAGCGCCCCTCGCCGTCAAACTCGCCGCCGTCAAAGCCGATGACGACGTCGCTGGGCTCCAGCCGGGTGTAGGCGGCCACGCCCGAGTAACCCTTCTTGTCGGCAAAGTGAAAATGGCCCTTCATGCCTGCCAGTGTTTCGAATTTGCCAGCCACATCGGCCGCCTGCGCCTTGACTTCCTGCACGCAAATACAATCAGGCTGTGCCTGCGCAATCCAGGCTTCCAGCCCCTTGCTGGTGGCCGAGCGAATGCCGTTGAGGTTGAGGCTGGTTAACTTAAACAAGGAATTTTTCATGTCGAATCTCGACCCGTTGGCCCAGGAGTTTGTGCAGTTTGCAGTGGAGTGCGGGGTGCTGCGGTTTGGTGAATTCAAAACCAAGGCAGGTCGCATGAGCCCGTACTTTTTCAACGCGGGCCTGTTTGACGATGGGGCCAAGCTGGGGCGTTTGGCTGAATTCTATGCCCAGCGGCTATTGGCCAGTGGCATTGAATTCGACATGGTCTTTGGTCCGGCGTACAAAGGAATTCCGTTGGGCGCTGCGCTGGCCGTTGAGTTGTCCCGGCGCGGGCGCAATGTGCCGTTTGCCTACAACCGCAAGGAAGCAAAGGACCACGGCGAAGGCGGTACCCTGGTCGGTGCTCCGCTCAAGGGCCGCGTGCTCATCGTGGACGACGTGATGTCGGCCGGTACCGCCACGCGGGAGTCGATTGCCATCATAGAGGCGGCAGGCGCCACGCCCCACGCGGTGCTGATTGCGCTGGACCGCCAGGAAAAAGCCGTGGAAAACGGTGAGGATGTCCCCTACAGTGCGGTGCAGTTTGTGCAACGCCAGTTGGGGCTACAGGTATGTTCGATTGCGAAGCTGGGGGATTTGATGCAGTATCTGTCCGGGCGCAGCGGCGCGGGAATGGACCAGGAGCACCAGAAGGTGCAGGCCTACCGTGCGCGATATGGCGTCGACGAAGGGTGAACATGACAAGAAGCAAATGGGGGTCGGTCGGGGTTTATGTAGCGCTGGCCGGCGCAAGTGGCGCCATCTGGGCGCAGGCACAGAGCGGTCCGTTGGTGACGCCGGGCGTGTACACGTGTATTGACGCCAAAGGGCGCAAACTGACGGCGGACCGCCCCATTCCTGAATGCACTGACCGCGAGCAAAAGATTCTCAACCCCAGTGGAACGGTCAAGGCCAAGGTCGGGCCCAATCTGACTGCGCAGGAGCGTGCGGATCTGGAGTTGAAGGAAAAACGCGAGATTGAAGAACGCGGCCGTACGGCTGATGAAAAGCGGCGCGACCGCGCGCTGTTGATCCGCTACCCCAACAAAGGTGTGCACGACCAGGAGCGGCAGGAGGCATTGGCGCAGATCGCGGTGGTTATCCAGGCTGCAAAGAATCGGTTGGATGAACTCACCAAGCAGCGCGCGAGCATTGACGCCGAGATGGAGTTCTACATCAAAGACCCGTCGAAAGCGCCCACGTATTTGCGCCGCCAACTGGAAGACAACATCCAGAGCCAGGCGGTGCAGCGCCGGTTCATGGGGGAGCAGGACGGTGAAATCAAGCGCGTGAATGTTCGCTTTGATGATGAACTGGTCCGATTGCGCCAGCTCTGGGCGTTAAACGGGCCAACTAAGAACTAGGCTGCGCCCGCAGCAGACCCGGGGTGAACGCCGCCGTTCGTGTCCCCCGCCCTTCGGGCTCCTCCTTTACCTCACTTTGGCGCTCGCCCCGTGCCTGCCGCTCGATATGTTGGGGCGCTCAGCAATTGGTCTTTAGGCGAGCTTGCTGCGCAGCAAGTCGTTGACCTGCTGCGGATTGGCCTTGCCCTTGCTGGCCTTCATGATCTGACCGACCAGGGCGTTGAGCGCCTTTTCGTTTCCGGCCTTGAATTCAGCCACGTTCTTGGCGTTGGCGGCGATGACTTCTTCGACGATCGTTTCCAGGGCGCCGCTGTCATTCATCTGCTTGAGGTCGTGATCTTGGATGATCTTATCGACGTGAAGGATGTATGTGGCCAGATCTGCAACGCCGTCGAACTGCTGGTTGCACAACTGCTGAAAGGCCGTCTTTGCACCACCCCCATTTATCTCGCCAATTGCAATTCTTTTGAGCACTTCCCCTAGAGCAACTGGGTTTGGCACCTCTACATCGTCTATAGCAATGTCTCGCTTATTGATGAATGCAGAGACTTCTCCCAGGACCCAATTGGCAGCAAGTTTCGCTTGTCCGCAAATTTGAGTTGCGATTTCAAAGTATTTCGCAAGCGCTTGGCTCTGAGTGAGCTGGGTCGCATCGTATTCGCTTAAACCATAGTCGCGCACAAAGCGCTCCGCCATCACCCGAGGCAATTCGGCCATAAGCCCTCGTACTTGCTCGATCCATTGCTCCGAAATACATAGCGGTGGCAAATCAGGATCGGGGAAGTAACGGTAGTCGGCGGCGTCTTCCTTGGTTCGCATGGCGCGGGTCTCGCCGGTGTCGGGGTTGAACAGCACGGTGGCTTGCTCGATCGCGTGACCGTCCTCGATCTGCTCGATCTGCCAGCGCACTTCATAGTCGATGGCCTGTTGCATGAACTTGAAACTGTTCAGGTTCTTGATCTCGCGACGCTTGCCCAGGGGCTGGCCTGGCTTGCGCACCGATACATTGGCGTCGCAGCGGAACGAACCCTCCTGCATATTGCCGTCGCAGATGCCGATCCAGGTCACGATCTTGTGCAGTTCCTTGGCGTAGGCTACGGCTTCGGTGCTGGAGCGCATGTCGGGCTCGGTGACGATCTCCAGTAGTGGTGTGCCAGCACGGTTCAGGTCAATGCCGGTCTGGCCAATGAAGTCTTCGTGGAGTGATTTGCCGGCGTCTTCTTCCAGATGGGCGCGCACCAGGCGCACCGCTTTCTTTTCCCGCGCCAGCTCGGCGCCCTTGCCAGTTTCCAGGAAAAACTCCACCGCCCCGCCTTGCACCACCGGGATCTCGAACTGGCTGATCTGGTAGCCCTTCGGCAGGTCGGGGTAGAAGTAATTCTTGCGCGCAAAAATGCTTCGTTCGGCAATATGGGAGTTGACCGCCAGGCCGAACTCGATGGCGCGCTCCACGGCCCCCTTGTTCATGACCGGCAGCGTGCCTGGCAAGGCCAGGTCCACCGCGCACGCCTGGGTGTTGGGCTCAGCGCCAAAGGCGGTAGAGGCGCGGCTGAAGATCTTGCTCGCGGTCGACAGCTGGGCGTGTGTCTCGAAGCCGATGATGACTTCATAGCCATGTACCAAAGGCCCGGTCGGGCGGCCCTGTTGTTGTGCTTCAAATGTGTTCACGATCTCGCTCATCTCAGAAGCCCTCCGGCGTGCGTGTGTGCCAGTCGGTGGCTTGCTGGAAACGGTGCGCCGCATTCAGCAGGCGCGCCTCCTGGAAATAGTTGCCCAGCAACTGCATGCCCACCGGCATGCCACTCTCGCCAAAGCCCACCGGCACGCTCATGCCGGGCAAGCCGGCCAGCGAGCCGGGCAGGGTGAAGATGTCGGCCAGGTAGTCAGCCAGCGGGTCCTTGTGGGCGCCGATCTTCCAGGCCACGGTGGGAGCCACCGGGCCGGCAATCACGTCGCAATCCTTGAACGCGTTCTGGAAGTCATCGGCAATCATGCGGCGGATCTTTTGCGCCTGCAGGTAGTAGGCGTCGTAGTAGCCGTGCGACAGCACATAGGCGCCGATCATGATGCGGCGTTTGACCTCGTCGCCAAAGCCTTCGGCACGGGTTTTTTTGTACATGTCGGCCAGGTCGGTGTAGTCCTTGGCGCGGTGGCCGAACTTCACGCCATCAAAGCGGGAGAGATTCGAGCTGGCCTCGGCCGGCGCGATGATGTAGTACACCGGGATGGACAGTTCTGTGCGCGGTAGCGCGATGGGCACCAGCTTGGCGCCCAGACCCTCGTATTCTTTCAGTGCGGCGTCAATGGCCGTGCGCACATCGCTGGCCAAGCCTTCGCCAAAGAATTCTTTGGGAATGCCGATGCGCAGACCGTCGATGGAGTCGTTGAGCTTGAGCGAGAAGTCCTCGGCAGGCACGTCCAGCGAGGTTGAATCGCGATCCGGATCGGGGCCACACATGGCGGACAGCAGCAGCGAGCAGTCCTGCGCCGAGCGGGCCATCGGTCCGGCCTGGTCCAGGCTGGACGCAAAGGCCACCATGCCGTAGCGCGAGGCCCGGCCATAGGTCGGTTTGATGCCCGTGATGCCGCAAAAGGAGGCCGGCTGGCGGATGGAACCGCCAGTGTCAGTGCCCGTAGCCGCAGGCGCCAGACGCGCGGCCACCGCTGTGGCGCTGCCGCCTGACGAACCGCCGGGAATGCGTTCTTTGTTCCACGGGTTGCGCACAGGCTCCACCTGGGTGTGGCCCACGGCGCAAATGGCGGTGTTCTCGTTGCTGGAGCCCATTGCGAATTCGTCGCAGTTGAGCTTGCCCAGCGTCACCACGCCTTGTGCTGCCAGTTTGGACACCACGGTGGCGTCAAACGGCGAGCGATAGTCCTTGAGCATGCGCGAGCCGGCTGTGGTGACAAAGTCTTTTGTCACAAAAATATCCTTGTGCGCCAACGGCAGGCCTTCCAGCGTGCCTGCTGTGCCGTTGGCAATACGCGCATCGGCGGCGCGGGCCTGGGTCAGCGTGGTTTCTGGCTGGATGGCGACAAAGGCGCCAAGATCGGCATGGGCGTTGGCACGATCCAGGAAATGTTGGGCGACCTCGACGGCCGACACCTGCCGGGCTTTCAGGGCTTGGGTCAAGGCGTGCACACCGAGGTCGTGCAGCGCGTGGGTGGAGAGGGAGTGGGGTTGCGTCATCGTCTGCTCAATCAATTATTCAATCACCTTGGGCACCAGGAAGAGCCCGTGCTCCACGGCTGGCGCGCTGCGCTGGTTGGCTTCGCGCTGGTTCGGCTCGCTGACACGGTCTTCGCGTAGCCGCAAGGCCATGTCCGACAAGATGACGACCGGATGGGCCAGCGGCTCAATACCCGTGGTGTCCACGGCGCGCATCTGTTCCACGATGTTAAAAAAGCTGTTCATTTGTGTGAGCATGCGCTCACTCTCATTCGTTGCCAGCTCCAGGCGCGCCAGGTTGGCAATGCGGGCGATATCGGTAGATGTCAGTGACATGGTGCGTATTGAGGTGAAACCAAAGGTAAATCAGGCCCGAACGGGTCCTTTAGAGAGGGCTGTTCAAAGGCAATCGGTTATTATCCTGCCTTTGGCGCAAGTCCCGCGAAACTGCTTATCTTGACGCCAGTCTTACGATTTTTTAACGATAAAACCGTGGTGATGGGGGCCGAAGCGCCTGCCGTGCCCGAGAGGATGTTTGATGTTTGGATCTTTCCGTCGGTACTTCTCTACCGACCTGGCCATTGACTTAGGTACGGCCAACACCCTTATTTTTGTACGCGGCCAAGGCATTGTTCTCGATGAACCTTCCGTAGTCGCCATCCGCCACGAAGGCGGCCCCCAAGGTAAAAAAACCATACAGGCCGTCGGCAAGGAAGCCAAGGCCATGCTGGGCAAGGTTCCGGGCAATATCGAAGCGATTCGTCCCATGAAGGACGGCGTGATTGCCGACTTCACGGTCACCGAGCAAATGCTCAAGCAGTTCATCAAGATGGTGCATCCGCGCGGCATTTTTCGCCCCAGCCCGCGCATCATCATTTGTGTGCCCTGTGGCTCCACCCAGGTCGAGCGCCGCGCCATCCGCGAATCCGCATTGGGTGCCGGTGCCAGCGATGTGTATTTGATCGAAGAACCCATGGCTGCTGCCATCGGCGCCGGTTTGCCGGTCAGTGAAGCCAGCGGTTCCATGGTGGTGGACATTGGTGGCGGTACCACCGAAGTCGGTGTCATCTCGCTGGGCGGCATGGTCTACAAGGGCTCGGTGCGTGTCGGCGGTGACAAGTTTGACGAGGCCATCATCAACTACATCCGCCGCAACTACGGCATGCTGATTGGCGAGCCCACGGCAGAATCCATCAAGAAAAAAATTGGCTCGGCCTTTCCCGGCTCCGAAGTCAAGGAAATGGAAGTGCGCGGACGCAACCTGTCCGAAGGCGTACCCCGCAGTTTCACGATTTCCTCCAATGAAATCCTGGAAGCGCTGACCGACCCGCTCAATAACATCGTCTCCGCCGTCAAGAACGCACTGGAGCAAACGCCCCCCGAACTGGGGGCCGACATTGCCGACCGCGGCATGATGCTGACCGGCGGTGGCGCGCTTCTGCGCGACCTGGATCGCCTGCTGGCTGAGGAAACCGGCTTGCCCGTGCTGGTGGCCGAAGACCCACTGACCTGCGTGGTGCGCGGTTGTGGCATTGCGCTGGAGCAGATGGAGCGTCTGGGCTCCATTTTCACCAGCGAATAAGTAGCCGGATACAGCGATGCCACTTGGTACGCTGAACAGAGATCCCCCTCCCTTCTTTCGGCAGGGCCCATCGGCCTTGTCCAAGTTGGCCGTGTGCAGCGCCCTGGCGTTTTTTCTGATGGTGGCGGACTCCCGGTTCAAGGTCATGCAGCCGCTGCGCGTGGCGCTGGCGACAGTGCTGTACCCAGCCCAATGGCTGGCCATGCGCCCGGTCCTGGCGTATCAGGGGGTCAGCCAGTATTTCGCGTCGTTAACGTCGGCGCAGTCTGCGCAGCAGGACGTTTTGAAAAAGCACAGCCTGCAGTCGCAGCGCGCCAACCAGGTGGAGCAATTGGTGCTGGAGAACACGCGCATGCGCAAACTGCTGGGATTGCGCGAACGCCTGCAGTCACCGGCCATGGCCGCGCAAGTGGTGTACGACGCCGCCGACCCCTACAGCCGCAAAGTCATCATCGACAAGGGAATGGCCGACCGCGTGGGGCTGGGGTCACCCGTGCTCGATGAAGCCGGCGTTTTGGGGCAGGTCACGCGTGTGTACCCTCTGGTCAGCGAAGTGACCCTGATTACCGACCGGGACCACGCGATTCCCGTGCTCAACACCCGTACCGGAGCCAGGGGCGTGGCCTTTGGCGACGCGTCCCTGCACGCCGACGCCATGGAGTTGCGTTTCATGGCGGCCAATGCCGACGTCGCACCGGGCGACCTGCTGACGACCAGCGGGGTGGACGGGGTCTATCCACCAGGCTTGCCGGTCGCACGCGTCGAAAAAGTGGAGCGCCGGGTGGATGCGGTGTTTGCCCGCATTTACTGTGTGCCGCTGGCGATGGTTTCCGGCGCGGGGCACGTGATGGTGTTGGACGCCGTGACGGCACAAATCCCGTCGCGGCCGACACCGGAGGCGCCCGTAGTCATGAATCGTCGTGGAGCACTGAAATGAAAGTTCAGCCATGATCATGCGCCCCGGTCAGCAACTGCTGTTGCCTGCCAATCCGTTTTTTATCTGGACCAGCTTGATTGCAGCCATGCTGCTCAACATGCTGCAGAACATGGGTCTTTGGGGGCGCGCAGCGTGGGCACCCGATGTGCTGGCGGTGGTGCTGGTGTTCTGGACCGTGCACCAGCCCTTGCGTGTCAGCATTGGTGCCGCGTTTGTCTTTGGTTTGCTGATGGATGTTCACCAGAGCGGTCTGCTGGGCCAGCACGCCATGGCCTACACGGTGCTGAGTTTCTTTGCCATTACGATCCACCGTCGATTGCTGTGGTTCTCGGTGCCGTCGCAAGCGGCGCAGGTGTTTCCACTCTTTGCCGCGGCGCATGCCGTGGAGCTGGCCGTGGGCATGGTCAGTGGCGGCGCGTTTCCTGGCCTTTCCCTGCTGTTGGCGCCGGTTGCTGAAGCAGTGTTGTGGCCCGTGGCCAGTCTCATGTTGTTGGCACCCCAGTTGCGTGCGCCCAACCCGGACGCGAATAGGCCCCTGTGACCGAAATACGCAACGTCGAAGCCGACCTGGCGCGCTTTCGCACCCGCGTGTTTGCGGTGAGCGTGCTGGTGCTAGTCTGTTTCTTGCTGCTGGCCGCGCGCCTGGTCTACCTGCAGGTGATTCGCCACGACGACCTGCGCGCGCAAGCAGAGAGCAACCGAACCTCGATCGTGCCCATAGTCCCCAATCGCGGCCTGATCGTGGACCGCAACGGTATCGTGCTGGCCAGCAACTACTCGGCCTATACGCTGGAAATCACTCCCTCCAAAACCAATGGTCTGGAGCAAACCATTGACGAGTTGTCCAAGGTGATGGATGTTACGGCACGCGACCGGCGGCGCTTCAAGAAGTTGATGGAAGAGTCGAGAAGTTTCGAATCCCTGCCCATTCGTACCCGCCTGACGGACACTGAGGTGGCCCGGTTTGCCGCCCAACGCTTTCGCTTTCCAGGCGTCGAAATCAAGGCCCGCCTGTTTCGCAGTTATCCGTATGGCGAACTGGCCAGCCACGTGATTGGCTACATCGGACGCATCAACCAGGCAGAAAAGGCCAAGATCGAGGACGATGAGAACCAGGCCAATTACCGCGGCACCGAATACATCGGCAAGCTGGGCGTGGAACAGAACTTCGAGAGCCAGTTGCACGGCATCACCGGTGTGGAGCGGGTCGAGACCTCAGCCGGCGGGCGCGCCGTGCGCAAGCTCGCAAGCACACCCTCCACGCCCGGCAACATGATGGTGTTGTCCATCGATGTCAAGTTGCAAAAGCTGGTGGAAGACATGTACGGTGACCGCCGCGGCGCCCTGGTTGCAATTGATCCGCGCAATGGCGAGGTGCTGGCCTTTGTTTCCAAGCCGACCTTTGACCCCAACCTCTTTGTCGATGGCATCGACACTGAAAGCTGGGCTGCGTTGAACGAGGATGTCGACAAACCGCTGCTGAACCGCGCGTTGCGCGGCACCTATCCGCCAGGTTCGACCTACAAGCCTCTGATGGCGATGGCGGCACTGAACAGTGGCAAGCGTGCCGCCAACGTTGTGATCCAGGACAACCTGACCTACAGCTTTGGTGGCCGCAACTTCGGCAGCCCTGAGGCAGACCGTCCCGGCCCCAAGGACATGCGCCTGGCCATCGTCAGCTCGTCCAACGTCTACTTCTACAGCCTTGCCAACGAGATGGGCGTGGATCTGATCCACGACCAGCTGGAGCCCTTTGGTCTGGGCCGCCACACCGGCATCGACCTGCTGGGCGAGGTCACGGGCGACCTGCCATCACAGGAATGGAAGCGCAAGAAATTCAAGAAGGCCGAACAGCAAAAGTGGTATGCCGGCGAGACGATCTCGCTGGGCATCGGTCAGGGTTACAACAACTTTACGATGCTGCAAATGGCCACCGCCTACTCGACCATTGCCTCCGGCGGTTTGCGCTTCAAGCCGCACCTGGTGCGCGAAATCAAGGACAGCGTTCAGCACACGACCCAGCGCGTCGTCAATGATGCACTCGAACCCTTGCCGCTGAAGCCAGAGCACGTGGAAGTGATTCGCAATGCAATGCACGGTGTGACGTTGGAGGGGACCTCGGCCAAGGTATTTGCCGGCGCCGGTTACACCAGTGGCGGCAAGACCGGCACGGCGCAGGCCGTCGGTCTGAGGTCTGGCGAGAAGTACAGCAGCGTCAAGACCGACGAGCACAAGCGTGACCATGCCCTCTACGTCGCCTTTGCGCCGGTCGAAAATCCGACGATCGCGCTCGCTGTGATTGTTGAGAATGCCGGCTGGGGCTCTGGGTCCGCCGCGCCCATCGCGCGCCGCGTGTTCGACTACTGGTTGCTCGGGCAGTACCCCAATGCGGAGGACATGGCTGCTGTCCGCAAGGGCCAGGCCATGGTGCCCATCGGCAAGCCGCTGGTCGCCGCTCAGGTTCCTTGGCCGCGCGTCGGTGCCACCGTTGTGGCCCTGCCACCGGCGGCAAGCGCCACGGCGTCGCTGGCCAGTGCCCCGGTCAGCACGGCCGCCTCGGCACCGCGCTAAGACTGCCGCGCTCAGCGCAAGAACGCGTCGTAGCCGGTCTTCAAAATCAAGGCCGACACCACTGCAATGAACACGCCGCGCACAAAACCCGTGCCGTGCTTGAGCGCCAGATGGGTACCCGCCAGGCTGCCCAGCACATTGGCAATGGCCATCGCCAGTACAAAGTGCCACCAGACGTGGCCTTTGTAGGCAAACAGTGCGAGGGCCGCCAGGTTGGACGCGGTGTTGAGCAACTTGGCACTGGCCGACGCGTGCAGGAAGTCATAGCCCAGCACCCGCACCAGCAGGAATACAAAAAAGCTGCCGGTGCCGGGGCCAAAGAAGCCGTCGTAAAACCCGATGACCGCGCCAATGGCACTGGCAACCAAGGCCTCGTGCTGACCAACAAAGCGTGGCGCATGGTCGCGTCCCAGCTGCTTCTTGGCCAGGGTATAGGCCAGCACCATCACCAGAACCACTGGCAGGGCCTTGCGCAAATGCTGTGGCGACACCACGGTGACTAGCCATGCACCTGCCAGGGAAGCCGCAAAACACACCAGGGCGGCGGGTACCAACGCATGCCAGCGCATCTGCACGCGGCGGCTGTACTGCGCGGTGGCGATGGCCGTGCCCCACACCGAGGCGCCCTTGTTGGTGCCAAACAGCGTGGCCGGGTGGGTGGTGGGGAAGGTCGCAAACAGCGCGGGCACCAGGATCAAGCCACCACCGCCCACGATCGCATCTACAAAACCTGCCAGCAGTGAGGCCAGTGAGACAACAAGCATTTCCATGCGGTGATTCTCGCTGACGGCGCTATCAGTCGTCGTGGTGGTACTCGACGCCTTGTTCGGTGCGGCGCACCACGTTGTGCTGGTCCAGGTAGACCCAGAAAAACATGTCCTGTACCTCATGCCAACGGTAGGTCAGGATGTCGGTAGGCCAGTTGGCGACATGGTCGATCGATGCTGGCGGACCAAACTCGCGCTCCACGTCTGCGCGGGTCCACTGGCCGGCAACGATGCGGGCAAATTCCGTGGCCTGCATGACCTGGCGCAGCTGCAGCACATGGCCGCTGGCATCCAGGTCGACCATCGTCGCGTATTGGCCCGCCGGTTGGCCGGAGTATTGCAGGCGTGTTGCTCCATGGTTGAGCGCGACCACCGCACTGGGAGTTCCCATGCGTAGCAACACCTCGGCATGGGTCATTCCCAAACGCAAGGGGGTGACAGTACAGCCCGCCAAAACTTGCAACATCAGGGCACAGACCAGCAGGTTACGTCCCCGCTTTGCCCAACGCGGGTTAACCATGGCCAGAAACCCAGTGGGATGGCGAATGTCCAAACCGGTCCAACAACGCAGTAGTGCCGGCGGCCAGACCTACGACGGCAGCCAGCACAGGCATTGCGGTTGAACCCTCCACGCCCCAGATGGCATGAATCCACTGCAGCAGTGGATGCATACATGCACCTGCCGCAAACACAAATCCCAGGATCAATGCAGCCGTTTCGCGCTGCAAGTGAACTTGGCCGTCGCGCAGGCGCTTGCGTTCGGCTTCGTATTCCTCTTCCAGCGCCTTTCTCCTGGCGTCCGCGGTGTATGCGCGGGGCTGGGTGGTAACCGACAGCAGTCGTTCATGGAAATGTATCGGCAGGGGCGGGGCCGTGAGGGCTCGGGTCAAGCCCAGATCCAAGGCGCGCGCTGGCGCGCTCATGGCGGGCACGTGGGTATCGAGCGGGTCAGACATGGCATGGACTCCTTATAACCATAGGTCTGCACTGGCCAGTCCGTGCGACGCGAGCAACTGGTGCAGCGCATTGCGGGCCCGGTGCAGGTTCGTTTTAACGGTGCCTTGGGGCATTCCCAGCATCTCGGCCACCACGGCAACCGACTGCTCTTCGAAATAGTACAGCTTCAGGCAAGTTTGGTGCGCAGGGGCCAGGTTGTCCACCAACTGGCGCAGCATGTCCAGCGACGCTTTGTCGTTCAACGGAGCAGGGCTTGCCACGTTGGCGACGGCTTCCTGTAGGTCGGGTAGATCCATCGACTGCGTGTCCAGGTGGCGACGGCCCAGTTCGGTCAGGCAGCGGTTACGCGTGATGGCATAGATCCAGGTTGATAGGGCACCGCGTTGCGCGTCGTATCCGGCGAGTGCCCCCCATACGCGCAGAAAGCTGTCTTGCGCGGCATCCTCTGCCATCGCGGCATTGCCCAGCATGCAAACGCAGAGGTGGAAGACCTTGTGCTCATAGCGCTGCAGCAGTTGCTCGAATGCCAGTCGATGGGCCCCCTTTTGCAAGAGTCCGACGATGTCTCCATCGCGCAGGGCCGCTTCACTGGGCTTCGGTGGTAGCGGGGAGTCGGGATGGTGAAACATTCACCTTGGTACCGGCCGCGGCAGAATTGGTTTCAGCCTCAGACAAATTAAATATTGTTCAGTGTGAAACCGGACGCACGCCCGGCAGGTATCAATGCGGTAAATCAACTTGTAAGGACCCGTACCATGGACGACTTTCGCCACATCATTCCCTTTTTTGTACCCATCATTGCCATTGTCATGGGTATCGCCGTAGGCATGCTGGGCTTGTGGCTGGACTTCCAGAAGAAAACCCGGATGTTTGAGTTGCACCACAAGGAGCGACTGCTGGCAATCGAACGCGGAATGGAAGTGCCGCCATTGCCGGCCGAGTTCTTCAGCAACGGACGCAAGAGCCAGACCGACGCACGATCGAGCAGCTTGCGTTGGGGTCTGGTCTGGCTGCTGTTGGGTCTGGCCTTTGCGGTGGCCTTGCTCCTCAATGACGGGCCTGAGGCCGCAAGCTGGGCACTACTGCCCATTGCCGTGGGCATTGCGCAAATCCTTTACTACAAGCTGGATAAACCCTCCGTCGATCCCGCCGCAGGGAAATAGCGACCACTTTCTCAACAGCAAAAAAAAAGCACTGAACAAGTCAGTGCTTTTGTGAGCTGCATCTCAAGGTGGATGCAGAAATTGTTGATTGTTGCTTGCCATCTCCTCGGCTCGCTTCTTCCATCTGGCCCTTTGCAGTTGCCGTCTAACCTTTGAGTGCTGCAAATGTAGCAACGATGGCGCGTCTTGGCATCGGGATTAACCCTTCGTTTTTCCTTGCGTTTGCAGGGCGGCGTCTTCCATGATCCACTGCGCCGCCTTTTCCGCAATCATCAAGGTAGGGGAGTTGGTGTTGCCGCTGGTGATCAGCGGCATGACGCCCGCATCAACCACGCGCAGGCCCTGCACACCGTGGACCTTGAGGCGCGCATCCACGACGGCCATCGGATCATCCTCGCGGCCCATCTTGGTGGTGCCGACGGGGTGGAAGATTGTGGTGGCAATGTCGCCCGCCAGCTTGGCCAGTTCGGCGTCGGTCTGAAATTGCACGCCGGGTTTGTATTCCTGGGGCTGGTACTGTTTGAGGGCAGGTTGGGCCACGATGTGGCGCGTCAAGCGCAGTGAGTCGGCGGCAATCTTGCGGTCGGCGTCGGTGCTCAGGTAGTTCGGCGCAATGGCAGGCGCGTCTTCAAAACGGGCGGACTTGATATGCACCGTGCCACGGCTGGTGGGATTCAGGTTGCACACGCTGGCGGTGATGGCGTTGAAGGTGTGCAGCGGTTGGCCAAAGGCTTCCAGGCTCAGTGGCTGCACGTGGTACTCCAGGTTGGGGTAGGGCTGGGACGGGTCACTGCGGGTAAAGGCACCCAACTGGCTGGGCGCCATGCTCATCGGGCCGCTGCGCTTGAACGCGTATTCCAGACCAATCCTGGCCTTGCCCCACAACGAGTTGGCCTGGGTGTTGAGCGTGGTGGTATTGCTCACGGTGAAGACGGCACGGATCTGCAAATGGTCCTGCAGGTTTTCGCCCACACCCGGTATGTCTTTGGTGACCGGCACGCCCAGCGCTTGCAGCCGGTTCGCCGGTCCCAGACCGGAGAGCTGCAATATCTGCGGTGAGCCGATGGCACCGGCGCACAGGATCACTTCCGCTTTGGCCGTGGCGTCCACCATGCTGTGGCCATCCCATACCTGCACGCCGGTGCAGCGCAACGGCGTGGACCCAGTGGCAGGTTCGATCAGCAGCTTGGTCACCTGGGCGCTGTTCCACAACTCAAAATTGGGCCTTGCATAGCAGGTGGGGCGCAAAAATGCCTTGGCCGTGTTCCAGCGCCAACCGGCCTTCTGGTTGACCTCGAAGTAGCCCACGCCCTCGTTGTTGCCGCGGTTGAAATCGTCGGTGGCCGGAATGCCGGCCTGCACGGCGGCCTGGGCAAAGGCATCAAGCACATCCCAGCGCAGGCGCTGTTTTTCGACCCGCCATTCGCCACCGGCATTGTGGTGGCGTAAGAGTGTGCGGTACAAACTGCCGTCTTTTTCCATGAGCGATGGCGCCGTGCCGCGCGCACCGTGCGCGGCACTGGCGCCCTTGTAATGGTCTTCGTGCAGCATGAAATAGGGCAGGCTGTGCTCCCAGCCCCAAGTCGCGTCGCCCACCAGCTGGCCCCAGTTGTCGTAGTCGCGGGCTTGTCCGCGCATATAGATCATGCCGTTGATGCTGCTGCAGCCGCCCAGCGTCTTGCCACGCGGGTAGCGCAGGGAGCGGCCATTCAGGCCGGCGTCGGGTTCGGTGTTGTACAGCCAGTCGGTGCGCGGGTTGCCAATGCAGTACAGGTATCCCACGGGAATGTGGATCCAGTGGTAGTCGTCCTTGCGACCGGCCTCGATCAGCAGTACGCGCTTGGAAGCGTCGGCGCTCAGGCGGTTGGCCAGCAGGCAGCCGGCCGTGCCGGCGCCAATGATGATGTAGTCAAACGTGGTTTCGCTCATGCCCGATCGTAAACCACACGTGCCCCCAGATTGCTGACTACGCGGTGTTGCCATGCCTTGAGCCGAATCAAATTGCATCGGTCCGGCAGGTTGCACAATGTGCCAACGCACACCATGACAACAGAAAATTCTCCGAACGCAAGGCCTCAGAGTCCGCACTGGCACCTGCGTGATGGCGAGGCGCTGGCACGCGAGCACGGTGTCGACCCCGCCCACGGTCTGCACGCCCATGAGGTGGCCGAGCGCGCCCTCCAGCATGGACCCAATGCCTTGCCCCAAACCGCGAGCCGCAGTGGCTGGGCGCTGTTGCTGGAGCAGTTCAGCGATTTCATGATCCTGGTGCTGCTGGGGGCCGCGGTGATTTCGGGACTGGTCGGTGATTTGGTGGACACGCTGGTGATCCTGGCCATCGTGCTGATGAACGCGGCCATTGGCCTTGTGCAGGCCTGGCGCGCGGACCAGGCCCTGGCTGCGCTGCAGCGCATGGCGGCGTCCCAGGCCACGGTGGTGCGCGGTGGTCAGGTGGAGCAAGTTGCGGCGCACGCCCTGGTGCCGGGTGACATCGTGCTGTTGGAAGCCGGCAACAAGGTGCCGGCTGACCTGCGGCTGCTGCAGATTGCCCAGCTCAAGGTCGACGAGTCCGCCCTCACCGGCGAATCGGTCACCGTGGACAAGCATGCCGATGTGCTGACGGGCACAGACCACGGTGTGGGCGATCGCCTCAACATGGCCTTCAAGGGCACCATCGCCACGCACGGCCGTGGGCGCGGACTGGTGGTGGCCACCGGTATGCAGACCGAGTTGGGCAAGGTGGCGGGTCTGCTGGACCAGGAGAACAACCGCAGCACACCACTACAGTTGCGCCTGGCTGCCTTTGGCAAGCGGGTGGCACTGGCCGTCATCGCCATCTGCGTGGTGATCTTTGGCGTGGGCGTGCTGCGCGGCGAAGCCCCGTTGCAGATGGTGCTGGTGGCCATCAGCCTGGCGGTTGCTGCCATCCCCGAGGCACTGCCGGCGGTGGTCACCGTTCTGCTGGCACTGGGGGCGCGCAAGATGGTGTCCTTCAACGCGCTGATCCGGCGCCTGCCGTCGGTGGAGACGCTGGGCTCGGTCACTTTCATCTGCTCCGACAAGACCGGCACGCTGACGCAAAACCGCATGCAAACCGAATGCCTGGTGGCTGGTGATGGCGGCGACCGGGCGGCACCCGGCCAGACCAGCTGGGTGGTCGGCTCCGGGCCGCCCGATGCCGACCACCAGGAGCTGCTGCGCGCCGCCGCGCTGTGCAATGACGCGCGGCGTGGCCCCGATGGCGGCTGGGTAGCCGACCCCACTGAGATTGCACTGGCCGAGGTGGCTGCGGGCGCTGGGCTGGACAAGCAGGCGCTGGAAGCCCAGTGGCAGCGCGAGCACGAACTGCCGTTTGACGCCAGCCGCAAGCGCATGACCACCTTCCACCGCACGCCCGACGGCCTGGTGGCCTACACCAAGGGCGCGCCCGAATCCGTGCTGCCGCAATGCGTGGACCGCTGGGACGCAGACCTCGGCCAACCCGGCACTCAACAAGCACGACCGGGCGAGGCGCCTGCCTTCGACACCGCTTTCTGGCTGGCGCGTGCCGAGGCACTGGCGGAACAGGGCTTGCGGGTGCTGGCGCTGGCACGACGCAACCACTCCCGGTTGCCGGCGTCCGGTGACGATGCCTTGGCGCTGGAAAGCGGCCTGTATTTCATCGGTCTAATCGGCCTGATGGACCCGCCGCGGCCCGAGGCGGCGGCTGCCGTGCGGGAGTGCGTGGAGGCCGGTATTACCCCGGTCATGATCACTGGTGACCACCCCGCCACTGCACGGGCGATTGCGCTGCGTCTGGGCATCGTGGTCGATGCGCAGGCGCCGGTACTGACCGGAGCCGACCTGACGGCACTGGATGAGGAAACGCTGGTCGCCCGCGTGCAACACGTGCGGGTCTATGCCCGCGTGGACCCGGCGCAAAAGATCCGCATCGTCGAGGCTCTGCAGGCGCGTGGCGAGTTTGTCGCCATGACGGGGGACGGCGTGAACGACGCGCCGGCCTTGAAGCGCGCCGACATTGGCGTGGCCATGGGCAAGGGTGGCACCGACGTGGCCCGCGAGGCCGCCAGCCTGGTGCTGCTGGATGACAACTTTGCCACCATCGTGCATGCGGTGCGCGAGGGCCGGCGCATCTACGACAACATCCGTAAATTTGTGCGCTACGCGATGACCGGCAACTCGGGCGAGATCTGGACCATCTTCCTGGCGCCGCTGCTGCTCTTGCCCATCCCGCTACTCCCCATCCACATCCTGTGGGTCAACCTGGTCACTGACGGCCTGCCGGGTCTGGCGCTCGCGGCCGAGCCAGCCGAGCGCGGCATCATGCAGCGCCCACCCCGGCCGCCCACCGAGAGTTTGTTCGCTCATGGCATGTGGCAGCATATTCTGGGCATTGGCCTGCTGCTGGCCGGGCTGTGCCTGGGCGTGCAGGCCTGGGCGATTTCCACCGGGCACGCCCATTGGCAGACCATGGTGTTCACCGTGCTGACATTGGGACAAATGGCGCATGTGATGGGCATACGCTCCGAGCAGGACCCACTGTGGCGCATCGGCTTTGCCAGCAACCGGCCGCTGCTGGGTGCCGTGCTGCTGACGTTTGCGCTGCAGATGGCCACCATTTATGTGCCCGTGCTGAATCCCATCTTCAAGACCGAGCCCTTGAGCCTGATGGAACTCTCCGTCTGTCTGGCCGCCGCAGGGGTGGTCTGGGCGGTGACGGAGGCCGAAAAGGCATGGCGTCGCAGCCGTCACAACGCGCCTGCTGCGACAGAAATGGATGCAATATGAGCAAAAGTGGCAACGTCCCTATCCACCATCTGGAGTTGCGCGTGCGCGAGCTGGGGCAGCTCTTCAATTCGATGGACCCCACGCCCTTCTTGAACAAGGACCTGGACCGCGAGGCCGAGGCTTTCATCGAAACCTGGGCCATGGGGTTTTCACATGAGGGCCGCCTGCACATTACCGTTCATCTGGAAAGACCACCACCCGAGGGCGACCCCGGCGCATTGGTGGCCGACGCGATTCACAACTTCTTCAAGTACAAGACTGGCCTGGTGCGTGGCGAGTTGAGCCAGTTGCTCAAGCAGGGTCGTGCCAGTTTGCTCATTGGCCTGGCATTTGTGACGCTGTGTTTGATAGCTGCCGACGCCATCGGGCGACCGGGCTCCAGTACGGCGGCCACCATCGCGCGGGAGAGTCTGACCATCGTTGGCTGGGTTGCCATGTGGCGGCCCCTGCAGATTTTCCTATATGACTGGTGGCCACAGGCGCGGCGCATTCGGGTCTACAAGGCGCTGCAACAGGCCCATGTGCGGGTGGTGCAGGCTCCATAAACCCGCAGGGCGGAAGAGACGTTCTATTGACTGGCATGCCCAGCCTTGGGCAGCACAGGATCAGTGGGTGCTGCTACTGATGCAGTCGATGGCGGCAGTCCTTCTGGCAGAGCCAGTGGGTCGAACGGTACGCGGGTGTGAGCGCCGTTCCGCTGGGTAGATGGCTTCAAATGGCACATGGTTCTGGAGCTCACCCATCCATTGCGAAACCATCGGGTCATTCTCTCCAAAGCGGTCCTTCATTTCAGCCAAGACTCTGCTGCGCTCTTCCCGTTGACGAGACATCATGTGGATTCCTTATGGTCGATTCCCCGCAAACTGTAGCGCGCTGGGCGGATCTTGTCGACGCTTGCTTTAGGCAGGAAGCACCAATGCAGAGATGCCTGAATATTCGCTCAAATTGTCATGAAGGCGTCATAAAGTCAGTGCTCTTTTGCGGGGACGTGTGCTCTGAGCGTCGTCGGGCTGGCGATCCCTGGATTAATATGCCAGCATGCATCGTTCTGACACTGCGGTCTTGTTTGTATCCCGTGAAAATGCCGCGCGAAGTCTGCTTGCCGAAGCGTGCCTGCGGCATCTCGGCCAATCGAGGTTCAAGGTATTTTCCTGCGGCGTTCCGGCCCTGTCGCACGGTCAACCCAGCGAATGGGCTTTGCTCGCTCTCAAGACTGCGGGCATGTCCATCGCGGGGTTGCGCTGCAAACCTTGGACCGAGTTCACCCGCAGCGGCGCACCGCGCATGGACTTTGTGATCGCGCTGGACCAAGAAACCGCCTTCCAGCACCCCCATTGGCGAGGTCAGCCAGAAACGGCTACCTGGGCGTATGACCCATTGGTTGCGCGCAAAGACAAGAGCATGGACTTGGCGCTCGCCACGCTCAATACACTGCATTCGCTGCGCAGGCGCATTGAATTGCTGGTCGCCCTTCATGCACGTGGCGTGGCGCGGTCGGACTTGCGCCACGATTTGCGTGACATGTCGCACCTTTAGTCATCTCGTTCCGACTGAAACCCGACCCCCCCCCATTCGTCATGAACGTACTCTTGGTCCGTACGAAGTCGGGCCACCTGTCGGTCGTCCGCTAACGTTCGGCTCTATGGCGTGGTCCGGGTGACAACACCGCGCAAAACGTCCGTTGGGTAGTACTTCAGGAAGGTATTCCACAGCAGGTTGTTTTTGACGGCGTCGGTGAACAGTTTGCGCAGTGCGTCCTGGTCGGCGGGATCGAGCGACGTGCGAGACAAATAGGCGCCGCTGTCGATGCGCTTCAAACCTTCCAGGCTGGTGTATTGCAACTTGTCATTCAGGTCCACCGTCATGGCGTTTTCGCCCAGGGACGAGAACATCAGTGTGGGCGCGACGATGGTGAAGTCCACGCGACCGGCCGCCAGCATGCGGGCCACGATATTCAGATCGGTGACGTAGTCAATGCGCTTGTCCTTGTCCAGCTCCAGCAACAGCGCCTGGTATTCATCGCCGTAACTGAAAGACCGCACCAGTGCACCACGCAGCGCACGGTTCTCAACCAGCTGTTTGACGCTGGTGATCCCCAGTTGCCGGGTTTTGAGGCTGATGAGCGCTGGCGAGACCTGGATCAAGGGCACAAACAAAGCGGTCTTGTCCCGTTCGGTTGAGCGGCTGGCGGGTATCAAAACGTCGGCCTCGCCGGTCTTGAAAAACATGTGGTCCAGACGGGCCCTGGGCACGACCGGAAAATTGAAACTGCAGCCCGCCTTGGGCCCCAATTCGCGCAGCACATCGGGATACACACCCGAGACCTTGTCCCCACTGGTGATCACGCTGAAGCCCGTCGGCGCTGCCGGTACGGAAATGGGGCGCGAGCAGTCGGCCGTTGCGGCAGCCCCGCTTGCAACAAGTGTGAATCCTGTCAGCAATTTCAACAACACCAATGCGGACTCAACAGCGCGATTTTTGGCAGACATAGACCCTCCTGCGGTTGGCGTCGAAGGAGTCTACTCCCCGTTCTGTTTTCTTGCTGACTGGATGCTACTGCCCGGCCCAGACTGGCTTGCGCTTCTCCTGGAACGCCTTCTGGCCTTCCTTGGCGTCCTCGGTCAGCGTGAAGAGGGCGATCTGGCTTTCGGTGAAGGACATGCTTTCTTCAAACGCCATGGCCTCGATCTTCTTCATGGTGTACAGGCCGCGGCGAATGGCGGCGGGGGACTTGTCCAGCAGGCGCTCCAGCAGCCACTGTAGCTTGGCGTCCACATCTTCGTCCACGTAGTTCACTAGGTTGTATTCCAGCGCCTGGGCCGACGTGAGTGGCTCGCCGGTCAGGCACATCTCGGCCAGTTTGCGCCGTGGGATCAGGTGCTGCAGCACGCTGAGCACCTGGGCCGGGAACACGCCGACCTTGACCTCGGGCAGGCCAAACACGGCGTGGCTGGCGCTGACCGCCATGTCGCACATGCTCATCAGGCCCATGCCGCCGGCCATGCACGCGCCGTTGACGCGGGCGATCAGCGGCACCGTGCTGGCTTTGGCCACGCGCAGAAGTTGTGCCAGGTGGCCATGCGGCTCGGAGTAGTCGGTGGTGAAGGCATTGGCGGACTGCAGGTCGGCGCCGGCGCAAAAAGCCTTGGTGCCGGCGCCGGTGATGACGATGACGCGAATCTCGCGGTTCGTCTGTGCCGCGGATATGGCCTGCGCCATGCCGGCCAGTACGCCGTGGCTCATGGCGTTGCGCCGTTCCTCGCGGGTGATGGTCAGCCACAACACCGGGCCACGTTGTTCTGCGGATAGCTCGGGCGTCGAGGTGAAGGGGGTGGTGGGTTGTGTCATGGGGATTCTCCTTTTTTGATTTTCGAGATGAATGCTATGTAAACAATAGCTATACATTCAATAACTACGAGGGCTAGAGGCCGATTTGGCTTAAGCGTTTGGCTCCAGCGCGCCGCGGATGCCGACCGGGCGGCCAACGGTGTCCAGCAGCACGCCGGGGTTCATGATGCCGCGCGGGTCGGCCACCTGCTTGGCAGCGGCCAGCATCTGGCGAAACAGCGCCGGCACTTCGCGCTCGTAGCCGCTGCGGTGGTCGCGCCCCACCGCGTGGTGGTGGGTGCTGGTGCCGCCGTGGGCAATGACTGCCGCATTGGCAGCCTGCTTGATGTCGCGCCAGGCGCCCAGCGCACTGGCCACGCTGCCGTCGGCCCCGCCCCGTGCGGCGAAGGTGAAGTAGGGCGCCGGGCCATCGGGGTAGACGTGGGTCAGGCGGCAGGACAGCAACGCCTCCTGGCCGGTGGCGCGTGCGATTGCCGCACCCACATCGGCCTTGACGTTCTCGTAAAACGCCTCAAACCGGTCCCAGGTGATGGCAGTCTCAAAGGTGTCCATGATCAGGCCCAGGCCTACAGCCGGGTCGCGCCAGTAGGGCATGCGCAGGAAGGCGTCGCGCCAGGCACCGGCCGCGCCACTGCGGTGGCCGTCGCCGCCCTGTGTGGCCAGCGACTGGGCTACTGCCTCCAGGTCGTACGCACCACCGTGGTCCCGCACCAGTTCCAGTGCCCGTTCCATCCAGGCCTGCAGCGGGTGGTCGGCTGACTCGAAGCCCAGCACCAGAATCGCAAAGCGGCCATCGCCGACGCCTGAGAACACGGTTTCCAGCGGGTCCAGCAGACGGCAGTTGGCCGGGTTCAACCCCGACTGCGACAACGCGCGCACGCAGCGCGCCGCAGCAAAATAATCGGTAAAACGGATGGAGGCCGACGCGCGAAAACGTGGCGGCGCTTGCACGCGTACCCAGGCCTCGGTCAGCACACCCAGCGTGCCCTCAGACCCCAGCACCAGCCGGTCCGGCGCCGGACCCGCACCCGAGCCTGGCAAGCGCCGCGTCTGCAGCACGCCGGCGGGCGTGACCAGGCGGGTGGACTCCACCAGATCATCGATGTGCGTGGTCTGCGTGGCGTAGTGGCCACCGGCGCGGGTGACGATCCATCCGCCCAGCGTCGAGAACTCAAAACTCTGCGGAAAGTGGCGCAGCGTCAGGTCATGGGGCTTGAGCTGTGCCTGCAGCTCCGGCCCCAGTGCACCGGCCTGGATGCGTGCCGCGCGGCTCACGGGGTCCACCTCCAGCACGCGGTTCAGGCGCTCCAGGTCCAGGGATACCACGCCGGCGTAGCTGTCGCCCACGGCGGCCTCCACGCCGCCGCACACGCTGCTGCCGCCGCCGTAGGGAATGACGGCCACGTTGTGGGTTTGCGCCCAGTCCAGAATGTCGATGACCGCCTGCTCGTCATCCGGGTACGCCACCCAGTCGGGTGGTGTGGGCGCGCTGCGCAGCCACATGCGCGCCAGGTCGGCGTAGCTCTTGCCCACGCAGTGGTTGAGCCGGTCCAGCGGCGTGGCTGAAAAACACCCTGCGAGCGCGGGTGGCGCAGCCACCCGCGGCGCGGGCAGCGCAAATTCATGGACCTGTGGCACCGGCCGTTCGGTAAAGGGAACATCGAGCTGCTCGACCATGGTCTTGACCGTGGCCTGCTCGCGCGCATCCAGCGTGGCATCAAGCTGGCCCCAGCCCCAGAAACGGCGCGGGGCGCGGCGGGAAAACGTCGTGGCAGCGGTCATGGGCGATTCCTGGGCCGGTATGGGGCAAATCGCTATTTTGCATGGACCCGTCAGCCGTTACTATGCGGTCAACACCGTAAACAGTTTCATCCATGCCACAGGCCGCCTTGGAGGACTCTCAGCCCCGCGTCATCTTCGAGCAGATGCCCGATGGCTCCTGCGCGCATTTGCATGGACGCTGGACCGCCGAGTCATTGGCCGTGGAGGCGCATTGGGACGCCTTGCAGGCCGATCTGCGTTCGGTGCCACAAGACTGTCACGCCTGCCAATGGGATCTGCGCGCGGTGCTGCGCATGGACCACACCGGCGCCCAGTTGCTGTGGAACACCTGGTACCGCCAGTGGCCGGACACCTTGCACACGCTGCCCCGGCAGCGCGCCATGCTGGAGCGGGTGGCCCAGTTCTCGTCCGTGTTGCCACCCCGGCGCCGTGTCACGGCCTGGGACCTGTTTTTGCGCATGGGCGCCGTGGTGGTGCGGGTCGAAGAGCACGTGGTGGGTGCCGTTCGCCTGCTGGGGCAGTTGTTGATTGATGCGGTGCAACTGGTGCGTGCACCGCGCTCCGGCCCGTGGCGCGATGTCTCGGGGCACCTCTACCGCATTGGCGCCACCGCCCTGCCGATCACGGCGCTGGTGGGGTTCCTGATTGGCGTGGTGTTGGCCTACCTCATGTCACAGCAGTTGCGCCAGTTTGGGGCCGACGCCTTTATTGTCAATATCCTGGGTGTCGCCTTGATCCGGGAACTGGGCCCGGTGCTTGCTGCCATCCTGATTGCCGGGCGCTCGGGCTCTGCCATCACCGCGCAGATCGGCGTGATGCGGGTCACCGAAGAGCTGGACGCGATGAAGGTCATGGGCATACCCAAAGGCTTTCGGCTGGTGCTGCCACGGGCCATTGCGATGGCGATTGCCATGCCCTTGCTGGCGGTCTGGACCACACTGGCCGCATTGCTGGGCGGCATGCTGGCGTCGGACCTGGTCATGGGGTTGACGCCGGCCTACTTTGTGACAGCGCTGGCCAAGGCGGTGCAGGTCTCCAACCTGTGGCTGGCGGTAGGCAAGTCCACGGTGTTCGGGCTGATGATTGCGCTGATCGGGTGCCACTACGGGCTGCGCATCCAGCCCAACACCCAGAGCCTGGGGGAGGGCACGACCGCCTCGGTGGTGACGTCCATCACCATGGTGATTCTGGTGGACGCGCTGTTTGCCGTGGTGTTCAAGGATGTGGGCATATGAGCGCACCACCGGTCGTGCAGATCAGCAACCTCTGGTCCATGTTCCGCAATGGCGGGGTCGATACGCTGATCCACAAGGACCTGAACCTGACGATTGAGAAGGGCGAGCTGCTGTCCATCGTGGGGGGCTCTGGCAGTGGCAAGACCGTGCTGTTGCGCCAGATTTTGGGGCTGGAGACGCCCATGCGCGGCAGCATCACGGTGCTGGGGCGGCCCGCCGCGGAGCTGACCCATGCGGGCGCGGCCAGCCGTGTGGGCATGCTGTTCCAGCACGGCGCGCTGTACTCCGCCTTCACGGTGCTGGAGAACATTGCCTTTCCGCTGCGTGAGCTCAAGGCCCTGCCCGAAGACCTGGTGCGCGACGCCGTGATGGTGAAGCTGCAAATGGTGGGGCTCGACCCGGCGCATGCCCACAAGATGCCGGCCGATCTGTCGGGCGGCATGATCAAGCGGGTCGCCCTGGCGCGCGCCCTGATCATGGACCCGCCGCTGCTGCTGCTGGACGAGCCCACCGCCGGGTTGGACCCCGACCGCTCGGACGCTTTTTGCTCACTGGTGCGCTCCCTGCACCAGGAGTTGGGCCTGACCGTGGTCATGGTGACCCATGATCTGGATACCATTTACGAGATCAGCACCCGGGTGGCCGTGGTGGCTGACAAGCATGTGATTGTGGACGCGCCACCGCGCGAGGTGATTGCGTTTGACCACCCGTTTGTGCGAGAGTTTTTTCTGGGCGGTCGGGGGCTTCGCGCTTTGGAGCTGTTGCGTCTGCATCCGCAAGACGTGTAGAAAGAGAGACGTATGGAAAACAAATCCCACGCCATTGGAGCCGGTGCCTTCGTGCTGCTGGTCGCGGCACTGCTGGTGGCGCTGGCGGCCTGGCTGACCCGCGACACCGGCGAGCACCGCCTGTTCGAGATATCCAGCCGCGAGGGCGTGACCGGCCTGCAGCGCCAAGCCGGGGTGCGCTACAAGGGTGTGACCGTGGGACGTGTCCAGTCGATTGCGCTGGACACCGAGACGCCGGGCAATGTCATGGTGCGCATTGCCGTGGACAACACGGCCCCCATTACCCGTTCGACCTTTGCCACGCTGGGTTTTCAGGGCGTCACCGGCCTGGCCTTCATCCAGCTCGACGATTCCGGCCAGTCGCCGGAAGCACTGATTAGCACCGACGACAAGCTGGCGCGCATCCCCATGCGACCGAGCCTGCTGTCGCGCCTCTCTGACCAGGGCGCCGGTTTGCTGACGCAGCTCGAAGAAGTTTCCGTGCGGGTCAACCAGCTGCTGGCGCCAAGCAATCAGAAGAAGCTGATGGAATCCATTGGCAGCATGGGCCAGGCCGCCGCCAGCATCAGCCAGCTGTCCCAGCACATCGAACAGGCCAACTTGCCCGTGCTGGCACAGGACACCACGGTCACGCTGAAGAGCCTGCGCGCCACCTCAGACCGGCTGGGGAAAAGCGCGGATTCAGTGGGCGCGTCGGCCGATGCATTCAAGGATATGTCGGACCGCATGAACGAGCCCGGCGGCACGCTGGACAAGATCGCCCAGGGCACCGACGCCCTGCTGGTCACCGGCCAAACACTCAATGCCACGCTGGTGCCGCGCCTGAACCGCACGGCCGACGACACGGCGCGCACAGTGCGCCATATTGGCCGGGCGGTGGAGTCCGTCAACGACAACCCGCAGTCGCTGATCCTGGGTAACGGCGTGGCCGTGCCCGGCCCCGGTGAGCCGGGCTTTGCGCCCCCCTCTGCCCGATAAGGCCCGCCATGTCATCCGAATATTTCGCCGGAGATTTGCTATGAAAATGGGAGCTAAATACACATATTCCACGGGGGCTAGAGCACTATTTTGCTGCATGGCCTTGGTCCTGGGAGGCTGTGCGCAGCTGCAGCCGCAGCCCCGCGCCACGGTGTATGACTTTGGCCCCGGCGCAGTTGCCATGGCACCGGCCAACCGCCTGGCACAGCGGCCCGCGCTGGTGCTGTCCGATGTGGAAGCCAGTGCCGCGCTGGACAGCACCGCCGTGCTGTACCGCCTGGCCTACAGCGACGCCCAGCAACTGCGCCCCTACGCCCATGCGCGCTGGAGCATGTCGCCGTCCCAGCTGCTGCGCCAGCGCCTACGCGAGCAATTGGCCCTGCACCGCCCGGTGCTCAACGCCGCACAGGGTGTGGTGGTCGGCAAGCCGGCCATGAACCTGCACCTGGATCTGGACGAGTTCAGCCAGCTGTTTGACGGCGCGCAGCACAGCAGCGGCTTGGTGCGGGTGCGCGCCACGCTGGGCCAGGGCGGCGAGGGCGTGGAGCGTTTGCTGGCCCAACGCAGCTTTGTGGTGCAGCGTCCCGCCGCCAGTGCGGACGCGCCCGGCGGGGTTCGAGCACTGACGCAGGCCACCGATGCGCTGATCGAGGAAATCGAGCTGTGGCTACAGCAGGTGGAACAAGCACAGGGTCTAAAATAGGCGCATTTCGCATCGTGGTATTGCCGATCCGCGTAGCGAAATCATAAGCCGCGTGTCAGCCTGCGGTTTTAGGATGCATCTCAGACAGTCGGCATTACCGCCCATCCATCAGAAGAAAGAGGACACCCATGGCTAACAAACCATCCAAAATCATTTACACACTGACCGATGAGGCGCCCATGCTGGCGACCGCGGCGTTTTTGCCCATCGTCCGCACCTTTGCTGCACCGGCCGGCATTGAAGTGGCGGAGTCCGATATTTCGGTGGCGGCCCGTGTGCTGGCCAGCTTTCCCGAATGCCTGTCCGAGGCCCAGCGGGTTCCGGACACGCTGGCCGAACTGGGCAAGCTGACGCTGCTGTCGGATACCAACATCATCAAGCTGCCCAACATCAGCGCCTCCGTCGGCCAGTTGATGCTGTGTATCAAGGAACTGCAGTCCAAGGGTTACGCCATCCCCGACTACCCCGAGGCCCCCAAGACCGACGACGAAAAAGCCATTCGCGCCCGCTATGCCCGCTGCATTGGCTCCGCCGTGAACCCTGTGCTGCGCGAAGGCAACTCGGACCGCCGCGCCCCCCGCGCCGTCAAGGAATACGCGCGCAAGAACCCGCACAGCATGGCCGAGTGGAGCCAGGCCTCGCGCTCGCACGTGTCGCACATGCACTCTGGCGACTTCTACCACGGTGAGAAATCCATCACACTGGACCGCGCCCGCGACGTGAAGATGGAGCTCATCACCAAGAGCGGCAAGACCGTTGTGCTCAAAGCCCTCACCAAGTTGCTCGACCGCGAGGTCATCGACAGCATGTTCATGAGCAAGAAGGCGCTGATGGACTTCTACGAGAAAGAAATTGACGACGCTTACAAGACCGGTGTGATGTTCTCGCTGCACGTCAAGGCCACCATGATGAAGGTGTCGCACCCCATTGTGTTCGGCCACTGTGTGAAGATTTTTTACAAGGACGCCTTCGCCAAGCACGGCGCGTTGTTTGACGAGATTGGCGTGAACGTCAACAACGGCATGGCCAATCTGTACGACAAGATTGCCACCCTGCCACAAAGCAAACAGGACGAGATCAAGCGCGACCTGCACGCCTGCCACGAAGGCCGCCCCGAGCTGGCCATGGTGGATTCGGCCAAGGGCATTACCAACTTCCATTCGCCCAATGACATCATCGTGGACGCGTCCATGCCCGCCATGATCCGCAACGGCGGCAAGATGTGGGGTGCCGACGGCCGCCTGAAAGACGTCAAGGCCGTGATGCCCGAGTCGACGTTTGCCCGCATCTACCAGGAGATCATCAACTTCTGCAAGTGGCATGGCGCCTTCGACCCCAAGACCATGGGCACCGTGCCCAATGTAGGCCTGATGGCCCAGCAGGCTGAAGAATACGGCTCGCACGACAAGACCTTTGAGATCACCGAAGACGGCGTGGCCAACATCACCGACATCGCCACGGGCGAAGTGCTACTGAGCCAGAACGTGGAAGAGGGCGACATCTGGCGCATGTGCCAGGTGAAAGACGCAGCCATTCGTGACTGGGTCAAACTGGCGGTTACACGCGGTCGCAACTCGGGCATGCCGGTGGTGTTCTGGCTCGACCAGTACCGTCCGCACGAGGCACAACTGATCACCAAGGTCAAGATGTACCTGCACGAGCACAACACTGCGGGTCTGGACATCCAGATCATGAGCCAGGTGCGTGCCATGCGCTACAGCCTGGAGCGCGTCGTGCGCGGCCTGGACACCATCAGCGCGACCGGCAACATCCTGCGCGACTACCTGACCGACCTGTTCCCCATCATGGAACTGGGTACCAGCGCCAAGATGCTGTCCATCGTGCCGCTGATGGCCGGTGGTGGCATGTACGAAACCGGTGCCGGCGGCTCCGCACCCAAGCACGTGCAGCAACTGGTCGAAGAAAACCACCTGCGCTGGGATTCACTGGGCGAATTCCTGGCCCTGGCCGTTTCGCTGGAAGACCTGGGTATCAAGACCGGCAACGACAAAGCCAAGATTCTGGGCAAGACACTGGATGCCGCCACCGGCAAACTGCTGGACAACAACAAGAACCCGTCGCCCAAGACCGGTCAGTTGGACAACCGGGGCAGCCAGTTCTACCTTGCCATGTACTGGGCCCAGGAGCTGGCCGCGCAAACTGAAGACAAGGCGCTGCAAACCCACTTTGCGCCGTTGGCCAAGGCGCTGACGGACAACGAGCAGAAGATCACCGAAGAGCTGAAAGCCGTGCAGGGCAAGCCGGTCGACATTGGTGGCTACTACATGGCCGATGTACAGAAAATGACAGCGATCATGCGGCCAAGTGTGACCTTGAATGCGGTGTTGGCAAAGGCAGCTGCATAAGCTGTTTCGGGCAGTAGCCCTCGTGGAATTTGCGTGAACAGCTCCTGATTCAGGAGCTGTTTTCGTTTGGCGCGGTGTTGTCCATACCCGCAGAGTCTTGAGTCTTCACTGGCTTTTGAGCTCTTTCGAACTATCGTTGTAAGAGCGCCTCTGCTTACGCGGTAGATGCCCGCAAAAGACGCATTGCGGTAGTAGCGATTTGCGATCTGGCTCCTCCTGATCGGTCATTCGCAACTGAGGATCGACGGGCTGCATTGTTGTGAGCCCTTCGTCAAACCGAGCGCCCGCCAAGGGCTGGAAGCCGACAGCCAGTTCCCCTGGCTACAGACATCCAAGTCCCATGACTCGGCGCTCCCTGCTTGAGAGATTAGGCATCGCGGTGTTCTCGCAACGTTGCCGCGAGTCTGGGATGAGCTTCCAATTGAAGTAAGGTTTCATAGAAACTTGGCCGTTCGTTCTTGAGATGCTGTCTTGTGCCGGACCATTGCGAAACAACGACAGCGAGGAAAGCGAGTGCACCGGGTTCAGATGGTCTCAACCTCGTCCCGAATACATCGGAGAAGACGTTCCACTTTTGGTGAAGTTGCGCACGCGCCGCATCCCGAACCTTGGTCTGTGCTGGTTTGGTCGTAGCAGTGGTCCACTGCTCGGGGAAGTCACTCACAGAGACGGCCGAGTAGCAGTTTGCGGCGATGTAGACCAGCCCCCGAATGTCCATGGCGCGCGCGATTGATACTGTCGGTAGTAGTCCAGACGCCGGGTGCTCCAAGCCCAAGTGGATAAGTATGGCGGCGCTCTCCGTCAGGACTGTGCCATCCTCAAGGCGCAGAGTCGGAATTTGACCAAGGGGATTCACCTCAAGAAGTCGCTCAAGGGCCGAGTCCGCCTCCCAGGACGACGCTCGTACGAGTTGGTATTCGACAGAGGCGGCGCGAAGTGCCATCTCTACTGCGGCGGAGCCAGAACCCCGCGAACCAAAGAGTGTGAGAGGCATTTGGTGCCGCCTAACGAACAATGTTTAAGAAGCAGGGGAATCGTATCAAACTAGCCGGCGCCGCGGAAAGTCCGGATTCGCGGCAGACGCGAGGTTCACGAACTCCCCCGGACGGCGACACGCTGGACTGCCGTTAACCTGCCATTCGTGGGCGGCGGCTTCTGCCCCAGACCAGCAGTTAATTTCCCCAACACCCATCGTGATCTCGAAATGCCACTCGCAGACCCCGGTCCCAAACTTTGCTGCGACAGAACGCAGGCGCACGATAGCGGGATTACGTCTCTCTCTCCATTTCCGACTTTCAGCGCCCCAGCGCCGGAAACAGCTTCACCAGCCCGTCCGACATCACCTCCACCGCCAGGGCTGCCAGAATCAGTCCCATCAGCCGCGTCATCACGTTGATGCCGGTTTTGCCCAGCACCCGGGCAATGGGTTGCGCCAGCGCAAAGCACAAGGCGGTGGCCAGGCCAATGACCACGCCATAGCCCACCAGCGTGCCGAGTTGCAAAAAGGTTTTGGCTTTCTCGGCATAAATCACCACGGTGGACATCGTGGCCGGACCGGTCAGCAGCGGAATGGTGAGTGGCACCACCGCAATACTGGCGCCCATGGCGGCCTTTTCGGCGCCATCTTCCAGCTCGTGCGAGGCTGGCTTGGCCTCGGCGGGCTGGGCGTTGAGCATATTGAGTGCCGATGTCAGCAGCAGCATGCCGCCACCGACCTGAAAGCTGGCCAGCGAGATACCGAAAAAATCGAGGATGTGCAGGCCCGCCAGTGCGCTGGTTGCTATCACGACAAACGCGCTGAAGGACGAAATGACGATGGTGCGCCGGCGCTGCTCGCGGGAAAAGCCCTGCGTGTAGTGGATGAAGAACGGCACGATGGCTAGCGGATTGACAATCGCCAGCAGGGTGATGAGGGGTTTGAAGTCCATGGGTCTATAGAGGGTTCGGTTGTAGTATCAGCGCCCGCCGCTCACATCGAGCATGGAGCCGGTGGTGTAGCTGGAGGCGTTGCCCATCAGCCAGACGATCGCCTGGGCCACCTCCAGCGCAGTGCCGGGGCGTTGCATCGGCACCTGGGGCGCCAGCTGCCACGCGCGATCCGGTTGGCCGCCGCTGGCGTGGATGTCGGTTTCAATAATGCCGGGCCGCACCGCGTTGACGCGAATCCCCTCCAGCGCCACCTCCTTGGCCAGGCCAACGGTGAAGGTCTCAATGGCGCCCTTGCTGGCCGCATAGTCGACATACTGCCCGGAACCACCGCCGCGTGCCGCCGCGCTGGACACGTTGACGATGCTGCCGCCAGTGCCGCCATGGCGGGTGCTCATGCGTTTAATGGCCTCGCGTGCGCAGACAAAGGAGCCCAGCACATTGGTGGCAAACATGCGCTGCAGGCGTGCCATGTCCATCTCGTCGACGCGGCAGGCTACGTCGACGATGCCCGCGTTGTTGACCAGGCTCGACAACGGGCCAAGCTTGGCGTCCACGCGCTCGAACATGGCCATCACCTCCGACTCGTTGGCCACGTCGGCTTGCACCGCCATGGCCGTGCCGCCGCCCGCGCGGATCTGGCGCACGACTTCATCGGCAGCCAAGGAGTTGCGGGCGTAGTTGACGGCAACGGCGTAGCCGTGTTCGGCGGCCAGCAGCGCCGTGGCAGCGCCAATGCCGCGTGAGCCGCCGGTGACGAGAACAATCGGTTTCATGGGGTGAGCAGGGACTTTCAGTGTCAGGATAGCGGGCGTATGCTGCCCTTCAGTATGGCGGGTGCATAGTGGCGTTGAAAGCCTTTCCACACCGCGCCCGACTTGGCGGCGCGTTCCAAAGCGCCCTGCAGTGCGGCCTTGTCCTGTGGGTTCAGCGCGGCGTTGGACAGATAGACGCCGCTGTCACCCCAGGGCAGTTCCGCCAGGGCTTCGATGCGCAATTTTTCCAGCACATCCCGCACGCGCTCATCGTCTTTCACAGCACCGGCAAATATGGAGGGCGCCATGATGGTGGCGTCGGCCGCGCCTGACTTGAGTAATCGGGCTACTGACAGCGCATCGACTTCCAGGACCAGCCGTCCCTGTTGGCCGAGAGTGGCCAGAAGTTCCTGGTAGGCAGGGCCATAGTCGAAGCCACGTACCAGAGCCAACTTGACCGTGGTCTGGCTCAGCAAATCCTGTACGGTCGTGATGGCTGGCCGATTCGGCTGGAGCGACATCAGCATGGGGCGGTTATGGATAAGCGCAACGAAGGTGCCGTGCTGATCCCGCTTCGGCGTCCGGCTGGCCGGTATCAGCAGGTCGGCGCGGCCGCTTTCAAACATCACCTCCAGCCGGGCCCGCGGAACGGCGGTGAAAACGAAGCTGCAGCCCTCTTTGTCGGTCAGTCCGCGCAACAGTTCGGGGTAGATGCCGCTGATGGACTCGCCGTCAATCAGGACGCTGAGGCCGGTCGCCGCGACGGGGACGTTGATTACACGTGAGCATGCCGCTTCAGACAACTGTGGCCAGCACACGCCCAGTGTCAGAAACAGTGCAAGGGTCTGAAAAAAGTGATGGTGGCAACGCATGGTCAGAATTCTCGACAGAAACCAAAAAAGGCTTGCACGCCGCGCGGGAAAGTCGGCGGCGCAGTCAGTTTATCCCTGATCACCAGATAATGCATTTTTTGAGGCGAGCCATGACAAACCCCTTGCAACTCACTGCGGCAGACGGTTTCAGTTTCCCCGCGTATGTGGCCCATCCGCAAGGCCCTGCCCATGGCGCCATCGTGGTGTTGCAGGAGATCTTTGGGGTCAATGCGCACATCCGTGCGGTGGCCGATGGCTATGCCGCGCAGGGCTACGTGGCCATCGCCCCGGCCACCTTCCAGCGTGTGCAAGCGGGTGTGGACTTGGGTTACACGCCCCAGGACATCGCGGCTGGCGTAGCGCTCAAGGCGGCGGTGGAGGCCTTGCCTGCGCCCGGTGTGCTGCAGGACATTGCTGCAGCAGTGGCCTACGCCGCGCAGTTTGGTGCCGTGGGTGTGGTGGGCTACTGCTGGGGTGGGCTTCTGACCTGGCGCGCCGCCTGCACACTGGATGGCATTGCGGCGGCCGTGCCCTACTACGGCGGCGGCATGACCACGCCTGCAGAGGCGATCCGCCAGCCGCGCTGCCCGGTGCTGGCCCACTTTGGTGACCAGGACCACGCCATTGCGCTGGACAGCGTGATGGCGTTTCAGCAGGCACAGCCCACGGTACAGGTGCAGATCTACCCGGCCCATCACGGATTCAATTGCGACCACCGCGCCGCGTATAACCCGGATGCCGCTCAACTGGCGCGGGAGAGCACACTGAGTTTTTTTGCGCAGCACCTGCGCTGAATACAGGAGTCTAAATCATGCTGTACCGTCAAATGCTTAAGGAAAACGGGCCGCTAGCCCTCGTCAAATATGCATGTATCGCTATGAGTTTTATAGCTACTGCAGATGTGACGCACGCTGCAGACTACACCGGCCCCTTGCTGGACGCCCACCTGCACTACAACCAGGAGGCGTGGGACGGCCAGGCCGGCCCGCACCCGGTGGTCGATGTGCTGGCGCGCATGCAACGCAATGGCGTGCGTGCCATCGTCTCCAACTCGCGGCCCAACGACGGCACCCTACTGCTGGCCAGCAGCCCGCAGACGCGCCAGGCCGGGGTTACCGTCGTGCCCTTCATCCGCCTGTACCGCAACCGCGCCGACTACGACAGCTGGTTCCGGGACGAGACCATCTTTGAGATGGTGCAGGCTCAGTTTGCCAAGGGCACGGCCGCTGGCCCATTCAAAGGCATTGGCGAGTTTCATTTGTATGACAGTGCCAACGCCAATGGGGCTGTGGCGAAGAAGCTGATGGCCTTTGCGGAGGAGAAGAATCTTGCCGTGCTGGCCCATGTGGACGATGTCGCCATCGACCTGCTGATGGCCAACACGCCCTCCAAGGGCCAGAAAGCGCGGCTGATCTGGGCGCACACCGGCATTGCAGGTGCATCGGTGGCGCGGGTGGATGCCTTGCTGGCGCAGTACCCGTTGCTGATGGGCGAGCTGTCGTACCGCCCCGGCCTGACCTGTGCAGATGCACCGGGGCAGGAGCGTCTATGCCCCGAGTGGCGCGCTCTGTTGCTGAAGTATCCCTCGCGCTTTCTGATCGGCTCGGACACCTGGGTCAACCAGCGCTGGCAGTACTACGACAATTTGATGAAAGGCTACCGCGCATGGCTGGGCGAGCTGCCTGCCGACGTGGCAAAGGCCATCGCCTGGAGCAATGGCGCGCGGCTGTTTGACCTGCCCTCCAATCCCGCTGCCATTGAGACAAAACCATGATCCAACTGCACTACGCCCCCGCCACCGCCAGCATGATCCCGCACCTGTTGCTGGAAGAAATGGGTACCCCCTTTGAACTGGTCCTGGTGGACAACACGCTCGGCGCCCACCGCGCACCGGCCTACCTTGCCCTCAACCCCAACGGCCTGCTGCCCGCGCTGAGTGACGGTGATCTGGTGCTGTACGAGACCGCGGCCATTTGCCTGCACTTGTGCGATACCCACCCGCAATCTGGTTTGGCGCCCGCGCTGGGCACACTGCAACGTGCCCATTTTTACAAGTGGCTGATGTGGCTGACCAACACGCTGCAAAGCGCGCTGATCGTCTACTTCTACCCTCAGCGCTGGGTGGACGAAGGTAACGCTGACGGCGTGGCCCAAGTGAAGGCCCACGCCCAAAGCAAGATCGACGGTCTGCTCGACCAGCTGGACGCCGAACTGGCGCGCCACGGCGGTCCGTGGTTCATGGGCGAGGCGTTCACTGCGCTGGACCCGTATGTGTTCACGCTGTGCCGCTGGACGCGCAACTTCAGTGCGCGCCCGGCCCGGGCACTGCCCAACCTGGGTCCGTACCTTCAGCGCGTGCTGGCGCGGCCGGCGACCCAGCGGGTGATGGCGACCGAGCAGTTGAGTGCGCCGTTTGTGTAGGTGTTGCCGGATTTGCGTCAGGCGGTCGGTTGGGGCATTTGCGGGTGATCCAGCCTGCCGATGAGCTATCGGCAGTTTCTATCCATTCGACACAACAAGGATTCCCCATGAGCCAAAAAACAGTGGCGGCCTTCGGCACCTGGAAGTCGCCGATCACGGCACAGACGATTGCCGCAGGCAGCAGAACATTGTCTTCCCCGTGCGTGGTTGGTGATCAGGCGTTCTGGCTGGAAGGCATTGCTGCGCAAGGCGGCAGGGTGGCCTTGGTGAATGCGGGCCCAGGTGGTTTGAGCAAAGCCATGACCGTAGCGCCTTTCAACGTGCGCAGCCGGGTGCATGAGTACGGCGGCGGAGCCTACCTGGTCAACGCTGACACCGTCTATTTTTCCAACTTCGCCGACAACCTGGTGTATGCGCAGCAGTCGGACGCCGCGCCACGCGCCCTGACCAGCAACAGCCTGTTGCGGCACGCGGATTTCAACCTGGACAAACAAAGAAACCGTCTGATCGCCGTGCAGGAAGGCCATAGTGTGCCGGGCCGTGAAGCCATCAACCAGCTGATCAGCCTGGGCCTTGGGGATTCCGATGCCGTGACCGTTCTGGCCACGGGATACGACTTTTACGCGGCCCCCCGTCTGTCACCCAATGGGCAACAACTGGCCTGGCTGTGCTGGAGCCATCCGCATATGCCGTGGAACAGCAGCGAACTCTGGATCGCCGAAGTGGGCGCGGACGGTGCGCTCGCACATCCCCGCCGTGTCGCTGGCGGACCCCATGAGTCGTTGTGCCAACCGACCTGGTCTCCCGCGGGGGAGCTCTACGTCGCATCGGATCGCACCGCGTGGTGGAACCTCTACCGGGTGGAGGGTGACGTTTTGCACGCCATTTGTCCCATGGATGCCGAGTTTGCCCAGCCTCACTGGACCTTTGCCGAGTCCATGTTCGGCCTCAGCGGCGACGGTGAACTGGTGGCGAGCTATATTGAAAACGCCATCAGCAAACTGATCCGGATCGACGTGCGCACGGGGACGCAACGCCACATCGAGACCCCATTCACGGCCATTCACGCGCTGTCCGTCAGCGATGGCTTTGTGGTGGCATTGGCATCCTCGCCCAGTACCCCCAGGCAAATCACGCGCATCGACCTGGCCACCGGCCAATCAACGGTGCTGGCGCGTTGCACCGACGTCGACATCGATGCCGATTGCATTTCCGCGCCGCAGGCCATTGCCTACGACACGACGGGTGGGCGAACAGCACACGCTTTTTACTACGCGCCGAAAAATGCAGACTATGCCGGTCCAGCCGGGGAACGGCCGCCATTGGTTGTCACCAGCCACGGCGGACCTACCGGGATGGCGAGCAATGGCTTGCAGCTTGGTATCCAATACTGGACCAGCCGAGGCTTTGCGGTTCTTGACGTCAATTACGGCGGAAGCTCAGGCTATGGGCGCGACTATAGGGAAGTGCTCAAGGGACAGTGGGGCATCGTCGATGTCGACGATTGCATTGCCGGCGCCGACTACCTGGCTCGGCAAGGTTTGGTTGATCGTGATCGCATGGCGATTCGGGGCGGCAGTGCCAGCGGGTTCACGACCTTGTGCGCCTTGACGTTTCACCATATTTTCAAGGCGGGTGCCAGCCACTACGGTGTCAGCGATCTGGCGTCGCTCGATATCGATACCCACAAGTTTGAATCGCGCTATACGGGCTACCTCGTGGCGCCACCCGAAACGCGCGACGAGGTCTATGCCAGGCGATCACCATTGGGGCACGTGGCAAAGCTGAATTGCCCCATGATCTTTTTTCAGGGAATGGACGACAAAGTGGTTCCTCCGGAGCAATCCGAAACCATGGTTCAGGCCATGAAAAAGCGTGGCGTGCCGGTCGCCTATGTGCCCTTTGAGGGGGAGGGCCATGGTTTTCGCCGCATTGAAAACATACGCAGCAGCCTGGAGGCCGAACTCTATTTCTATGGCCGGGTGTTTGGATTTGAGCCTGCCGACGTGATCGAGCCGGTCGAGATTCACGGATTGCCCTCTGTCGCCTAGCGCCCAGTGCGTGCCAGGTAGCGCTTGTTCCAAAACAGAGTCGACAGGCCCAACGCGACGATGACCATAATGCCGACCGCCAGCCAGATGCCGCTTTCTTTGTGAATCAGCGGCAGCGCGTCGAAGTTCATGCCAAAGAAACCGGTGATGAGGTTCAAGGGCAAAAAGATGGCCGTCAGTACGGTGAGCGTGCGCATGATGTCGTTGGTGCGGCTGCCCTGCACGCTGAAGTGCATTTGCACGGCAGTTTCTACGCTCTGCTCCAGGCGGCGCACATGGTGCACTACGCGCTCAATGTGTTCCAGCACGTCGCGGCTGCGCACCTGAAGCAGGTCGCGCTCGCGGTGGGCGGCGGGGGTGTCGGCCTCGGGCCAGGTCTTGACGGATTCAATCCAGTCCTGCAGGGCCGCGCGCTGGTCCTCGCAAATTTCATCCAAATAGTGCAGCGAGAGCCGCGCATCAAGCAGTGCGTTCCAGTTGTTGAAGCGGGTGCGGGGGTTGAGCAATTCGGATTGCCAGTGGTCCAGCTGGTGGGTGAGTTCGCGGCGCAGTTCCAGAAAGCCATCCACCATCTGGTTGATGATGCGCAGCATCAGGTCGGCTGGACTGGTGGGCAAGCGTGCGCCCGCCGCACGCGATTCCAGACTGACGGTTTGCAGCAGTTTGGCGGCGAAGGTGTCGCGCACCGTGCAGTCGGTCGGGTGCACCGTGAGCAGCACGCGGTCAAATACCGCGAAACCCACCGGGCTGGTGTCAATCCGGCGCAGGATGGGCGGTCCGCCCTTGGCGGGCTCGTGGTTCAGTGGCTCGCCCGGGTGCTCCAGGTCGTTAGCGCGGTTGCCGGCCGCCAGGCGTCGAAACACTAGAACGTCGTACTGCGAGGTGTAGTCGTAGTGCGAGGGCAGTTGGTTGTTGATCAGGTCCGAGATGTGCAGGTCCACCAGCTGTTGACCGCACAGAGTCTGCAGCATGGTCTGCATCTGGCTTTGCAGCACCTCAAACTCACGCCGCGCGCAGGCCACCCAGACCAGGCCCTGGGCCGGTAGACCTGCAGTGGTCAGCGCCTCCAGATCCTGGGTTTCGGTGACGCTGGTGTGCTGGATGTGGAAGATGCGCATGGGCGGTTCCTGGCGGTAAGGGCTATACGCGGAAAAGGGCTCTAGCCCTCGAATAGATTGTCTAGTGCGCTACTGTTTTAATAGCAATTTGGCGGCATCACGGGCAAAGTAGGTCAGCACGCCATCGGCCCCGGCGCGCTTGAAGGCTAGAAGGCTCTCCAGCATCACGGCGTCGTGGTCCAGCCAGCCGTTCTGCGCGGCGGCCTTCAACATGGCGTATTCCCCCGACACCTGGTAGGCGAAGGTCGGCACTTTGAATTCGTCCTTGACGCGGCGCACCACGTCCAGATACGGCATGCCAGGCTTGACCATGACCATGTCGGCGCCTTCGGCAATGTCCATGGCTACTTCGCGCAGGGCCTCGTCAGTGTTGGCCGGGTCCATCTGGTAAACCTTCTTGTTGCTTTTGCCCAGATTGCTGGCTGAGCCCAGCGCGTCGCGAAACGGGCCGTAGAAGGCGGACGCGTACTTGGCGCTGTAGGCCATGATGCGGGTGTGGATGTGGCCCTTGGCCTCCAGCGCATTGCGGATGGCTGCGATGCGCCCATCCATCATGTCGCTTGGGGCGATGATGTCGGTACCGGCGTCGGCCTGGGTCATGGCCTGCTTCACCAGCATGGCCACGGTTTCCTCGTTCAGGATGTAGCCGTTCTCTTCGGGGCGTTTGTCAGGCAGTCCGTCCTGGCCGTGGTTGGTGAAGGGGTCCAGCGCCACGTCGGTCATGATGCCCAGCTGTGGAAATTCCTTTTTCAAAGCGCGCACCACCCGGGGGATTAGGCCGTCGGGGTTCAGCGCTTCGGAGCCTTCGTAGTCCTTCAGCGACTGGTCAATCACCGGGAACAGCGCCATTACCGGGATTTCCAGTTTCACGCATTCTTCGGCCACCGGCAGCAGCAGATCCAGGCTCAGGCGTTCTACGCCGGGCATGGATGCAATGGGTACGCGTTGTTGTTGCCCATCCACAACAAAAACCGGGTAGATCAGGTCGTGGGCGGTGAGCGTGTTTTCGCGGACCAGGTTGCGGGTAAAGACATCGCGGCGCAGGCGGCGCGGGCGGCCAAGGGGGTAGGGGGCATAGGGCGTCATAGGGAAAATTGTGCCTGATTTTGAATTGTGATGGCATTGGAGCTAACGGCCGGGCCATGCAGTCGCCTGAAACATTTTGTGTGTATTCAGTAAACTCGCTTGCAATCGCTGACTATCTTTGCTAAATTCTCATTCGGATAGCTTGCTATCTCCCGCTTTTCCTCCCTGAGCGGGGCCTTGATGTGTGACAGCTAATAGGCTTACCACCCCAGCCCACGTGCTGGGGTTTTTTTTGGCCAAACTCACCCCCACGCTCCCCGACCTGCGCAGGCAGGCCGTGAGCCTCGGTTCTCAGCACCAACGGGGTGCTCGCGCCAGAGGGCGCTCCGGCGGCGCTAAACTCGACCGATGGCCTACTTACTCGTCAAATCCTTTCATATCGTCTTCATCGCCAGCTGGTTTGCTGGCCTGTTCTATCTGCCGCGCATCTATGTCAATCTGGCGATGGTGCCGGCAGGGTCTGACGCCGAACGCGCGCGCCTGTTGCTGATGGCGCGCAAGCTGTACCGCTTCATGACCCTGATAGCCGTGCCTGCGTTGGGCCTTGGGATCTGGCTATGGGCGGGTTACGGTATTGGCTGGGGCCCTGGCAATGGCTGGATGCATGCCAAGTGGTTCGTGGTGGTACTGGCCATCGGTTACCACCATGCATGCAGCGTGATTCTGAAGAAATTCGAATCCAATGCCATGGCACGCAGCCACGTCTGGTTTCGCTGGTTCAACGAAGCCCCGGTCATCATGATGGTTGCCGCAGTCATTCTGGTGGTGGTCAAGCCATTCTGAGGCTCACCCCCATGCACAAATCGGCGGCCTGGCCACTTGCCCTGATTTATGTCGGGCTGATTGTGTATGCCAGTCTGTACCCGTTCAGCGAGTGGCGGGACCAAGGTGTTTTGCCGTGGGCCTTTTTGGCCGCTCCCCCGCCGCGCTACTGGACCGGCTTCGACCTGGCGATCAATGTAGCTGGTTACGCTCCTTTGGGTGGCTTGTTGGCGTTGAGCGCTTTGCGCTCCGGGCGCGCACGGCATGCGGTGTTGGTGCCCGTGGTTGCGGCTGCCCTGTTGGCGCTGGTCATGGAAGCCTTGCAGATCTATCTGCCCGCCCGGGTTTCCTCCAGGGAGGACTTGCTGTTGAACTCGGTGGGGGCTTTCTTTGGCGCCTTCTGTACGGTGATTTTGGCCAAAATGGGTGCGATCGACCGCTGGAGCCAGATCCGCGGGCGGTGGTTCGTGCCCCAGTCGCGTGGAGGTATTGTGTTGTTGGCCTTGTGGCCGGTGGCACTGCTGTTTCCGCCGGCGGTGCCGTTTGGTTTGGGCCAGGTACTGGAGCGGTTGGAGGAAGCGTTGGGCGCCCAACTGGTCGATACTCCATTTTTGAACTGGCTTCCCATGCGCGAGACCGAATTGCAGCCGCTGGTACCCGGGGCTGAAATGGTCTGCGTGTGGCTGGGTCTGATGATTCCCTGCTTGCTGGGATTTTGCATTGTGCGTACACGCGCCCGGCGGGCGGTGCTGGTGCTGATGACCGTTGCGGCGGGTGTTGTTGCGTCGGCACTGTCGGCGGCCCTGAGTTGGGGGCCTGCACACGCTTGGGCCTGGCTCGGCTTGCCGGTCCAAGCAGGTCTGTTGTTGGCGGTGGTGCTGTCCCTGGTGCTGGCCTTGGTGCCGTGGCGCGCTAGCGCGGCCCTGCTGTTGTTGAGCCTAGGGATTTACCTCAGTGTGCTGAACCAGGCGCCGGAGAGCGCCTATTTCTCGCAGACCTTGCAGGCGTGGGAGCAGGGGCGCTTCATCCGATTCCACGGTTTGGCCCAGTGGTTGGGCTGGCTGTGGCCCTATGCGGCGCTGGTCTATGTGCTGTCGTTGATCTGGCAGCGCGATGCAAAAAACTAGAATCAGCGCATGACCGAGCCAATCCAACCCGCAGTGCCGTACTACGCGCGACACATTTTTTTCTGTCTCAACGAGCGCAAGAATGGCGAAGAATGCTGCGCCCAGCACCGCGCCCAGGAGGGCTTTGACCGTTGCAAGCAACGCGTGAAAGAGGCCGGGCTGTCGGGCGTCGGCCAGGTGCGCGTCAACAAAGCCGGCTGCCTGGACCGCTGCGCTGCCGGCCCCGTGGCCGTGGTGTACCCGGAGGGCGTCTGGTACAGCTATGTGGACGAGCAGGACATCGACGAGATTGTTGAATCGCACCTGAAGAACGGCACGGTGGTGGAACGCTTGCGCACACCTGCCCATCTGGGGCGATGAACGCCCATACCCGTCGGTTCCTGCTGCGGGGTTCCGCGGGTGAGATCGAGTGCCTGGAAGACCAGCCAGCGTTGGCACATGGTGAGAGTGCGCGGGGCGTGGCGGTGATTGCCCATCCTCACCCCTTGTTTGCCGGAACCATGGACAACAAGGTCGTGCAAACTCTGGCCCGAGCGTTTGTCCAGTGCGGCTGGCGTGCCGTGCGTTTTAACTTCCGTGGTGTTGGCGCAACCGAGGGCACGCACGACGCCGGGCGCGGTGAGTTGCAAGACTTGCTGGCGGTCATCGACCACGTTACCGAGGTGGACGCGATTGCGTCGCCCGAGGGTCACCCTGCAACCCCTGCGCTGGCGTTGGCCGGATTTTCGTTCGGTTCGTTTGTAATAAGCCATGCACTCGCTGCGCTGGGACCTCAACGCGCGCCACAACAGCTGGTGTTGGTAGGTACGGCTGCCACCCGTTTTGACGTGGCGGTTGTCCCCCAAGCCCTGCACGCCCGCACGCTGGTCCTGCACGGCGAGCACGACGACACCGTGCCCCTGGCCGATGTCATGAACTGGGCGCGCCCGCAAACCCTGCCGGTGACCGTGGTTCCTGGGGGCTCGCACTTCTTTCATGGACAATTGCCGCTTTTACGCAGTTTGGTGGTGCGCCACCTGCATGCCGATCCAAGACCCGCTTCCTAGAGTTTCTATTACCTGCCGACCCGCTGGGCCCCGGCAATGATCCAACTATCCATGAAATCACTTTTCGCAGCCCTTGTGGCTACTCTATGCCTTTCTGTGGCAGCCCAAACGCCACAGCCACCCGAAGTCGCGGCGCGTGCCTACCTGTTGCTGGATGTCACGGCCAACCAGATCCTGGCATCCAAAGAGCTGGACATGCCGGTGGAGCCGGCGTCTCTGACCAAGCTGATGTCGGCCTACCTGGTGTTTGACGCCTTGCGTACCAAGAAACTCGATCTCAAACAAACCCTGCCGGTCAGCGAGCGTGCTTGGAAGATGCCGGGCTCGCGCATGTTCATCGATCCCAAGATGCAAGTGCCGGTGGAAGACCTGATCAAGGGCATGATCGTGCAATCGGGCAACGACGCCACCATGGCCCTGGCTGAAGGTGTGGGTGGTTCCGCCGAACGCTTCGTGCAGATGATGAATGACCAGGCTCGTGTGCTGGGCATGAAATCCACCGGCTACAAGAATCCGGAAGGCCTGACCGAAGCCGGACACACGACGACCGCGCGGGATCTGAGCATCCTGGCCACGCGCCTGATGGCGGATTTTCCGGATTACGTAGGCTTTTACGCGATCAAGAAGTACCGCTACCCCGGTACGCCGGCGGCAAACGACAGCAACCGCAACCTCTTGCTGTTTCGCGACCCCACGGTGGATGGTCTCAAGACCGGCTTTACCGAGGCGGCGGGTTACTGCATGGTGGCCACGGCCAAGCGCGATTTCACCAGTCTTGCCAACCCGGGCGCACCTGCCGGGACGCCCGCTACGACGGGAAGCCGACGCCTGCTGTCCATCGTCTTGGGTACTGCCAACGAGAATGCCCGCGCCAACGAATCGCAGAAGCTGCTGAATTGGGGCTACACCGCATTTGAAGCAGTGAAGCTGTTTGAGGCCGATCAGGCGGTAGTGAGTGCCAACATCTGGAAAGGCGCTCAATCCACAGCCAAATTGGGTCGTCCCCAGGCTATCGTGGTTGCCGTGCCCAGCGGTACTGCTGCAAAGCTCAAGACCCAGGTGGTGCGCACCGATCCTCTGGTGGCACCAATCATCAAAGGCCAACAACTGGGGATGCTGAAGATCCTGGCGGGCGAACAGGTCGTCGGTGAAGTTCCCCTGCTGGCGCTGGAAGCCGTGGAACAGTCGGGCATCGTTGGTCGCGCCTGGGATTCGATTCGCCTCTGGATTCGTTGAACAAGCGAGGTGTAGTTGGCAAGGAGCGCAATTCGTCGGGCGGCCCCGGCGCGAATTGGCCCTTGCGGGGAAACCCTTGATCTGATACAGTAGAAGGCTTTTCGGAAATTCCGAAGGGATTCACGTTTTCGTACTATTTCAAACGTTTAGGGACGTTTTATCTTTAGGAGGCTTAAGTGCCAACCATTAACCAGCTCGTGCGTCAAGGCCGTGAGGTCG
>CAINUX010000270.1 GCA_903853895.1 uncultured beta proteobacterium | reverse complement strand
AAGCCGCCGCGAATGCCTCCGAAGGAGGGCGCGCGCACGACCAGCGGCACGCTGTACATGCCGCCCGTCAACCAACGGTACTTGCTGGCGCAGAACATGAACTGTTCGAAAGCGTCGTGGATGAAGCCGGAGAACTGGATCTCGACAATCGGTCTCAGCCCATACAAGGCCATGCCGATGGCGTGGGCGGCGATACCTTTTTCGTCAAGCGGAGTGTCTATCACGCGGTTCACTCCGAACCTCTCCTGTAATCCTTCGGTGGTGCGGAAAATGCCTCCTTGGGTCCCTACGTCCTCGCCGAGGACCACGACCAGCGGATCGCGCTGCAACTCGTGAACCATGGCCGCGTTGAGAGCTTCGAGTACGGTCATCTGAGTCATGTCAACGCTCCTCCCCAAGTTCGGCGACGAGTTGTTTGCGCTGATCCTGCAGCAGAGTGGTCGGTGTCTCGAACACGTCATCAAACATCTCTCCCGGCTCGGTCTGGCGCATTGCTTCGGCAGCGTGAACGGCCTCGTCGATCTGCTTCTCGCACTGTTCGAGCAACTGCTGCTCGTCGCTGGCTGACCAGAAGCCGCGATTTTCCAGGTAGCGCCGGAAGCGCGGAATCGGATCCCAGCGCCGCCACTCGTCGGCTTCGTTAGACGTGCGGTACAGGTCGGGGTTATCAGACGATGTGTGCGGGCCAAGGCGATAGGTCACCGCTTCTATCAGTGTCGGTCCGTGTTCGCGCGCCTCATCGCGCGCCTTGCGCGTGACACTGTAGATTGCGAGCGGATCATTGCCGTCGACGCGCAGGTTGCGGACCTTGTAAGCGTTGCCTTTTTCGGCAAAGGTATCGACGGCGGTCTGGCGATCATTGGGCGTCGAGACCGCCCAGCCATTGTTCTGACAGAAAAAGACGATGGGCGGCTTGTGGATTCCGGCGAAGTTCATCGCACTGTGGAACTCGCCGCGCGAGGTCGCGCCGTCGCCGAAGTAAACGATGAAGCGCGTGTCGTCGCCTTTGAGCTTGGCCGCCCAAGCCGCGCCGGCAGCGTGCGGAATATAGGCGCCGACGATCGTCATGCAGGGCACGATGTTGAGCCTACGATCCCCCAGCAACAATGGCAACCGGCGGCCCTTCATTGGCTCGTCGGCACGGCCGAAAAACTGCGCAAACAGCTGGAGCATGCTGGCACCGCGCGCAAGCATCGAACCGGGCTCGCGCGAGGCCATGAATATCCAGTCGGATGTGTCCATCGCAATGGTCGAGGCCACGTGCGAAGCCTCTTGGCCCCGCGACGGGATCCAGAAATCGATGCGTCCTGAACGCTGCAGCTTCCATCCACGCGCGTCTATGGCACTGACCTCCACCATGGTGCGGTAGATTTTCTGCAACGTTTCTTTAGGGAGATCAGGGTCGGGCAGATCACCTGCCAGGCCGCCGTCGGCGTCGAGCACCTGCCGGATACCAAGCTCCCTGGCCCTTTGGAGCGGAGGCGATACGGCGCTTCGCGGGCTACCCTTGAAGACGGGTAGGGTGGATTCGTTTGAAGTCATGCGGAGCTCCTGATAGTGTCAATTTCGCATTTGCTCAGTATTGCAAGAAACAATTGGCGCCGTGCGCTGCGGCAATCGCGTGTGGTGCAGAGCACCCCCGCATCTGCTGGCATCTTATGGCCCCCACAAAAGCCCGTTGGCATGTACGCCTTTGTGCGCTCCATCAGCCCAGCACCGAAGAGGTTT
>CAINUX010000269.1 GCA_903853895.1 uncultured beta proteobacterium | reverse complement strand
GGCAACCGCCTTGCCCGCGGGACCGTGATGGATGGCGACAAGGCCATTGACCTGCGCGCCATCACCTCGCCCGTGGTGGTGTTTGCCTCACACGGCGACAACATCACACCGGTGCCACAGGCGCTGGACTGGATCATTGACACCTGGGGTGACGAACGCGCCATTGCCGCGGCCGGTCGCACCATCATCTATGTACTGCACGAAAGTGTAGGCCACCTTGGTATTTTTGTGGGTGGCGACATTGCCCGCAAAGAGCATGACCAGTTGGTCACCTCGCTGGACATGATCGAGAGTCTTCCACCCGGTTTGTATGAGATGAAACTCGAAGCCAAGGCTGGTTTGGAGTCGCTGCGTTGGGAGCAACTCGAACCCGGCGACTACACGGTGCACTATGAGCACCGCACCATGAAAGACATACTGGCCTTGAATCCCGAGGGCCGCGAAGAAGAAGCGCTGTTCTCGACCATCAGCAAGGTCTCCGAACTGAACGCCACGCTATACAAATCGATGGTGCGCCCGTGGGTGAAGATGATGGCAACCCGCCCCATGGCCGATGCCATGACCAAGCTTCACCCCCTGCGTATGCAGCGCCAGATGTTCTCGGATGCGTTCCCCTTTGCCTCCATCATCCGCGAGCAGGCTGCCAAGGCACGGGCCAACCGGGTCACGGTGTCGGACGAACACCCGCTGCGCAAGATGGAACACAAACTGGACGCGCAGATTACCGAGTCTCTGAACAAATACCGTGACGACCGCGATGCCTCTGCCGTGAAACTGGCCCGCACGCTATACGGCCCCAAAGGGCTGGGCGCCTATTTCAAGCCCGACGCACCCGACTCCGAAGTGGCCCAGGCCCGCGCACTGAAAGAAATTGAAGTGGCCCGCCAGGCAGTCCTGGGCCACCTGACCGAAGGCGGTTTTGCCGAGGCGGTGTGCCGCATCGTTCTGGCAGGCATGGTGTCTATTGGCTCCTTTGAGCGGCGCAGTTTCAGGCTGGCCAAGCTGCTGGCCAGACTGCCTGCTGACACGATAGGAAAGTCAGCTGCCCAAACTGATTGGCTGGCACTGCTCAAATCGCAGGCACGCATCACGGCGGTGGCGCCCGTCGAGGCCCTCAATGCGCTTGAGCAATTGTTGCCAACGGCAGTCAGCCGCGAGCGCGCGCTGGCGGTGTCGGCTGCGGTCATGATGATTGAACCCACCCTGGCCAACCCGCGCTCTGAAATCATCGAGTTCCTGATGGGCACACTAGGCGTGGACCCGGAGCGTGTGATCACCATGGCACGGCACTTGACCGAGTCATTTGAGGAAGCACCTACCAAGAAAACGGTTGCGGCGAAAAGAGCCGCACCAGCCAAAAAAGTTGCCTCTGCCCCTGCGAAGCGGGGCCTGCGAACCCAAAAGACGGCTTAACTCAGGCGGTCAGGCGCTCTAGCGCTTCCTGGTACTTGGCGGCGGTTTTGGCAATCACCACGTCCGGCACGCGGGGTGCTGGCGGTGTCTTGCTCCAGGGCTTGCCATCCACCAGCGCCTGCTCCAGCCAGTCGCGCACAAACTGCTTGTCATAACTGGGCGGGTTCGTGCCCTCCTGGTAGCTCTCCACCGGCCAGTAGCGCGACGAATCGGGCGTCAGCACTTCGTCCATCAGGGTCAGCGTGCCGTCCGTGTCCAAGCCAAACTCAAATTTGGTGTCGGCAATGATGATGCCCTTGGTCAACGCAAATTCGGCCGCCGCTTTATAGATGGCGATGCTGATGTCGCGGATGCGGGTGGCCAGGTCCAGGCCAATCATCTCCACCGTTTTTTCGAACGTGATGTTCTCGTCATGGTCACCCACGGCGGCCTTGGCGGCCGGGGTGTAAATGGGCTCGGGTAGCTTGGATGCGTTTTGCAAACCCGCGGGCAGTTTGACGCCACAGACGGCACTGTTCTCCTGGTATTCCTTCCAGCCACTGCCCGCCAGGTAGCCACGCACCACTGCTTCCACAGGCAACGGCTTGAGTCGCTTGACCAGCATGGAACGGCCTTCGACCTGCGCCACCTCTTCAGGCAGCACCACGCTCTCGGGTGCGTCACCGGTCAGGTGGATGGGGCAGATGTTCAAGCCTTTGGGGCCGAGCTTGTCAAACCAGAATAGGGCCATCTGGGTGAGCAGCTTCCCTTTGCCGGGAATGGCCTCGCCCATGATGACGTCAAACGCGCTCAAGCGGTCGCTGGCAACCATCAGGATGCGGTCATCACCCACGGCGTAGTTGTCGCGCACCTTGCCGCGGGCCAGCAGGGTCAGCGAGCCGAGGGTGGAAGTATGAAGAGTTGAAGAGGAGGCGGTCATGGTGGTTGCGATGCTAATGGGGAAAGCCGAAAATTTGGCTATGTGCATTCTGAGGTTGTTGCCTGGAAAATAGCATAACCTCTCATTTGTGCAATATATGGTTGGGCTGGATTAGGCGGGACCAGCCCATACATACAAAACAGCCGGGCTCATTTCGTGTGCGCCTTATGTGCGCTCACGTAAGAGCGTAAAACCGCATTAATGCGGGTCTGGTATCGCGCCCCGGTGTGCTTAAAAAATTCAATTACATCCTCATCAATTCGAAGCGAGATCAGTTTTTTCGCGTGCGGGAAGTCAACGGCCTTTACCCAAACAGCCTCGGGGCGAAACGGCGCATCGCTTGTGTCGATCTGGTCTTCAGGCATCGCGGCCAACGCAGCCAGCCGAGCCTTTTGCTCGTCTGTTACGACTGGTGGCTTTGTCAAGTCAAGTGTTAGCTTCACGATATTGCTTTTGCTCATATGGAACGGCCTTTCTGGCAGAAATGACGCGGATGATTTCCTCTTCTCGAACGGTATAGACAACGTACAAGATTGACCAGTCGGCAAGACCAATCGTTGCCCATCTGTCTTCGCCGTAATCCTCTCGACCATCGTAGGACTCGATGCGCCCGTGGTCGTAGAAAACGAGTGCCGCATCTTCGAAGGCGACACCATGGCTTAGCAGGTTGAGCGCAGCCTTGTCGGCATCCCATTCAAGTTTCATGCAACTATTGTAGCTACGTTTGTAAATGCGTGTGAACTAGAAATTCAATCGCCAGCGGATGAATTTCAACCAGTTCGGTGCTTTGGAATTCAGGCTGAACTGATGCGGAAATTAGCTTTTCCAACCTCAGAATGCACAAAGCCGAAAATTTATCTAAAGCCCTGACTCAATACGACAAATTACGACAAATCCGGCCCCGGCAATATTAGCGAAAATCGGCTTCCATGGTCGGGCGTGGTCTGCACCGTAGCTGAGCCGGCGTGCAGCTGCGCAATGCGCTCCACCAAATAGAGCCCAAGTCCCGCACCGGGTTTGCCCAGCGCACCACGACCACGAAAATATTTCTGAAACACGCGTGCCAGCTCATCCTCGGGGATGCCGCTGCCGGCATCGTTGATTTCAATATGAACGCCGCCCCCAGGTTGACCCTGCACCCACAGGCGCAAGGGTTCGTCGGGTGGTGAATGACGAAGCCCATTGCTGATCAGGTTGCGCAATGCCACTTGTAACAACTTCCAGTCGCAAAGCAATGTTGGCGGCACCGCTGTTGCAATCAGCTCTATTGCATGGAGCGGCCACTCGGCAACCACGCCAGCCACAATTTCTACAACATTGCAGGGGGTCAGATTCAGGGCTTGTGTGGCGCCCTCGATGCGGTCGAGCGAGAGGTATTCATCCATCAAATCGCTCATGCGCCGGGCCGACTCCTTGATGTTGGTGCAGCGCTCCAGGCTCCTGCCCTGCGATGCATCCAGGCTTTGCGCCACATGGTGCACCGAGGTATTGATGATCGCCAGTGGCGTACGAAACTCGTGCGACACCATGGCCACAAAATCGCGCTGCTGCTGCCACGCCAGTTGCTCCACCGCCAGCGCGCGGCGCAAATCGATTTCAAGCGCCTCGCGCCGGTCAATCTCGTCGACCAGCAACACCGTGCGTTCTTGCACCTGCGCCTCTAACGAACTGTTCAGCGCTACCTGGGCCGCAAGCTTTTCGTGCTTCATGGCGTTGTATCGCACGGTGATGGCCTGGCTCATGACTAACATGCTCAGGATCGAGCCAACTTCATAACCATATTCGGTTAGCAAGCTCGGATCCAACCAGCCCAGCAAGCGCAGGTAGCGCAGCAAGCCCCCCGCAATAAGAATGCCGAATGCCAGGACAAAAAACCGTGCCGGCGCATGTCCTCGCCACCACAACCGCGTCGCCAACGCAAGCAGCATCGGGGCCCAGCCCAGCACAACCAGGCGCGCTGGCAAAACGCCCACGGAGTAGCCCGCTGTC
>CAINUX010000268.1 GCA_903853895.1 uncultured beta proteobacterium | reverse complement strand
GTATTGCTGATGGAAGGGCAGTCACAACTTGGTGGTTGGACCGCCGCGCAGGGTGAAGCAGCTCGTACTCAAATAGCGACACTCGCGGGGCAGATTGAGAAGGCTGGTGTGCGTGTGGTGACAGCTTGCACAGTCGTTGGTCTTTATGACCATCAATTCGTTGCTGCAATTCAGGTCTTGGACGAAAACGGCCAAACCCGTGAGCGTCTTTGGAAGATGCGTGCTGAACACATTGTGCTGGCCTGCGGCGCTTTTGAACGGCCCATGCTGTTCCCAGACAACGATCGACCGGGCGTGATGTTGGCCAGTGCCGTACAACGCTATGCTGAGCTGTACGGCGTCGCATGCGGACGGCGGGTGCTATTGGCTGCCGCATGTGACAGCGCCTATGAGGTAGCTCATTCTTTAAAAGCTGCCGGTATTGAAGTGGTAGCCATCATCGATCATCGAGAAGAAACTGCTGCACAAGCACCAACGGGGGTACCGGTTTATCGCTCAAGCGCTATCGTCTCGGTACAGGGAGGCCGAGAGGTGACGGGTGTGACGGTGATCAGCCATGACGGTCGTCAACGCTACGAGATCCTAGTCGATTGCGTCGCGGTTGCCGGTGGCTGGACACCAGCCGTGAATCTTTATTCAATGGCCGGCGGAAGTTTGCGATGGGACGAGAGGTCCTCCATGTTCGTGCCGAGCAAAGACCTGCCTGGCATCACCGTGGTCGGCGCTTGTGCTGGCAAGCTCGATGTTGGTTGGGTACCTGCCGATAACCGACCTACGTCCGTCGCTCTTTCAGCTCTGGGTCAAATTCCTGGAAAGATCTTCATCGATTTGCAAAACGATGTTGCCGCCAGCGACGTGGCATTAGCCGCGCAAGAGAATTTTCGCTCGGTTGAACACCTCAAGCGCTACACCACCATGGGCATGGCCACCGACCAAGGCAAGACGAGCAATGTCAATGCAATTGTTCTAATGGGTGCACTCACGCAGCGCACGCCGCCCCAAGTCGGCACTACCAAATTCCGGCCACCGTTTAAGCCAGTGACTATCAACACCATTGCTGGTGGGCGTAGCGGTGAGCGCATCAAGCCGCTCAAGCGCATGCCGGGACATGACTGGCATACCCAGCGGGGAGGGCTGTTCGAAGACTTTGGTGCTTGGCTCCGACCCGCGGCCTATCCAATCCAAGGTGAAAGCCTAGAGCAAGCCGCGCAGCGCGAAGCCTTTCAGGTGCGGCAAACAGTAGGGCTGTTCGAGGGATCGCCGCTTGGCAAAATTGAAGTCTTCGGTCCAGATGCTGCTGACTTCCTAGATTTGATGTACGTTGGCACCATGTCGACTCTGCCAGTGGGTAGCGCGCGCTACGGTATCTTGATCAACGAGAACGGCGTGGTGTTCGACGACGGTATCGTTGCGCGACTGGCACCGGACCACTTCTGGGTGAACACCACATCGGGCGGTGTAGAGCGCGTGGTGTTGGCCTTCGAGGAGTGGCTGCAGTGCGAATACGTAAACCACCGTGTGCTGGTGACGCCAGTCACTTCTGCTTGGGGTAACGTCACTGTCAGCGGCCCTAAGGCTTGGGCGTTGCTAGAGAGGGCGGGCTTCGACGCAACGCTTGCACCCGGTGCAATGAAACACATGACGATTC
>CAINUX010000267.1 GCA_903853895.1 uncultured beta proteobacterium | reverse complement strand
GGAGTTTGGATTTGCCGACCTGGCGCGCGACTATTTCTCGGCCCAGGCGCCGCTGTCCGAGCAGGCAGCGATGCTGTTTCGGCTGTTCGAGTCACCGCATTACTTTCGTCGCGCTGGCAAGGGGCGCTTTCGCAAGGCATCCGCCGATGTGATCGCCCAGGCCCTGGCCGCCATCGAGAAGAAGAAGCTCGTGGCCCTGCAGATCACACAGTGGGCCACCGAGCTGGGTGGGGGCCAGTGCCCCGAGCCGGTGCGCGAGCAGCTGTACAAGATTTTGTTCAAGCCCGACAAGAACGCGCCCGAGTACAAGGCCGTGGTCGAGGCGGCTCGCGCCACCCACACCGCACCCCTGGAATTGCTGCAAAAGTCGGGCGCCATCGCCTCGCCCTACCTGTTCCACTGGAAGCGCTTTTTGCTGGAGAACTTTCCCAAGGGCACGGGCTTTCCCACGCTGGCGGCGGCGGCAATCAACGAAACCGATCTGCCGCTGTCCGGCGCACAGGCCTTCTCGATTGATGACTCGCAGACCACTGAAATCGACGACGCCCTGTCGGTGCAGGGCCTGGGCAGCGGTACCATCACGGTGGGCATCCACATCGCCGCACCGGGACTGGCGATCCAGCCCGGCGACGCGGTGGACCAGATTGGCCGCACCCGCCTGTCCACGGTCTACATGCCGGGCTACAAGGTGACGATGCTGCCCGACGCGCTGGTGCAGACCTACACGCTACAGGCCGGGCGCGACTGCCCGGCGCTGTCGCTGTACGTAACGCTGGATGAGGCCACGCTGGAGATCAAGGGGCACGAATCGCGCATCGAGCGCGTCAGCATTGCCCACAACCTGCGCCACGACCAGCTGGACGCCATCGTGACCGAGCCGTGGCTGCTGGACCCCTGCTTTAACCATGAAAATGAGCCCCAGCCCCTGCCGGCGCTACGTGAACAGCTATCGTTTTTATACCGCCTGGCAAAGGACCTGAAGGCCAAGCGCGAGATCGTACGCGGCAAGCCCGAGACCTTCAACCGCCCCGACTACAACTTCAGACTCGTGGGCAACGACGGCGCCGAACCGCAAGGCTCTGAGACCGTGCAAATCAGCACTCGCCAACGTGGCGCGCCACTGGACCTGATCGTGGCCGAGGCCATGATCCTGGCCAACAGCACCTGGGGCAGCTGGATGGCCGAGTTGGGCGTGCCCGGCATCTACCGCAGCCAGGCCAGCCTGGCGCCCGGCGTCAAGGTGCGCATGGGCACCAAGGCCCTGCCGCATGCCGGCATCGGCGTCAAGAGCTATGCCTGGAGCAGCTCGCCGCTGCGCCGCTATACCGACCTGGTCAACCAGTGGCAAATCATTGCCTGCGTGCAGCACGGCAAGACGGCGGCGCTGGCCGCGCCCTTCAAGCCCAAGGACGCCAGCCTGTTTTCCATCATCTCCAGTTTTGATGAGGCCTACAGCGCCTACAACGGCTACCAAGGCGCCATGGAGCGCTTCTGGACGCTCAAATACTTGCAGCAAAACGGCATCACAGAGCTGGAAGCCAGTTTCTTCAAGGAGAACATGGTGCGCGCTGACACCCTGCCACTGGTGCTGCCAGTCATGGGCGGGCAAAACCTGCCACGCGGTGCCCGGGTGCGGGTCCGCTTGGGCGATATGGACCTGATCACGCTGGACATCCACGGCACCGTGGTGGAACGGCTGGACACTCCGGTTGCCGCGCAAGATGCAGTGGACAGCGCGGAGGACGAGACGGAAGACGACGAAGTCTCCGGCCCGATTGCCATCGCGGTCGATGTCAGCGAGCCGATCGACACTTCTGCCAGCGAAAATTCTGCTTCGTGAAACGCCTGCGGTCCCTCAGCACCCTTCAGCTCGCCCTGCTGGCATCCGTCGCGGTGCACGCGGTGCTGTTGACCATCCGCTTTGTCGACCCCGAATCCTTCAACCGGGTGTTTGAAGACACACCCATGGAAGTTATTCTGGTCAATGCCAAGACTAACGAAAAGCCCGACAAGGCCAAGGCCATTGCCCAGACCTCATTGGCCGGTGGTGGCGACGCCGAAAAGGGCCGGGCCACCAGCCCCTTGCCCCCCTCGTTACTGACCGACTTTGGCGATTCTTCCGACGAAGAATCTGCTCGCAAACTGGAAACCCTGCACGAGCAACAAACGCTGTTGCTGGCCCAAGTCAAGAGTCAACTCAGGGCCTTGCCCCCGCCCGACCCACAGCAAGCGGCGACCAAGGCCGAACAGATGGAGCGCGAAGAAAAACGGCGCCAGCTGGTGAAGATACTGGCCGAGATAGAGCGGCGCATCAACCAGGAAAATGCGCGGCCCAAAAAACGCTACATCAGCCCCGCCGCGCGTGAAGAGGTGTATGCCGTCTATTACGACGCGCTGCGCCACGCCATCGAAGACAAGGGCACGGAAAACTTCCCGCAGTCCGGCGGAAAGAAGCTCTATGGCGAGCTCACGATGATCGTCACGGTCAACCATAACGGCCGCGTCCTGGACACCGAAGTGGTCGAAAGCTCGGGCAACCGCACACTGGATCGCCATGCGGCGGCCATCGCCCGGTCGGCCGGCCCGTTTGGCCACTTCGGCCCCGCCATGCGCCGCCAGGCTGACCAGATTCTGGTGGTCTCGCGCTTCAAGTTCACCCGCGACGAAACGCTGGAAGCCTCCATCTCCACGCAACAGAAATGAAACCGCTGGCACGTTGGCTGGGGCTTTTGCTGATCGCGTTGCTGGGCTTGCAGCTGTACTTTGTGGCGCGCATCGCCGCCATGGTGGTGGTGGCCCCGCAGTCGACCAGTTTCCAGCGATCGGAAGCCTGGCGCGTGGCCACCGAAAAAGGCAGCTTACGCTGGCGCCAGCAGTGGGTGGCCTACAGCCAGATTTCCAACAACCTCAAGCGCGCGGTGATCGCGTCGGAAGATGACGGTTTCACCAACCACGAGGGCGTGGACTGGGACGCATTGGAAAAGGCCTGGGAAAAAAACGCCAGGGCCGAACAAAAAGCCGCCAACCAGAAGCCCCCCGCCAAGGCCGCGCCGGGCAAGCCCGCACCCAAGCCACCCAAGGTGGTAGGCGGCTCCACCATCACCCAGCAGCTGGCCAAAAACCTGTTTTTGTCCGGCGAGCGCACGCTCTTGCGCAAGGGCCAGGAGTTTGTGCTGACGCTGATGCTGGAGCACATGCTGAGCAAGCAGCGCATTCTGGAAATTTATCTCAACAGTGTGGAGTGGGGCGAAGGGGTTTTTGGTGCCGAGGCGGCGGCCCAGCATTACTTTCGCAAGCCGGCCTCGCAACTGAGTTCGTATGAGGCCGCGCGGCTGGCTGTCATGCTGCCGCGTCCGCGCTACTACGAAAAATTGCCGAACTCCGGGTACCTGGCCAGCCGTGCCGAAGTGATTGCTGGCCGTATGGGAGGGGCGCAATTGCCTTGAACATGCGGCATTGCGTTCGAGGCATGTAGCGACATTTGTCGCGCCCGCAGAAGGCCCAGGGCGCACGCCGCCGCTCGTGACCTCCGGCTTTCGGCCTCCCCCTTGACCTCGCTTTGGCGTGTGCCCTGGGTCTTCTGCTCTGGTGGTTGGCGCTTGCTGGTCTGACAGAATGGAGCGGCATGTTCAATATGGCAGGAGTACATGACAAACACCACCCTGAAACTCATCACACCACCATGCATCCTCGACGTGGTTGGCGCTGTCGATGTTCCCCAAGTTGTTCGTCTGTACGTGGAGCCCGAAGTCCGCACATTCCTGGGTGGTCCGCTCAGCCGCCATCTCGCCGAGCGGCGGGCAAGGGAATTGGTCGTTCAATCAGAGCGCGGCAAGGCATGGGCAGTTCGCCGCTCTCTGGATGATCCAACACTATTGGGGGTTGTAGTACTCGGTCAGCACCACGATCTCCAAGATCTGGAAGTTTCCTACCTGTTTCTCCCTGAGCATTGGGGCAGTGGCTACGCTACTGGAGCGCTAGCACAAGTCCTGACGCACGCGTTCGGCGAGGCCGGACTTCGTCGCGTGGTGGCGGAAACACAGTCGGCCAATACCGTGTCAGTACGACTACTCGATCGCCTTGGATTTCTACCATCCAGAACGCTGGTTCGCTTTGGCGCTGAGCAAAGAATCTACATCGCGGAATCGCCTCGCGCTCACTCAGGCACGGAGCGTTAGCGATCAATTGCGATTCGCACCCCGGGGAGTACCAACCCCTCGGATGCGGGGGCTGGGTGTTCTGCAAAGTGAGGTAAAGGAGGAGGCCGCAGGCCGGGGGACACGAACGGCGCAGAGCACCCAGCCTCCGCATCCAGCGCACACCACAGCCACAAACCCGTCAAGCACAAGCACCCTCAAAAACCCTCATAAGAGTGTCATGTTGCTCTGTATCATCCAGCCCATGCTAGCCAAGATGATGAGTTACTTTCTGCTGGGTCTGATCCGGGTGCTGACCGGGTCCCAGGCCCGCTGGCACGGCTGCCCGCCCAAGGCCGAGCAGCGCATCTACTTTGCCAACCACCAAAGCCATGCCGACCTGGTCATGATCTGGGCGGCGCTGCCCAAAGAGCTGCGCAGCGTGACACGCGCCATTGCCGCCAAGGACTACTGGACCAAGACTCCCTTCAAACAATGGCTGACCACCGCGGTGTTCAATGTGATCTACGTGTCGCGTGACCGAACCAGTGACGAAGACCCGCTGGAGCCGCTGTTTGAGGCCCTGGAGCATGGCGACTCCATCATCCTGTTCCCCGAGGGCACACGCGGCTTCACCGGCGAGCCGCAGCCGTTCAAGGCCGGGCTGTACAACCTGGCGTTGAAATATCCGAAAGTGGTTTTGGTTCCGGCCTGGATCAACAACGTGCAGCACGTTCTGCCCAAGGGAGAGGTGGTGCCCGTACCGGTACTGTGCTCCGTAACGTTTGGTACCCCTATGCAGTTGGGCGATGGCGAAGAGCGGCGGGCCTTTCTGGAGCGTGCCCGCGCAGCCGTCGTGGCGCTGCGCGACGTCTGATAGGCACCCATGTTCCAGATGTACTACTACCTCAAGAACCTGTCCCCCACGCAGCAGGTCGGCATGCTGTTTGTCATCGTGTTTGGCGTGCTATTGCTGGCCAGTGTGGGCGCCTTTCTGCTGTCGGTGCGTGAGCATGGCGACGAAGCCCGCGCCGATTTCTGGCGCAAGGAACTCAAGAGCCTGGACGCCATGCTGCGCACCAGCTGGCTGATGGTGCTGGTGTTCTGGATAGGCTGGGCGGCGGGCGACTGGGTGGCGTTGACGCTCTTTGCCATGGTGTCATTCTTTGCGCTGCGCGAGTTCCTGACCCTCTCGCCCACCCGCCTGGGCGACCACCGCAGCCTGGTGCTGGCCTTTTTTGTGGTGCTACCGGTGCAGTACGCGCTGGTTGGGGGCGGCCATTTCGACATGTTTACGGTGTTCATACCGGTGTATGTGTTTTTGGCCCTGCCCCTGGCCAGCGCGCTGGCCAATGATCCGCTGCGCTTTCTGGAGCGAAGCGCCAAGCTGCAGTGGGGCATCATGGTCTGCATCTATGGCATGAGCCATGTGCCCGCCATTTTGATGCTCAAGTTTCCGGGCTACGAGGGTCGCAGCGCCTTCATGGTGTTTTTCCTGGTGGCCGTGGTGCAGGTGTGCATGGTCACCCAGCACATCGCCGCCCAGCGCATGCGGCGCAAGCCTATAGCACCGGCCATCAGCCAGAGCTTTAACTGGGACAGCTGGGGCCTGGGCGTGCTGGTGGGCAGCCTGTTTGGCGCCCTGCTGGCCGGCATCACGCCATGGGTTCCGGGCACGGCGTTCGCCGCGGCCTTTATCGCGTGCTCCGCCGGCGCCCTGGGCCACTTTGTGATGAAGGCACTCAAGCGCGACCGCGGCATTCCCAACTGGGGCGCCGAAGGCCAGTCGGTGACGGGTGCCGGCGGTCTGCTGGACCGGGTCGACGGGCTGTGCTTCGCAGCACCGGTTTTTTTCCATTCTGCCCGCTGGTACTTTGGTGTTTAGCTGGCCCCCACGCTCCCCCACTGCGTGTGGGTCGCTGCCCCCCAAGGGGGCCCTCGCGCCTTGGGGCGGCCCGGCGTCGCTCAAGGCCTCACCCTCGTACTTGCTTGCTATTACGCTACTAGATTTATAGCATGCGAATATTGGGGATTGATCCTGGACTGCGCACCACCGGCTTTGGCGTCATCGACGTACACGGCGCCGAACTGGGCTATGTGGCCAGCGGCACCATCAGCACCCAACATCTGGAAGTGGGCGCCCTGCCCCAGCGGCTCAAGGTGCTGTTTGACGGCATCCGCGAGGTGGTGCAACGCTACGCGCCGGATTGCGCCTCGGTGGAAATTGTGTTTGTCAACGTCAACCCGCAGTCCACGCTGCTGCTCGGCCAGGCCCGTGGTGCCTGCATCACGGCGTTGGTCTCCAGCGAACTGGCGGTGGCGGAATACACCGCGCTGCAGATGAAGCAGGCCGTGGTGGGCTATGGCCGGGCTGACAAGTCCCAGGTGCAGTCCATGGTGCAGCGCCTGTTGTCACTACCCGGCCTGCCCGGCCCCGATGCGGCCGACGCCCTGGGCCTGGCCATCACCCACGCCCACGCGGGCGCCGCCATGGCGCGGCTGGCCAAGGCCAGTGGTTTGGGTGGCAAGATTGGCGGGAACTACAAGGCCGGGCGTAGCCGCTAGCCAATACGCTCCAGAATCAACACGCCAAAGAACCCAAACGCCCCCACCATCGTCCACTTCAGGATGCGCAGCCCATAGCGCTTGAAGCGCTCTTGACCGGTCACGGCAAAGCAGGCGAAACAGATGGCTGCCACGAGCAGCAATAGAAGGACAAGCCACCGGAGGAAGACCATGGCAGTATCGGGTGCGTGCCGTTACCAGGCCGGCGCCAGTTGCGCAAAGCCCTGGGGCGCCTGGCTCTCGTCGGCAAAGGTCACCACGTCCCAGGCATCGGGGCGGGACAGCAGTTCGCGCAGCAGCTTGTTGTTCAGCGCATGGCCCGAGCGGAAAGCGCTGTAGCTGGCCAGCAGGGGCTTGCCCACAATGTACAAATCACCCATGGCGTCGAGGATCTTGTGTTTGACGAATTCGTCGTCGTAGCGCAGGCCCTCGGCATTGAGGACCTTGTAGTCGTCCATGACGATGGCATTGTCCAGGCCACCACCCAGCGCCAGGCCGTTGGCGCGCATCATCTCCACATCTTTCGTGAAGCCGAACGTGCGGGCCCGGGCAATGTCCCGGGCATAGGTGTCCACGCTCATGTCGAACTCCACGCACTGCCCCGTAGAGTCCACGGCCGGGTGTTTGAAGTCGATCTCAAAACGCAACTTGTAGCCATGAAAGGGCTCCAGCCGGGCCGACTTCTCGGTAGGTCCCGCGCCCTCGCGCACTTCCACCGGCTTCAACAGGCGAATGAAGCGCCGCGGCGCGTTTTGCATTTCGATGCCCGCGCTTTGCAGCAGGAAAACGAAAGAGGCCGCCGAGCCGTCCAGGATCGGCACCTCTTCGGCGGTGATGTCCACATACAGGTTGTCCACGCCCAGGCCGGCGCAGGCCGACATGAGGTGTTCCACGGTATGGACCTTGACCGGCCCATTGGACAGCGTGGACGCCAGACGCGTGTCGGTCACCGCGACGGCGGACACAGGAATGTCCACCGGCACCGGCAAATCGACCCGGCGAAACACGATGCCGGTGTCCGGCTGCGCGGGCCGCAAAGTGATCTCCACCCGCTGCCCGCTGTGCAGCCCGACGCCGACCGCACGGGTCAGAGATTTCAGCGTTCTTTGTTTAAGCACCCGCTTATTTTACTAATCTGCCTGCTTACGGAGGAATGCAGGGATTTCGTAGTCATCCATGCCACCATTGGACAGCGCATCAACCTTGGCCGCTGCCGACGTGCGTCCGCGCCAGACGGCGGGTGTACCCATGCCCGCATAGTCCGGTTGTGCCATACCCATGCCGCCACCATTTCCAGCCGAAGGACCGTTGACCGGTGTGTTGAGTGTGGGCACGTGGAAGGGCACGTTATCGGTACCGGTGCGTAACACCTGTAGTGGAGGCGCCGTGCGGCGTGCGCCTTGGCGTGACAGGCCGGTGGCCACCACCGTCACGCGGATGTCGTCACCCAGTACGTCGTCATAAGCCGTGCCGTAGATCACATGCGCATCGGGCGAAGCGTAGGCACGGATGGTGTTCATCGCCAGCTTGGACTCGCTCAGTTTGAGCGAACCCTTGGCGGCGGTGATCAGCACCAACACGCCCTTGGCACCGGACAGGTCAATGCCTTCGAGCAGCGGACAGGCCACGGCCTGTTCGGCTGCGATGCGGGCGCGGTCCGGTCCGCTGGCCAGGGCCGTGCCCATCATGGCCTTGCCGGGCTCGCCCATGACGGTGCGCACGTCTTCAAAGTCGACGTTCACATGGCCTGGCACATTGATGATTTCGGCAATCCCGCCGACCGCATTCTTGAGCACGTCGTTGGCGTGGGCGAAGGCTTCGTCCTGCGACACGTCGTCCCCCAGCACGTCGAGCAGCTTCTCGTTCAACACCACGATCAGCGAGTCGACATTGGCTTCCAGCTCCATCAAGCCGGCATCGGCATTGCTCATGCGGCGACCGCCCTCAAAGTCAAACGGCTTGGTGACCACGCCCACGGTCAGAATGCCCATCTCCTTCGCCACCCGGGCGATCACCGGAGCAGCACCGGTGCCGGTACCGCCACCCATGCCGGCTGTGATGAACAGCATGTGTGCGCCTTCGATGGCGGCACGGATGTCGGCCTCGGCCAACATCGCGGCCTCGCGGCCCTTGTCGGGCTTGCTGCCGGCGCCCAGGCCACCAGCACCGAGTTGGATAGTCTTGTGCGCCGTGCTACGGCTCAGGGCCTGGGAGTCGGTATTGGCGCAGATGAACTCCACGCCACCCACGGCGGAGCAGATCATGTGCTCCACAGCGTTGCCGCCGCCACCGCCGACGCCAATCACCTTGATCTGGGTGCCCTGGTTAAACGTTTCTTCTTCAATCATTTCGATGGCCATTTTTCTCTCCTGAAGTTTCACTAAATTCAATACGTTGGATTCTTTGCCGTTGCAATAGTCTGCGAATGTCGGTGGCGGGCCCGCGCCCGGTAACCGCTCATGCGGACTGCCCCTTGCCAGCCAGATCTTGTGTTTCATGGTCAAAAATTCCCGATGAACCAGTCTTTGACCGATCCAAATGCAGTTTTCATCGAGCCGTTTTTCTGCGCCACCTTGTAGCCGCGCATGCGGGCCACGCGGGCCTCTTCGAGCAGACCCATGACGGTGGCGGCACGCGGCTGGGCCACCATGTCGGCCAGCGCGCTGGAGTATTTGGGAATGCCGCGGCGCACGGGTTTGAGGAAAATGTCCTCGCCCAGTTCGACCATGCCGGGCATGATGCAGCTGCCACCGGTCAGCACGATGCCCGAGGACAAGACTTCCTCAAAGCCCGACTCGCGCATGACCTGGTTGACAAGCGAAAAAATCTCTTCGATGCGTGGCTCAATGACACCGGCGAGCGCCTGGCGACTGAGCATGCGCGGACCGCGGTCGCCCAGACCGGGTACCTCGACCTGCGTTTCGGGGTCCACCAGTAGTTGCTTGGCATGGCCGCTCTCGACCTTGATGTCCTCGGCGTCCTTGGTCGGTGTGCGCAGGGCCATGGCGATATCGCTGGTGATCAGGTCGCCAGCAATCGGGATGACGGCAGTGTGGCGGATGGCGCCATTGGTGAAGATGGCGATGTCGGTGGTACCGGCGCCAATGTCCACCAGGGCGACGCCCAGCTCGCGTTCGTCTTCGGTCAACACACTCAGACTGCTGGCCAGTGGGTTCAGCATCAGTTGCTCCACTTCGAGGCCGCAGCGGCGCACGCACTTGATGATGTTCTCGGCCGCACTCTGCGCGCCAGTCACGATGTGCACCTTGGCTTCCAGACGGATGCCGCTCATGCCGATGGGCTCTTTGACATCCTGACCGTCAATAATGAACTCTTGCGGCTCCACCAGCAGCAGGCGCTGGTCGGTGGAGATGTTGATGGCCTTGGCGGTCTCCACCACACGGGCCACGTCGGCAGCCGTCACCTCGCGGTCTTTCACCGCCACCATGCCGCTGGAGTTAATGCCGCGGATGTGGCTGCCGGTTATGCCGGTGTAGACCCGGGTAATCTTGCAATCGGCCATCAACTCGGCCTCGCGCAACGCTTGCTGGATGCTGTGCACCGTGGCGTCGATGTTGACTACCACGCCACGCTTGATCCCGTTGCTCGGTGCCACACCCAGGCCCGCAAGCTTGAGCTCGCCGCCGGGCAACACCTCGGCCACCACCACCATGACCTTGGCGGTTCCGATGTCCAGTCCTACGACCAGGTCTTTGTATTCTTTTGCCATATGGAGTCCTGCTGATTTCTACTGACGCTATTTCTTGGGAACAACCGCCGCTGCGACCACCGTGCTGACACCGCGCAGCCGGATCGCATACCCGTTTTCATGCCGCAAGTCCGCTGATTCCACGGCATTTGCATGGCGCCCGTAACGAGACGTGACCTGCGTGAGGGTGGCCAGAAACCGGCGTACCCGCGCAGCAATCTCGACCACTCCGCCGCGCCCCAACTCAATCGCTGCCCCGGTATCCAGCAGCACACGCCAGCTGCCACCCATGGAGAGCTCGAGCCCGTCAACCGGCATTTCCATGTGTTCAAACAGGGGCGCCACGGCGCGGTACATCGCGAGAACCTCGGCACCCTGGCCCTCGGGGCCATTCAGGCTGGGCAACGCGTCCTGCTCGACCTCACCCACGTTGGCCTCGAAAACTTCGCCAAAATTGTTGATCAGTCGCAGTTCGTTGTCGCTACCCCAATAGGCCACCGCCTGGTGCTCTTGCAAAACCACCTGGAGGCGATTCGGAAACTGGCGGCGCACAACCGCGTGGCGCACCCACGGCACCGCTTCGAACGCCGCGCGCACCCGGGGCAGATCCATGCTGAAGAAAGTGCCCGTAAGGCGTGGTGCGACGTTGGCGCGCAGGGTCACTGCATTGTTGTGGGTGACGTCACCCGTCACCGTGATGCCCTTGACGTCAAACACCGGCAAGCGCACCACCCAGCGCACCGTGGCGATTGCACCCAGGACAACAAACGCCAGGAACAGGACCGTAGCGGTCATGTTCATGAGCTTGACATCCACCGGCGCTGCCACAGCTTGGTTCATTTCGTTGCCCCCACATCCAGCGCCGCGTGCGCCAACAAGCTGACGCACAGGTCTTCGTAGCTGATGCCGGCCGCTTGGGCCGACTTGGGCACCAGCGAGTGCCCGGTCATGCCGGGCGAGGTATTGATTTCCAGCAGATAGGGTTGGCGTGTTTTGCCATCGATCATTACATCAACGCGAGCCCAGCCGCGGCAGTCCAACACCCGGTAGGCCTTGAGCACCAATGCCTGGATGGCTTCTTCTTCGCCGGCTGGCAGTCCACACGGCACCAGGTATTGGGTGGTGTCGGTGAAGTATTTGTTCTGGTAGTCGTAATTGCCCTCGGGTGCCACGATGCGGATCACCGGCAAGGCCTGCGCGCTGTCACCGCTGCCCAACACCGGACAGGTCACTTCGTCGCCCTCTATGCATTGTTCGCACAGGATGTCGGAGTCCAGTTGGCCGGCAGACTCAACCGCATCGGCCATGCCGGAATAACCCACAACCTTGGTAACGCCAAAGGACGAGCCCTCGTGCGCTGGTTTGACGATGACGGGCAGACCCAGCGTGTCCGGCACTTCAATGACTTGCCGACGGTCAAACGCACCCTGGCGCAACAACGCGTAGCGCGGAGTGGGGATGCCTTCCGAAATCCAGATGCGCTTGGTCATGACTTTGTCCATCGCAATACTGGAGGCCATGACACCGGAACCGGTATACGGAATGCCAAGCAGTTCGAGCGCGCCCTGCACCGCGCCGCCTTCGCCCAGCCGTCCATGCAGCGCGATAAAGCAGCGCGCAAAGCCTTCGCGTTTAAGGTCGGACAGATCGCGCTCGGCCGGGTCGAAGGCATGGGCATCCACACCCTTGGACAAGAGAGCCTGCAAGACGCCGGCACCCGACATCAGCGACACCTCGCGCTCGGTCGAATCACCGCCCATCAGCACTGCGACTTTACCGAATTGGCTCATAGCCCTCGTCCTTCCTGCATAGCTAGCTCTCTTTTTTGCAGCAAATTGACAACCTTTGCCGGCACGGCGCTGATCGATCCCGCCCCCATGCACAGGACCACGTCGCCGGGCCGGGCGTTGTCCACAATGGCCTGCGGCATGGCGGCGATGTCGTCAACAAACACCGGCTCCACCTTGCCGGCGATACGCAGGGCCCGTGCCAGCGCGCGGCCGTCTGCCGCCACAATGGATGCTTCGCCAGCGGCATAGACCTCGCCCAGCAGCACCGAGTCGGCCTGGCCCATCACCTTGACGAAGTCTTCAAAGCAATCACGGGTTCGGGTGAAGCGGTGCGGCTGGAATGCCAACACCAGGCGCCGCCCGGGGAAGGCCCCGCGCGCCGCAGCCAGCGTAGCCGCCATCTCCACCGGGTGGTGGCCATAGTCATCAACCACTGTGACGATGCCGCCCACAACACCACCAGCCACCAGCGGCAAATCTCCGTAACGCTGAAACCGCCGGCCCACACCCTTGAACTCCGCCAGGGCCCGAGTGACGGAAGCATCGGCAATGTTGAGCGCATCGGCCACCGCAATCGCCGACAGCGCGTTGAGCACGTTGTGCAGACCCGGCAGGTTCAGCACCACGTCCAGGTCGGGCAGCACCTCGCCAGTGCGCCGCTGCACCGTGAAGTGCATCTGGCCGTCCACGGCCCGCACGTTGATAGCCCGCACCTGGGCCTGTTCGTTGAAACCGTAGCTGGTCACGGTGCAGGTGACCTGGTCGACGATGTCACGCACGGCGGCATCGTCGGTGCACAAAATCGCAACACCATAGAACGGCATGCGGTGCAGGAAGTCGACAAAGGCTTTTTTGAGCTTGCCGAAATCATGGTCATAGGTTTCCATGTGGTCGGCGTCGATATTGGTCACCACGGCCATTACCGGCAGCAGGTTCAGGAACGAGGCGTCCGACTCGTCGGCCTCGACCACGATGTAGTCACCGCTGCCCAGGCGTGCATTGGCGCCGGCACTGTTCAAGCGCCCGCCAATCACAAAGGTGGGGTCCAGTCCGGCTTCGGCCAGCACGCTGGCCACCAGGCTGGTAGTGGTGGTCTTGCCGTGCGTGCCGGCGATTGCAATGCCCTGCTTCAGGCGCATCAGCTCGGCCAGCATCAAAGCCCGCGGCACGATGGGAATCTTCATCTCGCGCGCCCTGACCACTTCCGGGTTGTCGGCATGCACGGCGGTCGAAGTAACCACCGCGTTGGCACCCACCACGTGGTCCGCTGCATGGCCCACAAAGGTGCGAATGCCCAAGCCGGCCAGACGTTGCAGCGTCGCGCTGTCGGCCAGGTCCGAACCCGAGATGGTGTAACCCAGGTTGCACAGCACCTCGGCAATGCCGGACATGCCGGACCCACCGATGCCAATGAAATGGATGTGCTGGATGGCGTGTTTCATGCGCACAGCTCCTCACAGGCCGCCACAACGGCCGCCGTGGCGCCAAGCTTCTGCATCTTTTTGGCCTCTAGCCCTCGTGAAACAAGCGCGATGCGCTCTGTTTTTTGTAGCATGTCGGCCAACACTTGGGGCGTCAGCTCGCGCTGGGGCACCAGCCAACCAGCGCCCTGATCGACCAAGAAACGGGCGTTGTGGGTCTGGTGGTCGTCCACCGCCGATGGGAAGGGAACGAACAGGGCGGGCGCCCCCACCGCGGCGATCTCGGTCACGGTGCTGGCCCCAGCGCGGCAGATGACCAGGTCAGCGCCTGCAAAGGCCTGTGCCGTGTTGTCAATAAACGGCGTCAACTGGGCCTGCACGCCGGCGGCGGCGTAGTTGCTGCGCAGTTCTTCAATTTGCTTCTCGCCGCTTTGGTGGGTGACCAGCGGACGTTGGTCGGCCGGGATCAGCGCCAGGGCCTGGGGTACCACAGTGTTCAGCGCCTTGGCACCCAGACTGCCCCCGACGACCAGCACCTTGAGCGGACCGGAGCGCCCGGCAAAGCGCGCCTCAGGCGCGGCCTGCACCAGGAATTCGGCGCGCAAGGGGTTGCCCACCCACTGCCCCTTGGCCAAGACCTTGGGAAAGGCGGTGAACACCCGGCGCGCGACGAGCGCCAACACCTTGTTGGCCATACCGGCCACCGAATTTTGCTCATGCAGCACCAGCGACTTGCCCATCAGCGCGCCCATCAGCCCGCCGGGCAGGCTGATGTAGCCGCCCAGGCCCACCAGCACATCGGGCTTGACACGGCGCAGCACCGCAATGCTCTGGCCAAAGGCCCGCAACAGGCGCCACGGCAAAGTGATGAGTGTGCGCAAGCCCTTTCCCCGCACACCCGAGAAGTCCACGGTTTCCAGAGGGAATCCTTTGGGCGGCACCAGGCGGCTCTCCATGCTGTTGGGCGCGCCCAGCCAGTGCACGCGCCAGCCGCGCTGGCGCAACGCGTCCGCGACGGCCAAGCCGGGAAAAATATGACCACCGGTTCCTCCGGCCATCACCAAAGCACACTTCTGCACTTGGCTCATACGCGCCCCCCATGCATCAGCTGGCGGTTCTCGTAGTCGATGCGCAGCACCACGGCAATGGCGACCATGTTGACCAGAATGGCCGAGCCGCCGTAGCTCATCAGCGGCAGGGTCAGGCCCTTGGTCGGCAGGGCGCCCAGGTTCACACCCATGTTGATAAAGGACTGGAAACCCATCCAGATGCCCACACCCTGCGCCGTCAACCCGGCAAAGACGCGGTCCAGCGCAATGGCCTGGCGACCGATGTGCATGATGCGCCGGGTCAGCCACAGGAAAAGGCCGATGACGACCAGCACGCCGACCAGGCCAAACTCTTCGCCAATCACGGCCAACAAGAAGTCGGTATGCGCCTCGGGCAACCAGTGCAGCTTCTCCACACTGCCGCCCAGGCCAACGCCAAAAATCTCGCCCCGCCCAATGGCGATCAGCGAGTGCGAGAGCTGGTAGCCCTTGCCCAGAGCGTGCTTCTCGTCCCAGGGGTCCAGGTAGGCAAAGATGCGCTCGCGGCGCCATTCAGAGAGCGCAATCATCAACCCGAACGCGACGACAAGAATGGTCGCAATCAGGAAGAACATGCGGGCATTGACGCCGCCCAAAAAGAGAATGCCCATGGCGATCACTGCGATCACCATGAAGCCGCCCATGTCGGGCTCAGCCAGCAGCAGCAAGCCGACCACCGCAACGGCCCCGGCCATGGGCATGACAGCGCGAAAGAAACGCTCCTTCACGTCCATCTTGCGCACCATGTAGTCCGCCGCGTACAGCAGCACGGCAAACTTGGCCAACTCAGACGGCTGGAAGCTGAACGGACCAACAGAGATCCAGCGGCGCGCGCCGTACACGACCTTGCCGATTCCCGGGATCAACACGGCAATCAGCAGCACCAGGGACGCAACAAACAACCACGGCGCATACTTTTCCCAGAGCGCGACTGGCACCTGAAAGGCAATCAGCGCCGCCACAAATGCGGTGGCCACCCACATGGCGTGGCGAACCAGAAAGTACGTGTGGGTGTACTTGGCAAACTTGGGGTTGTCCGGCATGGCGATGGAGGCGGAATACACCATCACCATGCCCCACAGCAACAACGCCACCACCACCCAGACCAGTGGCTGGTCAAACCCGCGCACGGGCGCCACCACATTGGTAGAGGCAAAGGAGCCGCGCCCACCCAGACGCACCGGCAAGGCAGTTGCTGTCGGCGCCATTCTGGCCGAGAACCAACCGCCGACGGACTGGACCCACGCGGTCATTGGAAAACCTCCATGTCCACACCCATGCCCAGAGCCAGCTCCTGGACCGCGGCGCAAAACACACGTGCCCGGTGCTCGTAATTGTCAAACATGTCAAAGCTTGCGCAAGCTGGTGACATCAGCACCGCGTCGCCCGCATGGGCCCGCTGGTTGGCCTGGGCCACGGCGGCCTCCATGGACTCTGCATCCACCAGCGCAACGCCTGCACTTTCTATGGCTTGGCGAATCACGGGCGCATCCCGGCCGATCAGCACCACAGCACGCGCGTAGCGGGCCACCGGTGCGGCCAGCGGCGCAAAGTCTTGCCCTTTGCCCTCACCTCCCAGAATCAACACGACCTTACGATCCGCACCCAACCCTTGCAAAGCGGCGACGGTCGCCCCGACGTTGGTTCCCTTGCTATCGTCAAAAAATTCCACGCCGTTCAGGATGCCAATGGGCTCGACGCGGTGGGGCTCGCCGCGGTATTCGCGCAGTCCAAACAGAATAGGTGCCAGCGCGCAGCCCGCAGCCGCGCACAAAGCCAGTGCCGCCAGCGCATTGCTGGCGTTATGGCGCCCCCGGATGCGCAGCACGTCAACTGGCATCAGGCGCTGGAAGTGCAATTCATCTGCGGCTTCTTTGCGCTTGCGGCGGGTCTCGTCGGCCTCCAGCGCACGCACCAGCCACACCATGCCATTGACTTCCTCAATGCCAAAGTCGCCAGGGCGCTGGGGCATGTCGGTACCAAAGGTGGTGTGTGCACGCTCTACCGGGCGCTGCAACTTGGCGCGTTGCGGTGGTGGGAGCATGGCCATGACCGTCGCATCGTCGCGGTTGAGCACCATCAGTCCGGTGGCGCCAAAAATATGCGTCTTGGCCCGGGCATAGGCGTCCATCGTGCCATGCCAGTCCAGGTGATCCTGGGTGACGTTGAGCACCACCGCTGCCGTCGGCTCGAAGCCCGTCACACCATCGAGCTGGAAGCTGGACAATTCCAGCACCCAGACCTCGGGCAAGGTGTCGGCATCCAGATGCGCGGCCAGCGTGTCGAGCAGCGTGGGGCCGATGTTGCCGGCCACCGCCACGGTTTTCCCCGCATGGGCGATTAGCTGACCGGTCAGCGATGTCACCGTGGTTTTGCCGTTGGTTCCGGTAATGGCCAGCACCGCAGGCGCGTAGCCCCGGCTGGCACGCAGGGCCTGCAGGGCCATGGCGTATAAATCCAACTCGCCGCCAGCCCCCGTATTACTTGCCTGCGCAGCTATCAATACAGGAGCAATCGCTTCAGGACTCAAACCCGGTGAGCGGTACACCGCGTGCAAGCTCTGCCCTTCGACTAGGGCCGCCGTGAAGGCCCCGGCGACAAAGCGCACCTGGGGCAACTCTTGCTGCAGAGTGGCCAATTGCGGAGGCGCCTCGCGCGTGTCGGCCACGGTCACATGGGCAGCGCCTACGCGCGCACACCAACGCGCCATGGCCAGGCCGGTGGCGCCCAGACCCAGGATCAGGACGTTCTGGCCTTGCATTGCGTCATTCGGGAGCCTTGGAGGCTGAGGGCTCTGCTCCGTGTCCCCCGCCCGCTGTGCGGGCTCCTCCTTGACCTGCGCAGAACCCTCAGCCTCCAAGTCTCCTGGCGCAACGGTCGCAGGGGCATCTTCGGCAAAAATGCGCGCGACAAACGCCGCTGCATCGGCTGCGGCGGTCAGGGTGGTGGGCAGGCTGCGGCCCGTATCTGTATCTATAACCGCTGCAGCAGCGGGCACGGCCGCGTCCAACACCATGGGCGCAGCCTCCACCCCACCTTCTTGCAAAGGCGTTGGTTCCGGGATCGGCGCTAATGGATCGTCTGGATTCATCGCAGCTTCAGGGTGGACAGGCCCACCAGGCACAAGAGCATGGTGATGATCCAGAAGCGGACCACCACCTGGGTTTCTTTCCATCCACTCTTCTCAAAGTGGTGGTGCAGCGGCGCCATCTTCAGCAGACGGCGCCCCTGGCCAAATTTCTTCCGGGTGTATTTGAAGTAGCTCACCTGGAACATGACGGACAGGGCCTCGACAACAAAGATGCCGCCCATGATGGCCAGCACGATTTCCTGGCGCACGATGACGGCGATGGTGCCCAGCGCGGCCCCCAGCGCCAACGCGCCCACATCGCCCATGAAGACCTGCGCCGGATGGGTGTTGAACCACAGGAAGGCCAGCCCGGAGCCGGCCATCGCCGCGCAGAAAATCATCAGTTCGCCCGATCCGGGGATGTGCGGGAAGAACAGGTATTTGGAGTACACCGCGCTGCCTGTCACGTAGGCAAATACACCCAGGGCTGAGCCCACCAGCACCACCGGCATGATGGCCAGACCATCAAGCCCGTCGGTCAGATTGACGGCGTTGCTGGAGCCCACGATCACCAGATAGGTCAGCACCACAAAGCCGAACACGCCCAGGGGGTAGCTCACCTCCTTGATGAAGGGCAGTAGCAGGCCGGCCTTGGGCGGCAAATTCACATCAAAGCCCGAGCGTACCCAGTTGAAGAACAGCTCCAGCACGCGCAGGTTGGAGTTTTCCGAGATGCTGAACACCAGATACAGCGCCGCCAGCAAGCCGATGACCGATTGCCAGAAATACTTTTCACGCGAACGCATACCTTCGGGGTCTTTGTGCACCACCTTGCGCCAGTCGTCAGCCCAGCCAATGGCACCAAACGCCAGTGTGACCAGCAGCACGATCCACACAAACCGGTTGCTCAGATCCATCCACAGCAGCGTGGAAATGGCAATGGACAGCAGAATCAGCACGCCACCCATGGTGGGCGTGCCGCTCTTGACCAGATGCGACTCCATGCCATAGCCCCGGATGGGCTGGCCAATCTTGAGTTCACGCAGGCGGGCGATGACAAAAGGGCCTGCCGCCAGGCCGATCAGCAACGCCGTCACCGCAGCCATCACGGCGCGGAAGGTCAGGTACTGAAACACCCGGAAATAGCCGAATTCGGGCGACAGGGTTTGCAGCCATTGGGCCAGACTCAATAGCATGCAATCACTCCAAACAGATCGAGGCACTTGGCACTACGGCGCATGGCGACGCTCCTGTTGCGCGGGGGTACTGACGACCATAGATTGCACCGCCTCCACTACCTGCTCCATGCGCATAAAACGTGAACCCTTGACCAGCACGCTGTGCAGTCGGGGCAGATCATCCTTCAGTGCGTCAATCAAGGCCTGGACCGAATGGAAGTGCAGTGCCCCCTCAAAACTGTTGGTCGCCATCTGCGCCTGCTCACCCAGGGTCAACAGATGCTCGATCCCTCTGGCCTTGGCATAGCGTCCCGCTTCTGCATGGAAGTGCGGGCCCTGGTGACCGACCTCGCCCATGTCACCCAGTACCAGCAGCCGTGGGCCCGGCAGGTCGGCCAGCACATCAATGGCCGCGCGCACCGAGTCCGGATTGGCGTTGTAGGTGTCATCCACGAGGGTGACCCCGCGACCCTTGACGGACAGCAGCATCGCCTTAGAGCGCCCTTTGACTGGCTCAAAGGCTTGCAGTCCAGCCACCACCGCCTCATCGGACACGCCGGCAGCCAGCGCCGCAGCCGCAGCCGCCAGAGAATTTTTGACGTTATGCCGACCCGCAATAGCCAGCCGGTAATGCAGTTCCCGGCCCAGCCCGCGGGCGTGCACCTGCCAGGCGCCAGCGGTCCAGTCCGCATGAACGCAACCCAGGGCATCCGGCCCCACCGCACGGTCTAGTGCAAAGGTGACGGTGCGCCGCTTTCCAGCCAGGATTTCCCACACGCTGGTGAATTCATCGTCACGGGGAAACACGACCACGCCCTGCGGCCCGACTGGCGTGATCACCGATCCGTTTTCCAGCGCCACGGCCCGCACGGTGTGCATGAACTCCAGATGCTCGCGCTGGGCATTGTTGACCAGCGCCACGGTGGGCTGCACCATGGCGGCCAGGGTAGCGATCTCTCCCGGGTGGTTCATGCCCAGCTCGATCACTGCGATCTGGTGTTCCTTGCGCAGGCGCAGCAGGGTCAGGGGCACGCCGATGTCGTTGTTCAGGTTTCCGCGGGTCGCCAGGGAGCCACCGTCGGGCCGGTAGGTGGCAAGAATGGACGCCAGCATCTGGGTCACAGTGGTCTTGCCGTTGCTTCCGGTCACTGCAATCACCGGCAGTGTGAACTGCTGGCGCCAGGCGCGGGCCAACGCGCCCAAAGCCATCCGGGTATCGGTCACTGCGATGCAGGCCATGCTGGTCACGCCGGTGCGATCGGCGTCCGGGTGGCAAATTGCCGCAACGGCACCGCGCTGCTGGGCTTCCATCAGAAACGCGTTGGCGTCATACCGATCGCCCTTGAGTGCCACGAACAAGTCGCCCGGCTCGGTGCTGCGGGTGTCGGTGTTGACACGCTGCACTTTCGCAGCCCCATCGCCTTGCAGGTGCGACCCGGGCAACCACTGCGCCGCTTGCAGAGCGGTCATCATGTTGCTCATGTGCGAACCTCCACCATTTGCAAGCGCCGGCTGCGCAAGGCCTGCTGCGCATGTTCGCGATCAGAGAAGGCATGTTTGACTCCCGCAATCTCCTGCGTCAACTCATGGCCCTTGCCAGCGACCAGAATGACGTCATTGGCTGCGGCCCGCAGAACGGTGTCTTCAATGGCCAGTGCGCGGTTGGTCTGCACATCGACCGTTTTGCTGTGCACCAAGCCCAGAAGAATGTGCGCAATGATGGACTCAGCCTTTTCGCTGCGTGGGTTGTCACTAGTGACCACCACCTGGTCGGCCTTCTGGCACGCGATGGCGCCCATCAGCGGACGCTTGGAAGCATCGCGGTCGCCGCCACAACCAAACACACACCACAGGCGGCCTCCGCGCTGGGCAGCGAGTGGTCGCAGCGCGGCCAATGCGTGGCTCAGCGCGTCTGGCGTGTGCGCGTAGTCCACGGCCAGCAGGGGTTCCCCGGCCCGGCCCAGACACTCCATGCGGCCCGGCACCGGATGCAGACTGCTACACGCCTCTACCGCGGCCTGCAGCGGCACACCCAAACCGCGCATGGCAGCCAGCACGCCCAACAGGTTGGCTACGTTGTACGTACCAATCATGCGGGTCTGCAGCACATGCGACACGCCGGCTTCGACCACCTCAAAGCGCAGCCCTGGCCCTTCATACGCGATGTTGCGCGCATGCAACCTGGCAGGCTGTTGGCACGACACGGTCCAGACGTCCACATTGGTACCGGCCAAGGCATCGATCAGCACATGGCCCTGGGCATCGTCCACGTTGACCACCGCACAGGCGAGTCCGGGCCATGAAAAGATGCGGCGCTTGGCCTGCCAATAGGCTTCCATGCTGCCGTGGTAGTCGAGGTGGTCCTGGGTCAGATTGGTAAAGACCGCGACCTGGAACCTTGTACCGTCGAGCCTATGCTCCTCAATGCCAATCGACGATGCTTCCATCGCACAGGCCTTCAAGCCATCATCCGCGAACTGGCGCAGCGTGCGCTGCAGGAGCACGGGATCGGGCGTGGTCAGTCCGGTCGACGTGATGGCATTGCGCCCCTGTTGTACCCCCGGTGGCTGGTCGCTCGCCGGTGGCCGCCCCACACCCAGCGTTCCAATCAATCCGCACGGGCGGGCCTCTTCGCCTTGTAAGGCAGACAAGGCCTGGGCAAGCCACCATGAGGTGGATGTTTTCCCGTTGGTTCCCGTGATGGCGACAACCGCCACCTGGCTGGAGGGCGAGCCAAAGAACTCTGCAGCAATCGCTCCCGTGGCTGCCTTGAGTCCGCTGAAGCTTGCAATCCTTGCGTCCTCGAGACCCATCGCGGCCAGCCCGTCGTGTTCCACCAAGCACGCGCCTGCGCCCTGGGCCAAGGCATCCGCCACGAACCGGCGTGCGTCCACGGCCGTACCGGGCCAGGCAATGAAACCATCACCGGCTGCGAGCTGGCGACTATCGGCTTGCAAGGTGCCGGTCACGTGCTGGCGCAACCATTGCGCGGCCTGCGACGGCGTGTGAAGTAGCTGCATCAGAAGCTCTCCTCCACGGCCTGGGCAACGATTTGCGGGCGCACCGCCAGGTCCGGCTGGACACCCAGGATGCGCAGGGTCTGCTGCACCGTTTCGGCAAACACCGGGGCGGCGACATCGCCTCCGTAATACTTGCCGGCGCTGGGCTCATCAATCATCACCGCGACCACGATGCGCGGGTTGTCAATGGGGGCCATGCCCACGAACCAGCCGCGGTACTTGCGGTTCTTGTCGGTGCCATAGCCCTTGCCAATCACCTTGTAGGCGGTGCCGGACTTGCCGCCAACCGAATAGCCAATGGTTTGTGCTTTTTGCCCGGTGCCGCCTGGCCCCGCTGCCATTTGCAACATCTTGCGCACCTGCCCGGCCGTGCGGGACGACAGCACCTGCACCCCGATCGCTGGCTCGCTGCTCTTGGTCAGGGTCACAGGAATGATCTGGCCATCGTGCGAAAACACGGTGTAGGACCGTGCCATTTGAAACAGGGATGCCGACAACCCATAGCCGTAGGACATGGTGGCCTGCTCGATGGGTCGCCAGGTTTTGTAGGGGCGCAGCTTGCCAGACACGGCGCCAGGAAAGCTGATTTGCGGTTTTTGTCCAAAACCTGCGGCCGTGAACAGGTCCCACATCTCGTGAGGCTGCATTTGCATGGCAATTTTGGTGGTGCCGACGTTGCTGGATTTCTGGATCACCCCTTCCACGGTCAGCACGCCATTGGGATGGGAGTCTGAAATGGTGGAACCGGTGATAGTGATGCGCCCGGGAGTGGTGTCAATGATGGATTGCGGTGTCACGCGTCCGGTCTCCAGCCCCAGTCCAATCGTGAAGGGCTTCATCACCGAACCGGGCTCAAAGGTGTCGGTCAACGCGCGGTTGCGCAGCTGTTCGCCCGTCAGATTGCGACGCTTGTCAGGGATGTAGCTGGGGTAGTTTGCCAACGCCAGCACCTCTCCTGTCGTGGTGTCCAGCACCACCACGCTGCCAGCCTTGGCCTTGTGCTCCAACACGGCTTCTCTCAGCTTTTGGTAGGCGAAGAATTGCACCTTGCTGTCGATGCTGAGCTGCAGGTCTTTGCCGTCGACCGGCGGAATTTGGTTGCCAACGTCTTCAACCACCTGCCCTAGGCGGTCCTTGATCACGCGGCGCGAACCATTGCGTCCGCCCAGCTCCTTGTTAAAGGTCAGCTCAACGCCCTCCTGGCCCTTGTCTTCTACATTGGTGAAGCCCACCACGTGTACCGCGGACTCGCCTTCCGGGTACTGGCGCTTGTACTCCTTGCGCTGGTACAGGCCCTTGATATTGAGCGCGGCGATCTGCTTGGCAACCGGCTCGTCCACCTGGCGTTTGACCCAGACAAAGGTCTTGTCTTCGTCGGCGAATTTCTTGGCGAGTTCGGCCACCGGCATTTCCAGCAACCTGGCCAGTTGTTGCAATCGGGGCTTATCAATTTCCACATCCTCAGGGATAGCCCAGATGCTGGGAGACGGCACACTGGAGGCGAGAATCAAGCCGTTGCGGTCCAGGATGCGGCCCCGGTTTGCGGGCAAGTCCAGGGTTCGCGCAAATCGGACCTCCCCTTGGTGCTGAAAGAAATCATTGGCGACGACCTGAATGTAGGCCGCGCGCGCGGCCAGCCCGAAGAAGGCCAACGCAATGGCACCCACCACCAGCTTGCTACGCCAAACCGGCGTACGACTAGCCAGCAGCGGGCTCGAGGTGTATTGCACGCCGCGGCTCATGGTGCTGCTCCGCTGGCGGCCGGTTCCACGTAGGTGACGTAGGTAGTGATGCCCGGTTTGGCCTGGCGCATCTGCAGCTTTTCGCGCGCCAGTCGCTCAATCCGGGCTGGCGTGGTCTGCGCACGCTTCTCCACTTGCAGGCGCTCGTTTTCCAGCTCCAGCCGGTGCGCCTCGGTTTTGGCCTTATCCAACTCGGTAAATAGCCGGCGTGAGTCGTACTGCACGCTGACCAAATACATGGCACTTACCAACACGGCCAGCAGCATGACCAAATTGAGGCGCATCACGCTGTGGTCCTCTGCGCCACGCGCATGATGGCGCTACGCGAACGTGCATTGCCAGTTACCTCCGCCGCGGTCGGCTTGATGCGGTCCAGCGCTTTGAGCTTCATGATCTTGGGCGCCGCAACCGGCGCACGGCGGTCGTACTCATCGCGTGAGTGCTTGGCGATGAATTGCTTGACGATGCGGTCTTCCAGCGAGTGAAAGCTGATGACCGCCATGCGCCCGCCCGGCTCCAGCACATGCAGGCAGGCCTCTAGCGCTTGTTGCAACTCCTCAAGCTCGGCGTTGATGAAAATCCGAAAAGCCTGAAATGTGCGCGTTGCAGGGTCCTTGCCCGGCTCGCGGGTTTTGACCTGCTCAGCCACGAGTTGGGCCAGTTCGGCGGTGGTTGAAATTGGGCCCCGTTCCTGTCGGCGAGCAACAATCGCCTTTGCAATGGGGCCAGCAAACCGTTCTTCACCATATTCACGTATCACCTCCGCGATTTGATTGGTTTCGGCCGTTTCCAGCCACTGAGCCACACTCTCACCCCGCGTGGTATCCATGCGCATATCCAGCGGTCCGTCGGAACGAAAGCTGAATCCACGAACCGGGTTGTCGATCTGCGGGGAACTCACCCCGAGGTCCATCAGAACCCCCGCAACGCTGCCGCCTGGCAGATCGGCCAAATGGGAAAAGGCCTCGTGGCGGATGGAAAACCGTTCATCCGTGATCGCGTTGCCCTGGGCGACGGCCTCCGGGTCCCGGTCAAACGCTATCAGACGACCGAGCGGCGAAAGACGCGACAGGATCAATCGGGAGTGGCCACCACGCCCAAACGTGGCGTCCACATAGGTACCATCAGCCTCTTTGGAGATAGGCTCCGAGACATTGTTGAAGAGCGCATCCACAGCTTCGTTCAACAGTACGGTCGCATGGGTCCATGGAGTTTCCACCGCCCGGCCCTAGAAGGAAAAGTCCTTGAACGCATCCGGCAACTCACCTTGCTTGAAGGCCGCCTCCTTAGCGTCATAGGTAGCCTTGTCCCACAACTCAAAATAGCTACCCATGCCCATCAACCAGACATCCTTGCCCAAGCCTGCCGCCTCACGCAGCTCGGGTGACACCAGTACACGCCCGGTGCCGTCCATCTCCACGTCCATGGCGTTACCCAGGAAGAAACGCTTGACCCACTGGGCCGACTGGGGCATGGCGGCAATACCAGCGCGGAATTTTTCCCACTCTGGGCGGGGAAATACCCACAGGCAGCCGTCAGGGTGCTTGGTGATGGTGAGCAGGCCCGCGGCCGTCGCGCTCAGGACGTCACGGTGCCGGGTTGGCACGGATAGCCTACCCTTTGCATCCAGACTGAGAGACGAAGCCCCTTGAAACACCAGAATCCACCTTTTCTTGCACGCCCCGGAAAAAAGCACTGCCTAACAGCACTTTTCACCACTTAATTGCACTTTTTTGCACTGTATCAGCAAAAGTGAATCTCGCAAGAGGGCTTACGAGAATTTTTTCCAATGAAATCAAGGACTTAGAAGCGTTTTTGAAGCCTCAAACGAGGTAAAAATCGTTCTAAATGAAGGACTTAGCGCAGGCTGTGAAAGTAATGCTTGAGAGTCAGGCGGATTGCGCCGCTGGAGAGCATGCTTAAAAATTTCTACATGCAAGCGTCACAAGATGTAACGCGACAGGTCTTCGTTCTGGCTCAGTGCACCCAGGCGGGCGTCCACGTAGGCGGCATCGATGTGCACGGTCTGGCCCGCCAAAGCCGTGGCATCAAAGCTGACGTCATCGAGCAGACGCTCCATCACCGTCGCCAGTCGACGGGCACCAATATTTTCGGTGCGCTCATTCACGTCAAAGGCGATTTGCGCCAGCCGGGTAATGCCATCCGCAGTGAAGTCCAGCGTAACCTGCTCGGTGGCCAGCAAGGCCTGGTATTGCTTGACCAACGACGCATGGGTTTGCACCAGAATGGCTTCGAAGTCTTTCACTGACAGCGACTGCAATTCCACACGAATCGGAAAGCGGCCTTGCAGTTCGGGAATCAGGTCACTGGGTTTGGTCAGGTGAAAGGCTCCCGAGGCCACGAACAAGATGTGGTCAGTCTTGACCACACCATACTTGGTCGACACTGATGTCCCTTCAACCAAGGGCAACAAATCACGCTGCACGCCCTGGCGCGAAACCTCGGCACCACTGCCTTCGCTGCGGGAGGTCACCTTATCGATTTCGTCGATGAACACGATGCCGTTTTGCTCCAGCATGGTAATGGCCTGGGTCTTGATCTCGTCCTCGTTGACCAGCTTCGCGGCCTCTTCATCCACCAGCAGTTTCTGGGCGTCGCAGATTTTCAGCTTGCGTGTCTGCCGCTTGGCCTGCCCCATCTGGCCAAACATGCCGCGCAGCTGCTCGGTCATTTCTTCCATGCCGGGCGGTCCCATGACTTCAAGCTGCGGGGTGGCCATCGCCACGTCAATCTCAATATCGCGGTCGGCCAGCTGGCCTTCGCGCAACTTCTTGCGGAAGGTCTGGCGGGCAATACTCTGTGGCTGGTCTTCGGCGTTGACAACACCAAAATCTGCACGTGCCGATGGAATCAGGATGTCGAGAATGCGCTCTTCGGCCGCATCCTCGGCCCGTGCGCGCACCTTGCGTTTTTCCGCCTCGCGGGTCTGCTTGACGGCAATATCCGCCAGATCACGGATGATGGAATCGACGTCCTTGCCGACATAGCCTACCTCGGTGAACTTGGTCGCCTCGACCTTGATAAATGGCGCATCTGCCAGTCGGGCCAGCCGCCGTGCAATCTCGGTCTTGCCGACGCCGGTGGGGCCGATCATTAAAATGTTCTTGGGTGTGATTTCGCCGCGCAGATCACCTTCGACCTGTTGACGCCGCCAGCGGTTGCGCAGCGCAATCGCCACGGCACGCTTGGCCTGGGCCTGGCCCACAATGTGTTTGTCCAGTTCAGCGACGATTTCTTGGGGATTCATAGGTTAGTTGGCTACTGAGCGTGTCACTACGCGACTGCGGTCTGTCCCGCGAAGTCTCACAGGGTCTCAATCGTGTGCTGCATGTTGGTGTAGATGCATATTTCGCCGGCAATTTCCAGCGAGCGCTTGACGATCTCGGTGGCTGACAGCTCGGTATGGTTCAGCAGTGCCATGGCAGCTGCCTGCGCATAGGCGCCGCCCGAGCCAATGGTGACAATGCCGTTTTCGGGTTCCAGAACATCCCCGTTGCCGGTGATGATCAACGAGGCGTCCTTGTCTGCCACGGCCAGCATGGCCTCCAGACGGCGCAACACGCGGTCAGTGCGCCAGTCCTTGGTCAGCTCAATGGCCGCACGCACCAAGTGACCCTGGTGTTTTTCCAGCTTCGCCTCGAAGCGCTCAAACAGCGTGAATGCGTCAGCCGTGGCACCGGCAAACCCTGCCAGCACCTTGCCATGGTGGAGTTTGCGTACTTTGCGCGCAGTCCCCTTGACGATGATGTTGCCCAAGGTCACCTGGCCGTCACCGCCAATGGCCACCGAATAGCCGTCAGGCGTCTTGCGACGCACGCTGATGATGGTCGTGCCGTGATAGGGTTCCATGGTTTCCTAGATAGCGCGCGGAACCACCCGGGCATGTTCGTTGATACCGATGACGTTGAAAAATGCCGCAACCAGGCGGTGCACGTCCCGAAACTGCACATGGCATCCTTCGGCCTGGCGCATGGCCACCCAGTTGAGAATACTGCCCGCAGCGGAAAAATCGACACGCAACAGGCCCTTGCAGGACACGATAATGCCGTCTCCCTTGTGACCTGTCCTATCGAAGCTGGCCAGCGCCTGGCTGGCATCGCCCAGCACATTGCCGGTCAACTCCACCTGCACGGCTTGTGATCCATCCAGTCCAATCGGAGCCGTGGGCATCTGACTGAAGCCAGACCCCCAGCCACTGGGGTCCGCACGCGCGGCGGCCATGTCTTCTGCCTCTGCGTTTTCGTACTGGCAACGCGCCTCCTGCCATGCCGGCGGCGACACTTCATAGGTGACGCAATAGTCCAGTGCTGCCAACTCGAAATCGTCGAGCAGTTGCATGGTGCGCAGCGCATTCAGACGCATGGTCCACCAGTCGGGACTCACGCTTTGGTCGCCCGACGGCATCATGGCGCGCAAGGTATCGACCAACTGGCCGGCACCACTGAACCGCAGCGCCACGGGCTCATCGCACAAACTACCGAAGAGCCCAGTCATCAAGGGCACCGCATCCTCGGCGATACGCACCAGCCTTGACCAATCCAGATGCCACGGCGTCGGATGAGAGGCCATGGCATCGCGCAGATCTTCCAGCGCCTGCGCGTTCAATTCAGCAGGGCTGCACCAGATCGCCCCGATGGAGTAGTCCCGGCTCACACGGGGCGGGGTGCCAGCACCCGTTGGCCCCGAACTTGGGGCGGAGTCAGTTAGCGGGGCGTCACCAATGGCGCTCCATTGGGGAATCAAGTCGCCAAATCGGTTGGAAAACTCAACAACCGCCTGGTCAAAGCGGGCCTGGTCTTGCGTCGCCCGGTACAGGTCGAGCAGAGCAGCGGCCCAGGAATAGGCCTCCTCCGGCTGCACCGCGTTGCCACGCAGGGCAGCCAGCAGGCCGCTCTCGGCCCCTTCGTCATCCCCGTTGGCAAACCGGATAGCCGCCTCCTCAAGCTCCGGGTCGGTGGCCATGTCTTCCACATCGATTGCAAACAGCTTGGACGTCGAGAAACCCACTTCTGCACTGTCATAGCTGTTTGCAAGCGACCCCATTGCAGGCGCCCTACCCGCACCGGGGCGCGCCGGAGCCCGAGAAGGCGGACTGCGCAAGCCAGGGTCCATACCGTCGCCCATTTCCGTCGCCTTGAATTCAGCTGCATGAGACGGTGACTCTGCGGTGAATTTGTCCGGGCCATCGGTGGACTCAAACTGCTCGGAGAAAGACGCGGGCCGCGTAGGCTCCATCGCTTGGGGGTGCACCGGAGCTTCTGCAGGCGGCTTGGCGACTGGAAAACCGGCGCCCTGTGCGTTGGCCGCGTCTTGCTTGCCCTTCCACCACTGCTTGGACATCTGGGCTTCGATCTCATCGATTTTCTTCAATGTGACCGCGCGACCATCCGGATCCGTCGCCATGCTGGACTGGAACACAGAAGGGCGCCCCATGCCGGCAACCGCAGAAGCACCCCGGCTGCGCAATTTACGCAATTGATCAAACTCGCGCTTGCGAACGAAGTCGTTCTGGCGCTTGCGCTCGATCATCTGCTTGAGGACCTGCTTGTCAAAGCCACTGTCCTGATCCGGTTGCGGCCGCTCCAGCTCCGACCAGTCCTTGGTCGGATTGCGAACGAACATTGCCATCTTGGACAACAATCCTGGGCGATCGTCTTTGGTAGCCATAAGCTCAGTTTAGCGAACGAACAGGTGCAACGAGTGGCGCTGGTTCAATCCCCAAACATCTTTTGTTTGAGTTCGCGGCGCTGTTGCGCCTCCAGGGACAGAGTGGCAGTGGGGCGGGCCAGCAAGCGGCCCACGCCTATGGCTTCACCGGTTTCATCGCAATACCCATAGTCACCCGCGTCAATGCGACCAATGGATTGCTCGATTTTTTTCAGCAGTTTGCGCTCACGGTCGCGCGTACGCAACTCCAGCGCATGCTCTTCTTCAATGGTGGCCCGGTCAGCCGGGTCCGGCACCACCGACGTATCTTCGCGCAGGTGCTCGGTCGTCTCGCCGGCGCTGTTCAGGATATCGAGCTTCAGCTTGGTCAGCTTCAGACGGAACGCAGCCAGTTGCACCGTATTCATGTATTCAGAATCGGGCATGGCCATCAGTTCGGCATCGCTCAACTCGGCCACTGGAGTCGTCTTCCAGTTATTGGCCAGCTTGGGGTCCTTTTTGATCGATGAAGGCAGCGCCGGAACAATGATGTGCGTCGGCGTGGACTGCGTGTAGCTGGCTTTTGCCGCCGTCGAGGCAACGGACTGGGCCATGGACGGGACGGTCAACTGTGCCAGCCGGGAAGACGGCCGGCCAGCCTTGGCTGGCACTGGGGCTGGCGCGACGGGAACAATTTTCTCAACGGGTGCACTGACTGCGACCGGGGGCTTTGACTTGGAAGGAGCGGTTGTCTGCATTGGCTTTGCTGACGCTTTGGAAACAGGCATGGGGACTGGGCTGGCTGGAGCCCGGGGTTTGGAAACGGATGGAGCAGCGGCTTTGGAAGACGCTGGTATGACCTTGGTCGGAGCTTTGGCGACAGTCTTGGTGGACGGTGTCGCCGACTGGGCGCTGACTTTGGCCGTTGGCTTCGCGGTTTTAACCGCTACACCCTTGGCGGGAGATTTTCCTGGCGCCTTAGGCGCCACTTTGGCAACTGGCTTGACCACCCCCTTGGCGGTGGCTTTGGGCGCAGTAGCCACTTTTTTAACGGGTTTGGCCACCACTTTGGCCGCCGGTTTAGCTGCGGGTTTGACCGGTTTGGCGTCAGGCTTCCCTTTGGATTTGGCGGCGGCCTGAACCTTGCTTTTGGGTGCTGCGGTCTTGCTGACTTTTCCAGATTTAGCGTTCACTTCTTGTCTCCTGGCAGATTTCTCCTGCGCATGGTCGGTGGGGCCTGCTAGCCCGCCACGCCCTTTCGCGGGTTTGTCTGGCGGGGGTTCTCCGGCGCGCGAGTGTACAGGCTTCCCCAAGGGAAAACCCATCAGTTGCAAAATCGAGACAATCATTTGGCGTTCAATCTCAAGTAAAACAAGTCAAAAAACGGTTCCATCGTGGCGTATTCCACCTGCACCCCTATACCAATGACTGCTCCATGCCCTGCAAAAGAATGTCCTTGGGCAAGTCGATTCCGATAAACACCATTTTGCTGCAGCGGTGCTCTCCGTCGGCCCATTGTGGCCCCAAATCGCTGCCCATCAACTGGTGCACGCCCTGGAAGATGACCTTGCGGTCCGTGCCCTTCATATAGAGCACCCCCTTGTAGCGCAGCATGCGGGGGCCGTAGATATTGACGATAGCGCCCAGAAAGTCTTCCAGTTTGGCGGGGTCAAACGCCCGGTCCGACTTGAAGACGAAGCTCTTGACATCGTCGTCGTGGTGATGGTGGTGCCCACCGCCGTGGACGTGCGACGGGTGGTCGCAGGCTTCGCCGGGCGCGTGGTCGTGCCCTTCGTGGTCATGGTCGTCTTCCTTCAGGAAGTCGGGGTCAATATCGAGCTTGGCGTTCAGGTTGAAGCCACGCAGGTCAAACACCTCGCTCAATGCCACTTCCCCAAAGTGCACCGCCTTTTGCGGAGCGCGCGGGTTCATGTGCTTCAGGCGGTGCATCAGGGCGTCAAGCTCTTCCTTGGACACCAGATCCGTCTTGCTGATGAAGATCTGGTCGGCAAAACCCACCTGGCGACGTGCCTCCTGGCGGTCGTTGAGCTGCTGCTCCGCATGTTTGGCATCCACCAGCGTCAGAATGGAATCCAGCAAATAGGACTCGGCGATCTCGTCATCCATGAAAAAGGTCTGCGCCACCGGGCCGGGGTCGGCCAGGCCAGTGGTTTCGATGACTACCCGCTCAAAGTCCAGCTCGCCCTTGCGCTTTTTTTCGGCCAGGTCGCGCAGCGTGGCGCGCAGATCTTCGCGGATGGTGCAGCAGATGCAGCCATTGCTCATCTGAATGATCTGCTCGTTGGTGTCGCTGACCAGGATGTCGCTGTCGATGTTCTCTTCGCCGAATTCGTTCTCGATGACGGCGATCTTCTGGCCGTGCGCCTCGGCCAGCACGCGCTTCAGCAGCGTGGTTTTGCCTGAGCCAAGAAAGCCGGTCAGGATGGTGGCGGGAATCAAACTCATGGGGGAATCCAAAATTCAGCAGGTGGGGAGTGTACTGGCCCTTTCAAGTCGCCTCGCTTACGGGACTTGGGGGGCATTTCCTATTTGCGCATCACCACCAGGCCCTTGAGGTATTCGCCCTCCGGGAAGGCGATAGTCATGGGATGGTCCGGGGCGCCACCCATGCGCTCGGTGATATAGCCATCCACCCCGGCGTCTGAGCCCGCACCGGCCACGATCTTGTGGAACAGGTCGGCACTGATGCCGCCCGAGCAGGAGTAGGTAAACAGCACACCACCGGGTTCCAGCAGCTTCAAGGCCAGCCGGTTGATGTCCTTGTAAGCCCGCGCGGCGCGCTCGGCATGCGCCACGGTCGGGGCAAACTTGGGCGGGTCCAGCACGATCGCGTCAAAAGTGCGGCCCTGGTCCAGAAACTGGCGCAGCGAGGCATTGACATCGGCGTCCAGAAACGTGGCTTGGCTGGCATCAAAGCCGTTGCGCGCCACGTTGGCGCTGGCCTGCTCCAGCGCCGGGCCGGAGGAATCGATGGAGGTGACATGTCCGCCGGTAAAGCCCCCTGCACGCAACCCCGCAAGCGCCGCCACGGTGAAGCCGCCGGTGTAGCAGAAGCAATTGAGCACGCGCTGAAAGCCCAGGCGGGCGCAATAGTCGGCAAACTTCTTGCGGCTGTCACGCTGGTCCAGGTAGAAGCCGGTCTTGTGGCCGTCGGCAATGCTCAAGCCAAGCGTCCATTCGTGTTCGCGCAGCACCAGATCGGTTGGTGTGTCCGCTCCACCGCCGCGCAGCCAGCCCTTGACCTCGGGCAGGCCTTCGAGCCCACGGCTGCTGGCGTCCGAACGTTCGTACAACTGGGTCAACCCGGTCTCGGCCAGCAACGCATCGGCCAGCACGGCCTTCCAGCGCTCGGCACCACTGGACAGAAACTGCGCGACCAGCGTGTCGCCATAGCGGTCCACGATCAGCCCCGGCAGCCCATCGGACTCGCCGTGGACCAGGCGCAGGCCGTCGCTCTGTATGTCAAATCGGGCTCTAGCCCTCACAGAACGGGCGACAGCCGCTATAAAAAAAGCAGCATCGATGCGCTGCGCCTCGTCAAAGCTCCAGACCCGTGCGCGGATTTTGGAAGTGGGACTGAATGCGGCCCAGCCCAGAAAGGCCCCGCTGTCGGACTCCACCCGCACGGTTTCACCGCTATCGCCACTGCCTTTGGCAATGGCGGATTCAAAGATCCAGGGGTGGCGGCGCTGCAGTGAGCGCTCTTTGCCAGCGCGGAGTCGAATGGTTTTCATACCCCTATTGTCGCTAGCGATTAGGGTGTGCCCTTTTTGGCATGCGCCCGCGGGTGGGCCGCGTCATAGGCCTTGGCCAGGTGCTGGAAGTCCAGCCGCGTATAGACCTGCGTGGTGCTGATGTTGGCGTGGCCCAGCAGCTCCTGCACGGCACGCAGGTCGCCGCTGGACTGCAGCAGGTGGCTGGCAAACGAGTGGCGCAGCATGTGCGGGTGCACCGGCGTGGACAGCCCCGCTTGCAGACTGCGGCTGCGCAGGCGCGCCCACACCGACTGGGCGGTCAGCCGCGTACCGTTGCGGCCAATGAACAGCGCCGCACTCCTGTCAGCGCAGGTCGTAGCCAAGTCAGCCCGCACCAGTAGCCAGGCCTCCAGCGCTGTGATGGCATGACTCCCCACCGGCACGGCGCGCCACTTGCGGCCCTTGCCGCACACATGGGCCTGGGCAGCCTGCAAATCGATCCAGCCCTGGCCCGCGGCATTGCCTTCGGCACTGGCTAGTGCATCCAGGCCGATCAGCTCGCCCACGCGCAGGCCGCTGGAGTACAGCAGCTCCACCATGGCCGCGTCGCGCAGTTCCAGAAACGCCGCTTCAGCCGCCCGTGGCGCCGAAGTCTTTGACGAATCCGGGCTGTAGCCCTCGTCGATGGGGCGTATGCCGCTATCTTTTTTGAAATTTGCCAGTTGCACCGCCTCGTCCACACCCAGCGCCTTGGGCAGGGGTTTGGGGGCCTTGGGTGCGCGCACGTCCTGCACCGGGTTGCTGGCCACCAGACCCTGGCGGCCCAGCCAGGTGTAGAAACCGCGCCAGCCCGACATGATGAACGCAATGCCACGCCCGCTACGCCCGCCGCCGTGCATCTGCGCGACCCAGCGGCGGATGTGGGCGTTGCGCACGTCGGTCAGTTCCACCGGAACCTTCGCGGCGTAGTCTTTAAGCTTCTGCAGGTCCAGCGCATACAGCTCGACCGTGCGGACGGCCAGACGCTTTTCGACGCGCACGTATTCGAGATAGCCCTCGACCAATGCAACGCCGGTTGCCACGGTTTACTTCAGCCGCGACAGCGCCGCGCTGACCAGATCGCCCAGGCGGGCCAGAAAGTCGGTGCCCATGCCGCTGTGGAAGCGGTGGGCGTCTGGCGAGGCCAGCACCAGCATGCCGAAGGCAGGGGTCATGCTGCCAGGGGCGCCACCGCGCAGTGGGATCAACGCCAGCGAGGTGACGGTTGCGGGGTCTTCGAGCCAACTCACCGCCTCAAAGCCAGTGTTCAGGCCACAAAACGGCTCCGTCAGCGACGAGGCAAACACTTTGGCATCGTCGCTCACCTCTTGCGCCACGGTCAGACCGGCGTATTCGGGCGCCACGCCCCACAGGCGCATGCCCACCTGCGGCACGGAAAACTGGTTCTGGATGTCCTGCTCGATGGCAGACGGCAGCGCGTGCAAGTCGGTGGTCATCAGCAGGCTGCGCGCCCAGCGCAGGATCTTGTCCGACAGCATGACGTTTTCGCTGCCGTGGCGGATCATCTCCATGATGCGCTGCTCCAGCGCCTTGATCTTCTCGCGCAGCATCTCGGCCTGGCGCTCCTGCAAACCCACCGCGCGGTTGCCATGCGGGCTGGTGAATTGCACGGCCGCCAGCAGCTCGGCGTGGCGCACGAAGAAATCTGGGGTATTGCTCAGGTAATGCGCAATGTCGTCTTCGGTAATGGGGTTGTTCATGGCTTGGCTAGTCGTGGGGTTTAGAGGTTGTCAGGAAGTTCAATGTCGCCGTGGAATACGGTGGTCGCCGGTCCGGTCATCTGCACCACAGCTCCCGGTGATGCCTCACCGGCCCAGGCAATGTGCAGTGTGCCGCCGCGGGTCTGCACGTCCACCACAGCATCCAGCAGCCCCAGGCGAATGCCGGCCACCACCGCGGCACAGGCCCCGGTGCCGCAGGCAATGGTCTCGCCCACGCCGCGCTCGTATACGCGCAGGCGCACATGGCTGCGGTCCAACACCTGCAGAAAACCCACATTCACGCCTTGGGGGAAGCGCGGACTCTGCTGCACCTTAGGGCCCAAAATTGCCACCGGCGCCGTGTCCACATCGTCCACTAGCAGCACCGCGTGCGGGTTGCCCATGGACACAGGCGCTACCAATACAGGAGCGCTACCTTCATAATTTACGAGGGCTAGAGGCCAATTTCCCCAAGACCCCTGCGGCTGAAACAGCAACCCCGCAGCGTCAAAGGGAATCTGCTCCAGCGCAAACACCGGGGCCCCCATGTTGACGGTGACTTGGCCGTCCAGTGTGAACCGCGGCTCGATGACGCCCTTCATGGTCTGCACCCGGATCGCATCCTTGGTGGTCAGTCCCCGATCACGCACAAAACGGGCAAAGCAGCGCGCGCCGTTGCCGCACTGCTCCACCTCGGCGCCGTCGGCGTTGTGGATCACGTATTCGAAGTCGATGCCGGGTCCAGGGGAAGGCCGCACGGTCAGGATCTGATCGGCGCCCACACCAAAGTGGCGGTCGCCCAGCATGCGGTAATGGGCGGCGGTCAGTCCCAGGCGGCCGCGGGTCTCGTCGAGCACGACAAAGTCGTTGCCGGCCCCTTGCATTTTGGTGAACGGAATGCGCATGGCGTGGATTATCAGGCTACTGTGGCGCTCGTTTGGCCCGTGTTGCAAAATGCCCGCATGGTACGACCCAATCAACGACTGCATCCGCACGCTCCGCACGCCGATTCCGAGGCGGCGCCCTCCCCCGCCCAACGCACCGGCCTGCTCGCAGGCATTGCCACCCACGTACTGCAGCACGACATGGCGTTTGGCGAAATGGCGCTGGTCTGCCCCACCGGCGACGAGCCCCACCACGCCCTGGACTGGCAAACCGAACAACCGGTGCGCCTGCTGCGCAACGTGATGCGTTTGACCGCACCCAACCCCGGCTTCATGACCGGCCCGGGCACCAACAGTTACCTAGTGGGTGATGCCGGCACCGGCTTCATCGCCATCGACCCCGGCCCGGCCGACGCCGACCACATCGAGCGCCTGTGGCACGCCGCCATGCACCCCGACGGCAGCGGCGGCAACATCGCGATGATTGTGTGCACCCATTCGCACGCCGACCACTCGCCCGGTGCTGCGCCGCTGCAGGCCCTGTGCGCCCATGCACCGCCCATTCTGGGCCTGCCATCGGCGCCCACGGCTCGGGCGGCCAGCGCCTTCACACCGAATAATTCGCTACAAAATAATGAGCTACTCAGGCTTATTCCACGGGGGCTAGAGGTTGGTTTTACTTCAAGCCATACGCTGCAAGTGATCCACACACCCGGCCACGCGGCCAACCATATATGTCTGCTGCTGCTGGAAGACGGCTTACTGTTCTCGGGCGACCACATTCTCAACGGCAGCACCACGGTCATCGACCCGCCCGACGGCCATATGGGCGACTACCTGCAATCCCTGGACACGCTGCTGGCAGCGTGCCACACGCACGATGTGCAGTTCATCCTGCCAGCCCACGGCCATGTGCTGGGCGGTTCGCTGGCCACGGCCGGCGGTGCGATTTCGCATCTGAAAGCGCACCGACTCAAGCGCGAGGCCAAGATTGCAGCCGTGGTTGCCGCCCATCCGCAGGGTACGGTGGAGGACTGGTTGCCGCTGGCCTATGACGATGTGGCGCCGCGCGTCTGGCCAGTAGCCAAACGCTCGTTGCTGGCCCATCTGGAGCACCTGGAACTTATCCAGGGTCAACACACAAAGGCATCTGCGCCATGACCAAACCTACGACGACGAATCCCGGCACCTTGCGCCTGGCTCCCAAACCCCCTAAAGCCATGCCTGTGGCGCAGCCGGCTGTACGGCCAGTTGCAGCGGTCACACCGCCTCCTGCCAAACGCCCCAACGCCAAGCCGCGCCAACGCCCCGTTACGGCGCTGCGCACCAAGCCACCCGCCACGGAACAGCAACCACCGCATCTAACAGACACGGGCGACCGTCTGGCCAAACGCGTGGCCGCTATGGTGCCCTGCTCGCGCAGCGAAGCGGAGCAGTACATCGAAGGCGGCTGGGTCAAAGTCAACGGCCAGGTCGTCGAAGAGCCGCAGTTCCGCGTGCTGAACCAGACGATCGGCATAGACCCCGACGCAAGCCTGCTGGAACTCAGCAGCATCACGATCCTGCTGCACAAGCCGGCCGACTGGGTGGACGGCACCGAGGAGTCGCTGTCCAAGCTCAACCGGGCCACACGCCGCGCGCCGTTTGACGATGCCCGCACGCTGCTCGTCGCGGCCAAACACATGGCCAAAGACCCATCCGGCATACGCATGCTGCAGCGCCATTTCAAGGCCCTCACTGCCGCCGTGCCGCTGGAAAACGCGGCCAGCGGATTGATCGTCTTTACGCAAGACTGGCGCATCGAACGCAAGCTCAGCGAAGAGCTGGGCTCCATGGAACACGAGGTGATTGTGGATGTGGCTGGCGAGGTGTCAGCGCAAGCCCTGCACCTGCTCAACCGCACGCTGGACTCCGACGAGAACCTGCCCCAGGCCAAGGTCAGCATCAACAGCTCGACCCCTGAGCGCAGCAAGCTGCGTTTTGCCATCAAGGGCGCCCACCGCGGCCTGATTGCCTACCTGTGCGAGCGCGCCAAGCTGGACATTCTGGACATGCGCCGCATACGCCTGGGACGGGTGGCGCTCAGCGATCTGCCGGTGGGGCAGTGGCGCTACCTTGGGCCGGGCGAGAAGTTCTAGCTAGAGATGTAGTGTTCCAGCTGGCTGATAGTCAGCTCGTGGTCGGCAATGATGTCGTTCATGATGTCGCGGATCGAGATCATGCCCAGCACCGTGTCGCCGTCCACCACCGGCAAGTGGCGAATGCCCTTCTGGCTCATTAACGCCAGGCAATCGCGCGTGCGTACCTGCGGCGAGACCGAAATGACGTTACCCGTCATGATGTCTTGGACCTTGGTGTCCTTGGACGACTTGCCGGCCAGTGCAATCTTGCGGGTGTAGTCGCGCTCGGAGAACACGCCCACCAGTCGGCCATTTTCCAGCACCATGAGTGCACCCACGTTATGGTTGGCCAGAGTCTGCAAGGCGTCAAACACGCTGTCCTGAGGACTCAGGCTCCAGTTGGCGGGGCCGCGTTTTTTCAACAATTCCAGTATGGGTCGCATGGTGCCTCCTCATTTCACAGGGAACATAGCTGCAACCATACATCAAAAAAAGTGTGAAGCCCACCGATAAGCCGGATTCTGTGCACGAAAGTTTCCTTTCGCGTGACCACCATTACTCTGGGCCGCTGGTCACCCAGCGGCTCGATGCTACCTACCCGCCAACTCCGGGGGCCCCGTCAACGTTGGCCTACTTGGTATTGCTGCGCGTAGAGATTGCCCGTTTCACCCGAACTGAATCGGCTCGTCTCTGTTGCTCTAATCCTCACCT
>CAINUX010000266.1 GCA_903853895.1 uncultured beta proteobacterium | reverse complement strand
CTCTCCTGACTGAAATGCAAAGTCGCGACATTTGCGGCGGAGTCATACACGTGTATGCCGTTCTCACTCAACAAATACGCTCCCACGTAATACTCGCCTTTTAGCAAGGGGATATTCGGAAACTGCAATGTGGCCGAGCCACGACCGGTGGCATCGCGGACTAGTTCCATGCCGTCCGCTTGTGTGCTGCTACTGGCTATTGTTCGCCCATCCGACGCATGAATCATGACCGCGACGACCGGCGGCGGTAGTGCGGTGTCGGAGGCAAAACCAACAGTCACGCCAAGCGTCTGTTTCAAACTTTGCAGATACAGTATTTTTCCAACCGTTGCATCACTCTGTGTCTGAACACCCAATATGCGAGCATAGCCAGTGGGAGAGGCCGCGGTGGTCGTTTCTTGATCTGTGCTTTGGGACACCGCATCACGGTCAAGAAATGCCTGGTATCCGGCAACCACAGTGGCCGGATCCCCCAACAACTGCACCACCCCTTTGTCAAGCCACAGAGCACGGGTACACAATGCCTCAATCTGGTAAACCGAGTGGGAGCAAAAAAGAATGGTTGCTCCCTTTTCCTTCAACTGCATGATGCGATCGAAGGACTTGCGTGCAAAGGCACCATCACCCACGGACAGGGCTTCGTCGATGACCAGGATGTCAGGATCCACACTGGTTGCAATGGAAAATGCAAGGCGGACATACATTCCGCTGGAATAGGTCTTGACCGGTTGGTGAATGAAGTCAGCGATACCCGAAAACTCGACGATGGCATCGTAACGCGCGTCGATTTCTGCTTTGCTGAGACCCAGAATGGATGCATTGAGGTATATGTTTTCTTGCCCGGTGAAATCAGGATTGAACCCGGCACCCAATTCAAGCAATGCGGCCACACGCCCATGCACGCTCACTTGACCTCCCGATGGCGTCAGGGTGCCGCAAATCAATTGCAGAAGAGTTGACTTGCCTGCACCGTTGCGGCCCACCAAGCCCAACACCTCGCCTTTGCGCAATTCGAAACTGACATCATGCAGTGCGGCAAACTCTTTGTAGTACCGCTTTCTTCCACGCATCAGCATTTGCTTGAGTCGATCAATCGGCTGGTCGTAAAGCTGAAACGCCTTGCTCAGATGCTGCGCTTGGATGGCAAGGCTAGAGGACATCTGAAAAGCCTTTGCGCGTAAGCTGAAAGAATGTTGCGCCTCCTGCGGCGAACGCCCCAGCCATTACGCAATACAAACCCAGTGCCCGCCAATCCGGCCACTGCCCCAGTAACAACACGGCACGCACTTGCTCGATGATCAAAGTCAGCGGGTTCAGATTCATCCAGAACTGCCACCCCACATCCAAAGAAGCTACTGCGTAAAAAACAGGGGACATAAACATCGTCAACCCGACCACCATCGTCATCATGGGTCCGACATCGCGCACGTACACGCCCATCGCAGACAGAAACCAACCCAACCCCAACAAGAATGGTAAAAACGGAAGCAAGACCAGTGGCAGCGCTAGTGCAGTTACCGGAACCCCACCGCGAAAGATCATCAGCACGAGCAATAACGTTCCCACACTGATCAGCAAATGAAAAACGCCCGCTAACACCGAGACCCATGTCAAAAGCTCGACAGGAAAAATGACCTTCTTGACTAAATTGGGTTGCTCTACGATGAGGATTGGGGCCTTGGTCGCAATCTCAGCGAACAGGTTGAAAACCAAGAGGCCCGCAAAGATTTGCAATGCAAACTCGAGACCGCCGCCCTTTGGCGATCCGGGCCAACTGGCACGAAAGACACCGACAAAAACGAATGAGTAAACACCCAGCATCAGCAAGGGCGTCAAAAACGACCAAGTCAACCCCAGCAGCGAACCACGGTAGCGCCCCAAAACTTCCCGGCGGGCGAACTGCCAAAGAAGTGAGCGATTGTGGATCGGAATGTAAGAGCGTTGGGCAGGTTTCACAGCGGGAATCTTAACATTCGGAATGCTTTGCTGCGCGGCAAGAATCGGCCGCACGAGCCTCGGCGACCAAGGATCTATTCACAACGCAATCGCTGGTACACCGATTCCAAAAAGAACGCCTCTTCTTCGATGCGCAGGGGCAAAAACAGATTGTCTTTCCATTGGTTCAACGTTTCTGGTACGTCCACCAATTCTTGTATAGCAGCAGCCCAAGCCTGCGGATCGCCCGCCTCGACAGCGCGACCGCAGCCATGGACTTGCATCAACTCAGCCGGCGCCCCCAAATTGCTGACCAGTGCTGGGATACCGGCAGCGGCACTTTCATGCAAGACCAACGAAAAACTCTCCGGCACCACCGATGGCAGGCACAAGACCATTGCGCGCCGTAACGCCTGAAAAACCTGTCGGCCGTCCATACTGCCGACCAACTCAACTCGGTCGTCAGCACTGGCCAACCTTTTGATCTCTTCGTGGTAATCGGGTTCACCAAATAAACCACCAATGACCTTTAGCCGAACATGTGCATTCGGAATCAGTGCCAACGCACGCAACAAGATGTCCAATCCCTTTTGAGGGATGATCGTGCCAACATAGACGATATGCAGCTCGTTGATCGGCTGTAGTGGCGCCAGAACCGGTTCACTTTGCGCTGTCATCGCCAGAAGATCAACTCCGTGCGGGATGACTTGAAAGTCGATATCCGGAAAAATTTCCCGGTATCTCCCAGCGACATACTCGGATGGCGCAATACGCGCGCCAGCTGACTTCAAAATCGAATGGGCCTGTTCGAATCTCCCCACATACGCCTCAGAAGTCCAGGGTACCGTAGGGCAATTGTGCTGGCAAAGTCGCCCGCCATCAGGCCCATTGCAGGGCTTGTTACGCATCGTGATCAAGTTGATCCTGGCGCAAGGGAGGAAAAAATCGGTGAGCGACAGAACGAACGGGACATCGCAACGCTGCAGAGCAAGCAGGGCGCTGCCCATGCGCATCGCGTGCAATACATGGGCCACGTCGAAACACTTGCTCGCAATCCAGTCCGCGAGGCCCGCAACGACTTCGTCACTGGCATCCATGCTGATATCCGATGTGGCTGGCAGCAGATTCGTTGGAATCAACGTCACAGGAAGCCCCTGGTACACCAATTCCAGGCAGCCTTGAGGAGCCTTGTCGCTGGAGGAGCCCCCAGACTTCTCAACGTTGACGGTACTGGCGAGCACCTGAACATGGTGCCCAGCATGTTGGGCCATCCGCGCCATATTGAGAGCAACTCGCTCCGTGCCCCCGGCAAACTCAGGGAAAAACTGATGAAGGACGAACAGTATTCTCATCAAACACCCGCAGTCAATTCGTTGCGAATTCGGCTCGCTGATTCAAAGGCGCTGTCATCCACCGAAGTGTGGCTCAAACAATAGTAGGCGAGCGCAGACCCCGCAGTCGCGGCAAATGTTTTGCGCACCACACCACCCAACTCACTTCTAAGCAGTGCATCCTGCGGACCATAAACGTCTGCCGCGAATCCGAGAAAGTGTTCCAACCTGGCAAGGAAACTGTCATTGAAATGCTGCGCTTCTGCCCGGGCAACAGCATCAATCACTTGAGGGGCATCGCCAAGGTATTTTTGGGACATAGTTGACAAAAATTCATCGAGGCGGTCTTCGCCCAAGTGGATTGAATCGGCTTTCTGGATGATTGAAAAGCTTCGCCGTGATTCGGCAATCCAAGTGGAGAGTTGTTCACCAAGCGGGATGACCGGACACACGGAGTCCAGCTGTTTAAACCACTTGGTTATGTGCTGTGCGGTCGACTGCATCCCGGCCATCAAACCGGAGAGCGATTCAGATCGGGGGTAGAAAAAGTCATCAAACATCCCTACTAAAAAGATCACATCAACAAATGACCGTTTCAAGTAGTAGAACGCCGGCCGGTTATGCGAATGGATCACCTTGATGGAGGCTAGCATCGCGACCCGCCGACCGCTTTGGATAAGGCGAATACCCAGATCCAAGTCCTCCGCATAGTCGCCGCGGTACCGGAATTGCTGGAAGCATTCCCTGGAGATGAGGCAGGACACATCGCTGAGTTGCCCCTGGGAGCGCAGGGCCATGTGGTCATTGCCCTTGTGTTCACCAATACGATCAACCTCTAGACACCCGAGAAATCGGTAGTGGGTATTGATCATCGAGTCGTACATCATGTCGCTATCAGCGCGGCTGTATTCGGCGCAAGACGCCGCTACAAGACCTTGGTCCGCATGATCCAACAGGAAGCGAAGCATCCCATACATCCACAGGTCGCCGATTGGGTAGGCATCCTGAACCATGATCAGCAAAAAGTCGCCCGTTGCATGGTCTGCACCCAAATTGCGGGAGTGGCTGTGCGTAAACTCGGACGGGAGAATCTCAACGATCGTCGCCCCGGCCTGACGCGCAACAGCAACCGTTGCATCGCTAGAACCGGAATCGACCACGACGATTTCTATCTCGCGAATGGCCTTTTGCGTCCGCAGTTTGCGCAGCATCCATACAAATTCAGGCCCTGCATTGAAGGTCGGTATGACAACAGACACCTTGGCATCGATGGTCGTCCATTGACCAGACAGGTCCGGATGCAGCCGCAGATCCCGAAGTCTCGGAGGCGCATGTTCAAACAGATTGACTTTCTCAGCAGGCTGCTGGCTCTGCATTCTGGCGATGTAAGCTTGCCGCTGAACGATAAAATATGGAATACGACGGATGAACCCGAAAACACCATGCCGTGATATCTGACTCGCGAGCGCTCGCAACAGGTTGCGGGCAAAACGCAAGGGAGACTTGGCCCTGATCCGTGTGAGTACCCCGCGCGCCTGACGCAATGGCCGGGTGATACGCCAGGACGTCGACTCCATGAGCGATGCGAGTTGTGTCAAATGGTCGATCCGTATCTTCCCCAGCTTGTCAATCTCTCGTTGTTGAAGTCCCATTTGAACGCTTTGCATGTGCAGCTGAGTTTGAAGCTCATTCAGGGCATGCGTAGCCAAATCCAATTGCGTCTCTCGTTCGGAGACGTACTGCCGCAACTGTTCGGCCTGCTGGAGCGCAATGTTCGCAACCTGTTTTTCATGAGTAAGTTGATTGACTCTCTTGACCTCATGCAGTATGAGACGAGCTGCATCATCAGGCTGCCAGCGTTCGAGCTGTCGTTTGGACAACAGTGTCAGCATCGCAATGCGTAGCTCGTTTGCCGCTTCCGTGTGCCCAGATCCCGTGGCGGCACTTAGCGCATAGATTGCCGAGATACCTGGCACCCGCTTGAAGCCCCCCTTTTTACTCAGTTGCAACCAGAAATCCCAATCTTCAAACAGTTGCAAAGCCGGCTCAAACGCGCACGGTAGCCCGATTCGCACGCTATCCATGCGAAACATGACAGCGTGAATAGGAAGGTAGTTTTCGAGTTGCAGGGCTGTGACGTCAAAGTCTCGCTCAAACCGGTGTTTCACGCTTTGATTCACAGTTCCCGCATCAGCCAGACATTCGACATCACCATACGCCGCGACGATGGCCGAATCTGCGTCCAGTGCTTTGACTAGCTTACCCAAATGGTCCGACAGGAACCAGTCGTCGTCGTCCAGAAAGATGGCGTATCGCCCACCGGCGGCACCCAGCAACTGGTTTGCCGCAGACCCCCGATCCAGAACATGGCCCGTCTCAATCCACAGAGTGACCGCACCCCAGCTTTCGTTTGGCGGAAGAGCCAACGGGACACCGCTCGCATTGACGACGATGAGTTCCCAATCGGTAAACGACTGATTCTTGACTGAAATGACTGCTTGCAGCAGTGAGGCCCGGCCCATTGTTCGAATCAGAACCGAGACCTTTGGAGTTAAATTGGCGACTTGCAAAATACCTTTGTCCCGAGCGGGATGCCCTCGTTAAGTAAGCTAAGAAAGTCTCGACATCAAAACTCTTCTGCAAGACATTTTGAAAACCACCACACCTCAAGCCAATTGCGCACGTCAACGCGCACCTCATATTGGGAGGCAGCCGAGTTTATCTGATGACCGGTTTTCCGATGACTACCGAGTTAGAAAGCTCAACCTACACGCCAATCACATCTGCGCGTAAAGTTGCGTCCAAGTTCCGCAACGCAACCGGCAGCGGCACGCAAACTACCACCCTCTCTGGAGCACCCCATGGTCAAAAAACTTCAAAAAAACACCGTCTCGAAATCATCTCACGCCCATCTGACCGGTTCGGTCAAGGACTCCGCACAGCAAATCTGGCAGGCGGGTCTGGGGGCATTTACCCGCGCCCAAGCTGAAGGCTCGAAAGCTTTTGAGTCCCTCGTCAAGGAAGGCGTCAGCATCCAGCGCAAGACGGCAGCAGTTGCAGAGGAAAAGATCTCGGAAGCCACCACCAAGATGTCAACCATGGCGACCGATATCACCTCCAAGGCAACTGGCCAGTGGGACAAGCTGGAAAACATTTTTGAAGAACGCGTTGCCAAAGCGCTGAACAAGCTGGGTGTGCCGTCAGCAAAGGACGTTAACGCACTGATCGCGCGCATAGAAGAGCTGAACAAGGCGGTACAGAAGCTATCGGCAAAGGCTCCCGTGGCCAAGGCTGCTCCGCAGCCGGTTGCGAGCAAATCGAAGGCAGCAAAACCAGCTGTCAAGACGCCTGCCAAGAAAGCAAAAACGGTTGCACCGAAGGCCGCCGTGAAGCCAGCAGATCCCCAGGCCTAAAAGCGCACTGGTGGCAGGCCAGTCACGAGGGGCGCGCAAGCGCCCCTTTTTTATGCTCCCTTCACTCCTTGCGCTGCCCTGACTCGACCATATATGTGTATTGCGTTGCAGCAAAAAGTTATCGGATAGCACTCTACACTTTGTACCTATGAACGCAAATTCAAATACCCCTCCCAAAATCGCTCTGGCGCTGGCTGGTGGCGGGCCTTTGGGAGCGATTTACGAGGTTGGCGCCATGTGCGCGCTGGAGGAGTCGCTCAACGGTCTTGACTTCACCAAACTCGATCACTACGTTGGTGTCTCCGCGGGTGGGTTTATCGTCGCTGCGCTGGCCAACGGCATGTCCCCGCGCGAGCTGTGCGCCTCATTCATCGAAAACGACAGTGAGCCGTCCGAGACCTTTGACCCATCCTGGCTGTTGACACCCGCCTATGGTGAATTTGTGCGGCGCGGCATCATGCTTCCTGGCTTGGTGCTGTCGGCACTGTGGCATTTCACTCTGGGTCGCAAATCGTTGATGAACGCCATTGAGCGACTAAGTCCGGGTCTGCCAACGGGCGTATTCTCCAATCAGGCGGTGGACACCCAACTTGCGCGGCTGTTCAGTCGCGAGGGCCGGACCAACGACTTCCGCAAACTCAAGACAAAGCTGACCCTCGTTGCCACCAATCTGGATAGTGGGGAGGCGGCCCCCTTTGGTCGCCCGGGATGGGACCATGTGCCGATTTCGCAAGCCGTACAGGCCAGTTCCGCCCTGCCGGGATTGTTTCCACCGGTCGAGATCGATGACCAGTACTACGTCGACGGCGCATTGAAAAAGACCATGCACGCCTCTGTGGCTCTGGAAGATGACGTTGATTTGTTGATTTGCCTGAATCCGCTGGTACCGTTTGATGCCACCGCACCGCAGGTTGCGAAAGTCATGCAGCGCGGGCTGCCCACGCACAAGCGCGAGATCCCCCGCATTGTGGACGGTGGTCTTCCTGCCGTTCTGAGCCAGACCTTCCGCTCCATGATCCACTCCCGTATGGAGTTGGGCATGAAGCATTACACCCATGCCTACCCCCACACCGACATCATCCTGATTGAGCCCGATCACCGCGACCCCGAGCTGTACCTCGCCAACACGTTCAGCTATGCACAGCGACGCCACCTGGCCGAACACGCCTACCAGCAAACCCGCCAGATGCTGCGGTCCCGCAAAACAGGGCTGTCCGCCAAGCTGGCGCGGCATGGCATCACGCTGAATCACGACGTGCTGGATGACCACAAACGCCACTTGTCGGCTCCGCCCAAGGCGCCCACCCGTATCGGCCGTGCCATTGCCACCTTGCAAGAGGTGATGGAGGACTTGGGAGAGACCGTGGCGGCAGCCAAGCGCAGCGCAGTTCCCCTGCCCGCCAGTCATGGTTAAAAAAGCCCCCCGTCGCACGGCGGAACGCATTCTTGAAGTGACGTTGGAGCTGTTCAATCGCTTTGGCGAGCCCAATGTCTCGACCACCCTGATTTCGGCCGAATTGGGGATCAGCCCAGGCAATCTGTATTACCACTACCCCGCCAAGGATGAGTTGATCAATTCCCTGTTTGACCGCTATGAAAAGGCGCTCAACGAATTGCTCAATGCCAGCGACAGCGTGCGGGACGTGGAGGATGCCTGGTTCTTCATGCATACCCTGTTTGAGCTGATATGGCAGTACCGGTTTTTGTACCGTGACCTGAATGACCTGCTGAGCAAGAACCGCCGCCTGGAGACCCACTTCCAGTGGGTGCTCAAGAACAAAACCCGCTCGGTCAAGGCCATGCTCGACAGCATGAGCCGCTCGGGTGCCATTCGCATTGACTCGCGGGAAATGGAGCCAACCGCCACCAGCATGGTGGTGGTGCTGACGTATTGGCTGAGCTTTGAGTATGTGAAAGATCCGCGCAATGCTCTGGAACCGGAGAGTGCACAGGCCGCCCTGCTGCGCGGTGCCCACCATGTGCTGAACCTGCTCGTACCCTACCTTGAAGCGGAGCAGCGCAACCATTTGCTCAAACTGGTTGGAGCCTACACAACCCCCAACACGACCTAGCGAAGAGACCCGTTACAAGAATAAAGTTTCCGCTGTGCGCCATGCACAGCAGGCAAATACCAAAGACACAGGAGACACAACATGGCGCCATGGATCGCATTTCCGCACAGCGGCGACTACCAATTTGACGCGTCGCGCGTCAAAATGCACTGGAACCAGCTACACGCCGGTGACATGGAGCCATTACCGCAAGATAGGCTGGTCCTCGCAGCTTGGGCATTGTTTCATGGTGGCGAGTTTGAAAAGGCTGCCGATGCCGGATTGCAGGCCGGCGCCGCTGGCAGGACGGTGGCCAACAAGGCCACCTGCGTGTACGCACACTACCTCGAACCACGGGAGAAGCATCGCCAACGCCTGTTCCTGCAGGTCGCAGACCGCGCGGCCGAACAGGCCGAAGCCGAGCCCACGAATGCCAACGCATTTTATTGGCAAGCTTATGCCCTGGGCCGGTACAGCCAGGGGATCAGCGTTGCCAAAGCGCTGGCGCAGGGCGTTGGAGGCAAGGTCAAGTCAGCGCTGGAATCTGCCATCCGTTTGCAACCTGGCCACGCCGACGCCCACGTTGCATTGGGCGCATTTCATGCCGAAGTCATCGATAAAGTCGGTACGCTCATCGGCAGCATGACCTACGGAGCCAAGAAGGAGACCAGCCTGAACCTGTTCGAACGGGCACTCGCCCTCCATCCGGAATCGGTCATCGCCAAGATCGAGTACGCCAACGCACTCGTCATACTGGATGGCGACAAGCGTATGGCGGAGGCCACCCGGTACTATGAACAGGCGGCAGCAATGGCAGCACTCGATGCGACGGAGCGGCTCGACGTGGAAATGGCCTTAACGGAACTGGCTGGCTAATAGAACCCCCACACAGTGGGAGGCCCGTCGGTGAAACTAGCTGGCCTCACCCCAAGGCAGCATCAGGGTCACCATGGCCAATTTATTGAACTCCGGCTCAAACTGGTCAATGATGGCTTGCGGGTCGGGGCATAGCGTCGCGTCCGACACCACACCAAACTGCACGCCTCCGCCGTAGCTGAGGATGGAGACACCCAGGCCGACGGTCCCGCTCTGTGGCACCCAGACCAGGTTTTCCTCTATGGTCGAGCCACAGAACTTCAGCTTTTCACGCGGGCCGGGCACATTGGTCATCACGGCAGTCGTCTTCCTGGAAAACAGTCCCAGCATGGCATCCTGCATCGGCTTGACCAACGTCCCTGCCACTGCCAGCAAGCCAAACGCAAACAAGGGCTGCATGCTGCCCTTGAGCCCCTGCATGCGCCGGCGCACTTCGTAGACGCGTTCGATCGGGTTGTCCAGGCCGATCGGCAACACCAGTGGCGCCAGGCCAAACTGGTTACCCAGCTGGTAGGCCTTGTCCAGGGCCCGCAGGTTGACCGGCACCATGGCGCGGATCTCCTTACCGTCGATGGCATCACCATGCGCCCTGAGATACTCCCCAATGGCCCCCGCCACGCAACTGAGCAGTACATCATTGATTGAGCAATTCAAGGCCTTGCCAACAGCCTTGACATCTGCCAGCGGAAGCGGCGCACACCAGGCAACTCGCTTGGCATTCCCCGGCGTCCCTTTCAGCCGCGTGGCCGAATCGTCCGCCATCAGCGCCAATGCCGCGAGGTCCGCAACGGCGTGAAAGGCCAGCTTGGCAAGGTCCGCCGTGCCGTGCATTCCCCGTTCCACACCTTTTTGAGGCTCCATCAACAATCCCATTGACCGAACGGCGCCCTCCCCTGCAGCGCCGAGCGCCTTGACCGTCATATTGGTGAACGGCTTGAGCAAAGAGTCTGCGATCCAATCCTCGGCGCCCTCCAGCCCTTCGTGGTGGACAAGGTGGGGATGCTCTGGCGGCGGGAGGCCACTATCGACCAGTGACTGCGTTACGGATATCAAGGCAATGCCGTCCGCGATGCAATGGTGTATTCGCACCATCAAGGCGGACCCCCCCTTGTAGTCCTTGACCAGATGAAACTGCCACAGGGGGTGCTGCCGGTCCAGCGGCTGCATGGTGAGCTCCGCGAGCCGGTCCTGTAAGGCCTCCTGCTCGCGGCCCGCGGGTTTTCTGGGTAGCTTCTCGATCACCAGATGGTGGTCCAAATCGAACGCTGGATCATCGACCCAGGTCGCGCCGGCTGCATCTTCGACCGCACATTGCATGAAGCGTGGGTATTTGAGCAGACGCTCCTCAATGCGCCGACGTAAATCTGCCAATCGGATGCCGGGCTTGAGTACCCAAACACCCAAAATCATCATCAGGTTGGACGGGGAGTCCATGCGCAGCCATGCCGTATCGACCTTGCTCATGCGTTCGCCGTACAAACCCAAGGCACCTGCTACTGCATGGGTTACGTCGTCCTGCAGCACATGGGTGGTGCCAGACTGTGACTTGGCGGACGGGGCAGCGTCCTTGGCTTTCACTCGGGTAACCATAGGCCCTCCAGAACAAATTAGCTTCGAGGCTACTGTACTATTCTTCCGGTCCATCCCGCCGTAAGATACGGGACAATCATTTGTCACCAACCAACCGGAGTACCCCATGGCCGATCTGAAAAAGCAATTCGAAGCCGCCGTCGCCAATTCCAAAAACCTGACCGAGCGCCCCGACAATGCAACCCTGCTCAAAATTTATGCCCTATACAAGCAGGCCAGCACAGGCGACAACAGCGAGAAGAAGCCAGGGTTTGTTGACATGGTGGGCCGCGCCAAGTGGGATGCCTGGAACAACCTGAAGGGCGTGGCTACCAAAGACGCGATGCAACAATATGTGGACCTGATAGAGTCATTGAGCTAAACCGGGCCTAGCCCTCGTCCATGCTGCACGAGCAGCTACAAAAACAATAGCACCTGCGGGCGCTATTGTTTTTTGGGGCGGGCCTTCTTGGCGGCCGCTTTGGGGGCCAGCAGGTCGTCCAGATTCTTGACGATTTCGGCTTCGATACGACCTTTGAAGGCGCCCAGCAAAAATCCCAATTTTGCGTCCAGGTCAAAATGGTCCGACGTAACATGCAAGACGCCATGCACTCCTGAGCGCTTGAACCGGACACGGTCTTCTTTTGCACCCTCCTCGTAGGTGCATTCCATGCCGAATTCAGCTTCGACGTGCTCGGCCCACGTCATGGCAATTTTTCGTGCCGCCGTCAGCGTCAGGGAATGCTCCCGTCGAATGTGAAGATCTGCCAAGGGTGTACTCCTAAAGTCACAGGATGAAGTTGCGGGAAGGGTTCATACTCCAGCGCACCATGCTATACAAATTCAAATCCAAAGTCACGGCTGATCTCATCATGCTGGAGCCCAACGGGCGCCAGATGTTGACGCTGATCGGCAAATCCGAATCCGGGTCGCTGTCCAAAGGAATCCTGGAACCGCAGGATATGCCGGCGGCCATCTTCGCGTTGGAGCGCGCCATTGCCGAGGACGAGGAAGTACAGCAGCAACGTCTGCGCGAGGCACTCGCGGCCGGAGAAAAAGTGGCCCGCTCCGACGTGGTGTCCCTGCGCCAGCGGGCCGTGCCCTTCCTCGACATGCTCAGGCGCTGCCATGCCGCCGGCAAGGCAATCGTTTGGGGCGTTTAGTATCCGCCGGGCCGCTAGCAGCCGCAGATCAATCCGCGTAAACGCCGGCGGCCTTGATGACGGGGCTCCACTTGGCGATTTCAGCAGCGACAAACTTCTTGTGCTCCGCTGGCTCCATGCGCTTGTCGCTTACCACGACCGCCCCCAGGCCCTCCTGCTTCTTGATGAAATCGGCGTCCTTCAGGGCCACTTTGAGGGCTGCATTGATTTTGGCGACCACGTCAGCAGGCGTACCTTTGGGGGCGTACAGCCCGTGCCAAATGGTGACCTCAAAGCCCTTCAGCCCCATGTCCTGCAGGGTTGGCAGATCTTTCAATGCGGGTGTCGTCAAGGGCTTAGAGCTTGTCACCGCATAGGCCTGCACTTTTTTGGCTTCAATCTGGGTGCTGGTATTGGTGGTCTGGTCACACATGAAGTCGATTTGCCCGCCAATGAGATCCGTCATCGCCGGCGCAGTGCCCTTATAGGGCACGGTCGTCATGTCCACCCCCAGGGCGTTTTGGAACATCAGGCCACACAAATGCGATGCCGAACCAACACCCGCATTGCCCAGATTGATCTTGCCCTTGTTCTGCCCAATCCAGACGGTCAACTCTTTGTAGTTCTTGGCGGGCAGACTGGGGCGACCAATCAGGGTCATGGGCACATCGTTGACCATGCCTACATACTCGAAATCGGACTCCACCTTGAACGGGATATTGCGCACCAGCGTTGGCATGGTCGCCATGCCGATATGGTGCAACAGCAGGGTGTAGCCGTCCGGTGCGGCCTTGGCTACCTTGTTGGCACCAATGGAGCCCCCGGCGCCTGCTGCGTTGTCCACGAGGATGCTGATGCCCCCCATGGGCTTGCGCATCGCCTCTGCCAAATCGCGCGCCACGCGGTCGGTCGGGCCACCCGCGGAAAAGGGCACCACAATGGAAATCGGCTTTGAGGGATAGGTATCAGCAAAGGCCACGAGGGTCGAAGCTGCAGCGAGAGCGGTAAACAGTTTTTTCATGTCAATGGTTCCTTGGAATGAATGCACACAGCCTAGCGCCAGACTATCCTATTGCCATGCTGGAAACTACCTAGGCCCACTGACCACCTCACAATCCGCAGGGCTATTTGTAACTGCGGGCATCCTCGATCACTTTGCCGTCGTTGGGCAACGAGCCGGGCGCCAGTATTTCGACCTGACCGCGCAGTTTGGTGACATCGCGGATGGCTTCTTCAATTCGCGCAGACAGATTGTTGGACCCGTCATGGGCCTCGACCCGCAATGTCATCTGGTCATTGGCCATCTCTCCGCTGACTACCAGACGGGCACGGGCCACCTCGCCAAACCGTTTCACAATCTCGTCCACCTGTTTGGGGTGGACAAACATACCGCGGATCTTGGTGGTTTGGTCGGCACGCCCCATCCAGCCCTTGATGCGTGCATTGGTGCGGCCAGTGGGGCAGGTACCCGGCAGCAGGGCGGACAAATCGCCGGTGCCAAACCGGATCAGTGGGTACGATGGATTCAGTGTGGTGACCACGAGTTCCCCCACCTCGCCATCGGCGACTGGGTCGCCGGTACCAGGGCGGACAATTTCGACAATCACCCCTTCATCCAGGACCAGCCCTTCACGGGCAGACGTCTCGTACGCAATGAGTCCCAGGTCGGCTGTTGCGTAACACTGGTAGCCGCTGACACCATGGGCCGTAAACCAGTCGCGTAAGCTCGGCGGGAACGCCTCGCCCCCGAACATGGCCTTGGTCAGGCTGGGCAAGGCAACGCCCATCTCTGCAGCCTTTTCAACGATGATCTTCAGAAAACTGGGTGTGCCGATGTAGCCCGCTGGCAGCAGCTCGCGCATGGCCTGTACCTGTTGCTCGGTCTGCCCGGTGCCGCCAGGGAACACGGTGCAGCCCATCGCGTGGGCGCCCGTCTCCATCATGGAACCCGCGGGCACAAAGTGGTAGCTGAAGCTGTTGTGGATCAGCTCCCCCGGCCGGAAACCGGCCGCGTAGATGGCACGGGCCATGCGCCAATAGTCACGTGTGGTGCCCTCAGGCTCGTAGATCGGGCCGGGACTGGCAAATACTCGGGGCATGGCGGCGCCAAACCCTAGCGCGCTGAACCCACCGAACACATTGCCGGCAGCCACCGCACCGGTAGCCCGCTGACGCGCGGCCTGCTGGCGCTCCTGCAACTCGTGCTTGCGAATCACCGGCAGCCGGGCCAGCGCAGCGCGGTCCACCACTGCGGCAGTGTCCACATCCTGCAGCAGGTCGGCAAAAGCCGCTGATGCCTGCTTGGCATGGGCCACCTGCGCCGGCAGTGCCGCCATCAGCGCGGCCTCGCGCTCGGCGGGCGGGCGGGTCTCAAGAGCATCAAAAAAATTACTCACGAGGGCTATCTCCATGTTGGCGCGGGGATACCGCATGTCTTGGCGGCCATGCGCAGCACGCCGCCCTTCCAGAAACACCGTGGATCCGGCTTTGCCGGGCCACCGGTGTTGCCCCCTGCAAGGGGGAAAGCGGCCACACGCAGTGGGCAAGCCGGGGGGTGTTTCATGCAAGCCAGCGCTTGCGGCGCTTGTAGCTCTTCACATCCTTGAAGCTCTTGCGCTCGCCACCGCCCATGCCGAGATAGAACTCCTTGACATCCTCATTGGTGCGCAGGTAATCGGCTTGCCCGTCCATCACGACGCGGCCAGACTCCATGATGTAACCGTAGTCGGAGTACTTCAACGCCATATTGGTGTTCTGTTCGGCCAGCAGAAAGGTGACCTTTTCCTTGGTATTGAGGTCTTTGACAATCTCGAACACCTCTTCCACGATCTGGGGCGCCAAGCCCATAGAAGGCTCGTCGAGCAGCACCATGCTGGGATTAGCCATCAGCGCACGGCCAATGGCACACATCTGTTGCTCGCCACCCGAGGTGTAGGCAGCCTGGCTGGTGCGGCGCGTTTTCAGACGGGGAAAGTAGTTGTAGACTTTTTCCAGGTTAGCCGCGACCTCGGCCTTGCTCTTACGGGTATAACCGCCGGTGAGCAGATTTTCTTCGATCGTCAGGTGGGCAAAACAGTGTCGCCCCTCCATGACTTGCACCACGCCCCGCTGCACCAGATCAGCGGGTGAGAGGTTTTCAATGCGCTCGCCACGCAACTCGATAGAGCCCTTGGTAACCGCCCCGCGCTCGCCCGCCAACAGGTTGGACACCGCACGCAGTGTCGTAGTCTTGCCCGCGCCATTGCCGCCCAGGATGGCCACGATGCCCCCTTCTGGCACCTGCAGGGACACACCCTTGAGCACCAGTATCACGTGGTTGTAGATGACCTCAATGCCATTGACGTTAAGAACAATTTTTTTCGCTTCACTCATGGTGGTAGTTCCATTCAAACCAAATGAAAACCCGGCATTGCGGGGCTTTCATTTGGCGGCCCGCCAGGGCCGCCGTTGTCATCAGGACTGGCAGTCCGCGGGGGTGCGCGGTGTCAGCTTCTTGTCGGCGGCGTATTTGGCCGCCGTGGTCTTGACCAGTGGCTTCAGAATCATCTCGTCGGCTTGCAGCCAATCAGAGGAGAAGTTCCACTTTTTGCCGTCCCAGGTGTGCACACGCGCCCAGTTGGAGCCCATGTGGTCGGCGCAGGTGGTGGCGATGGGGCGCATCACGCCGGCAAAGCCCAGTGCGTCGAGCTTCTTCTGGTCCAGAGCCAGGTTTTCATAGCCCCAACGCGCCTGCTCACCCGACATCCACTTGCCTTTACCAAAGCGTTCCTGTGCACGGCGTACGCCTTCCACAGCCAGCATGGCACTCATGGCACCACGCATATACAGCACCTGGCCCACTTCTTCTTTGGGTCCAGAGCCTTCACCCTTGGCATGGACTTTTTCCATGATTTCTTTCACGACGCCAGATTGAGGTTCGGCACCATGCTGCATGGTGACTGCGTTGTAGCCCTTGGCACCTTCGCCCACGTCCTTGACGTCTGGCTCGGCACCCGACCACCACACGCCATACATCTTGTCGCGTGGGTAACCTGTGGCTTGGGCTTCTTTCAAAGCGGTGGAGTTCATAACACCCCAGCCCCACAGCAACACGTAGTCAGGCTTGGCCTGGCGTACTTGCAGCCAGGTGGCTTTCTGGTCCACGCCAGGTGCCGTCACAGGCAGCAATTGCAGGTTGAAACCTAACTGGGCTGAGCGCTCCTGCAGCAACGGAATGGGTTCCTTGCCATACGGTGAGTCGTGGTAGACCAAGGTCACTTTTTTGCCCTTGAGCTTCTCCATCCCGCCTTCTTTTTTGCCGATGGTCTGCACCAGTGCGTCGGCTGCCAGCCAGTAGGTGCCTGCCAGCGGAAAGTTCCACTTGAACACGGTGCCGTCCTGGCTTTCGCTGCGGCCATAGCCAGCGGTGATCAACGGGATCTTGTCACCAGGCGCTTTTTCGGTCAGCGCAAAGGTAATGCCGGTAGACAGCGGCTGGAACACGGTGGCTCCGCCGTGCTTGCCCTTGAGACGCTCATAGCATTCCACGCCGCGTGCCGTGTCGTAGCCGGTTTCGCACTCTTCGTAAATGATCTTCATGCCATTGATGCCGCCGCGCGCATTGACGAGCTTGAGGTAGTCAGAATAGCCGTTGGCCCATGGCACACCGTTGGGGGCGTATGGGCCGGTTCTGTAGGGCAGACCCGGGAAGAATTGCTCCTTGGCCTGGGCAAAGGCCCCGGCCCCGGCAGCGGCCAGCACACTGGCCAGAACAACGTTGCGAATTTTCATGGAAGTCTCCTAAGGTTCGGCATTGGTATGCCTGTGGTTAACGAACGAACAACACGACAAAAAAATCAGTGAGGGAAAGGCCAGAGCCGCAGCTTCTGCTTGGACAGCGCCCACAACTTGGCCAGACCATGCGGCTCCACAATCAGGAACCAGACAATCAGTGCGCCAAAGATGATCAGCTCGGCGTGGGATATGCCGGCGGTCGAAATTTCAACGCCGAACAGCTGACCCAAAAGCGGCAGGAACTGGTTCAGAAAAATTGGCAGCAACACAATAAAGCCTGCTCCAAAGAAGCTACCCATGATGGAGCCCATGCCGCCAATGATGACCATGAACAGCAAGCGAAACGACATGTCCACCGAGAATGCTGCCGGCTCCCAGGCGCCCAGGTAAACAAAGCCCCACAGGGCGCCGGCTACGCCAACGATGAAAGAGCTGACGGCAAAGGCGCTGAGCTTGGCATACATCGGGCGGATACCGATCACGGCCGCAGCAACGTCCATGTCGCGGATCGCCATCCACTCACGCCCTACCGCACCGCGCACCAGGTTCTTGGCCATCAGTGCGACCACCACGAGGATGGACAGACACAGGATGTACTTGGAAATAGGACTCTCAATGGGCAGACCGAACACTTGCAAGCCGGAAACCGAAACCGAACCGGAGGGCGCGTCATTAGTAAACCATTTGATGCGCAGGAACATCCAGTCACTGAAAAACTGCGCCGCCAACGTGGCCACGGCCAGATAGAGCCCTTTGACCCGCAGACTTGGCAGGCCAAACAGAATGCCGAAAGCACTGGAACACAACCCGCCCAGCACCAGTGCCAGTACAAGAGGAATGCCGGGCACCCGGACAAAGAAATTAAAGGCTGCATAAGCGCCCACTGCCATGAAAGCGCCCGAGCCGAGGGAAATCTGCCCGCAGTAGCCAACCAGAATATTCACACCCAATGCCGCCAGCGACATGATCAAAAAGGGAATGAAGATGGCACGAAACATATAGTCGCTGCCCAGCAAGGGCACTACGAGGAACGCCGCCGCAATCAGTAGCAGTATGGCCCAACGGTCCTGCGCAATAGCAAAAATCTGCTGGTCTGCGCGGTAGCTGGTCTTGTATTGGCCGTTTTCTCTGTAGAACATTTTTCTTACTCAATACGTTAGGTATCAGACGCGGTCAATGATCTTCTCGCCGAACAACCCTTGGGGGCGGAACAGCAGGAACACGAGGGCCAGCACGTAGGCGAACCAGATTTCAATGCCCCCGCCCACATAGGGTCCCAGAAACACTTCCGACAACTTCTCGCCGACGCCGATGATCAGTCCACCCACAATGGCCCCGGGTACCGAGGTCAAACCACCCAAAATCACCACTGGCAGGGCTCGCAGAGCGACAGTGGTCAGCGAAAACTGCACGCCCAGTTTGCTGCCCCAGATCATTCCAGCCACCAAAGCGACTACGCCAGCCACACACCAGACGATGACCCAGATACGGTTGAGTGGAATGCCAATCGACTGCGCCGCCTGGTGGTCATCTGCCACAGCCCGCAGGGCACGGCCGGTTGCCGTTTTTTGAAAAAATAGACTCAGAGCAGCCACCAGCACGGCAGCGATGAGCGCCGCATACAGGTCTTCCTTGTTGATCAGAACGCCGCCTTCAAACATGCTCTCAAAGGCGAAGATGGGCTCCTTGGGCATACCGACATCAATTTTGTAGATGTCACTTCCAAAGATGGTCTGGCCGATGCCATCCAAAAAGTAGCTGATACCCAAGGTGGCCATCAGCAAGGTGGTGCCCTCCTGGTTGACCAGATGGCGCAGCACCAGGCGCTCGATGATCCAGGCGACGACAAACATCAGAAAGCCCGCAATGACGAAGGCAATGAGGTTAGCGGCAAAAGGGTTGCTTATTCCCGTATAAAGCGGTATCCATTCCGCAAAACGCGCCATCGCCAAAGCGGCAAACAGCACCATGGCGCCCTGCGCGAAATTGAAGACGCCTGAGGCTTTGTAGATCAGCACAAAGCCCAGCGCCACCAACGAATAGAGCATGCCTGCCATGAGGCCGCCCAACAGAGTTTCCAGAAAGAATGCCATCTTGATATTTCCTTAGTGTGAGGTGCCAAGGTAGGCGCTGATCACTTCGGGGCTGTTGCGCACCTCTTCAGGCGTGCCGTCACCAATTTTCTTGCCGTAGTCGAGCACCACCACGCGGTCGGAGATGTCCATCACCACGCCCATGTCGTGTTCGATCAAAACGATGGTGGTGCCAAATTCTTCATTGACGTCCAGCACAAAGCGGCACATGTCCTGCTTTTCTTCAACGTTCATGCCGGCCATCGGCTCATCGAGCAGCAGCACCTGGG
>CAINUX010000265.1 GCA_903853895.1 uncultured beta proteobacterium | reverse complement strand
TCCATGGCCTTGTCAAAGGTGTTGGGCTGAAAAGCCAGGTGCGGCACGCGGTTGGCCGCGTCTACCGTGTGCAGGCGGGTGATGTCCACCAGGTCGGCAATTACCGCGCTGGCCGTCGGCTCGGAGCCGGCGCCCTTGCCGTAGTACAGCGTGTTGCCCACCGCGTCGCCATTGACGACGACGGCGTTCATGGCGCCCTCCACGTTGGCAATCAGGCGCTTGGAAGGGATCAGGCTGGGGTGCACGCGCAACTCCACGCCTTTCGTCGTGCGCTTCGTGATGCCCAACAGCTTGATGCGGTAGCCCAACTGCTCTGCGTACTTGATGTCGGTGGCGCCGAGCTTGGTGATGCCTTCCACATAGGCCTTATCAAACTGCACGGGAATGCCGAATGCAATGGCCGACATCAGTGTGACCTTGTGCGCGGCGTCCACGCCTTCGATGTCAAAAGTGGGATCGGCCTCGGCATAGCCCAGGCGTTGCGCTTCTTTCAGCACCACGGCAAAGTCCAGGCCCTTGTCGCGCATCTCGGACAGGATGAAGTTGGTCGTGCCGTTGATGATGCCGGCAATCCACTGGATGCGGTTGGCAGTCAGGCCCTCGCGCAGGGCCTTGATGATGGGGATGCCACCGGCCACGGCCGCTTCAAAGGCCACCATCACGCCCTTGGCGGACGCAGCTGCGAAGATTTCGGTGCCATGCACAGCGAGCAGCGCCTTGTTGGCGGTGACCACGTGTTTGCCGGCCGCAATGGCTTCTAGAACCAGCGTCTTGGCAATGCCGTAGCCGCCAATGAGTTCGATGACGATGTCGATCTCGGGGTTGGCGATGATGGCGCGGGCATCGCTCACCACCTGCACACTGTCACCGACGATGGACTGGGCCCGGGCCACGTCCAGATCTGCCACCATGGTGATGGCAATGCCGCGGCCGGCGCGGCGCTGAATCTCTTCCTGGTTGCGCTTGAGCACATTGAAAGTACCCGCGCCCACGACGCCAATGCCCATCAGTCCAACTTGTATCGGTTTCATAAAATCTCTGAGTAAATGAGGGCCCTAGCCCTCGTAAATCATGCGCGAGCAGCTACCAGTTTCATAGCAGACGCCGGAGTCTGGCTGGGTTGCGCATTGTGCGTTCCGTGGCTCTTGCGGTAGCCTTCGAGGAACTTGGCGATGCGACCAATGGCTTCGCGCAAGTCGTCTTCGTGCGGCAAAAACACGATGCGGAAGTGGTCAGGCTGTTTCCAGTTAAAGCCGGTTCCCTGAACCAGCATGACACGCGTTGCCTTGAGCAACTCCAGGAAGAACTGCCGGTCATCCGCAATCGGATAGACCTTGGGGTCCAACTTGGGAAACATGTACAACGCCGCTTGCGGCTTGACACAGCTCACGCCCGGGATGGCCGTGATCAACTCATAGGCCAGATCGCGCTGGCGGCGCAGGCGTCCGCCCTCGCAGACCAGGTCGTTAATGCTCTGGTAACCGCCCAATGCAGTCTGGATGGCCCACTGGCCGGGTACGTTGGAACACAGCTTCATGTTCGAGAGCATGTTCAGGCCCTCGATGTAGTCGCTGGCGGACTTCTTGTTGCCCGAAACCACCATCCAGCCCGCACGGTAACCGCAGGAGCGGTAGCTCTTGGACAGCGAGTTGAAGGTCAGCGTCAACACGTCGGTCGACAACGAGGCCAGCGCCGTGTGCTTCACGCCGTCGTACAGGACCTTGTCATAGACCTCGTCGGCCATGATTACCAGGCCGTGTTCGCGGGCAATCTCGACAATGCTCTTGAGCAAAGCGTCGGAATACAGCACGCCAGTGGGGTTGTTGGGGTTGATGACCACAATGCCCTTGGTGCGAGGCGTGATCTTGGCGCGGATGTCGTCCAGATTGGGCATCCAGCCATTCGCTTCGTCGCACAGGTAGTGCACCGGCGTTCCACCCGACAGGCTGGTGGATGCGGTCCACAACGGGTAGTCGGGCATGGGCAGCAGCAGCTCGTCGCCGTTGTCCAGCAGCGCGTTGGTGGCCATAGTGATCAGCTCGCTGGCGCCGTTGCCCAGGTAAATGTCGTCCAGCGTAACACCCGCAATGCCCTGTTTTTGGGTCTCGTGCATCACCGCCTTGCGCGCGGCGAAGATGCCTTTGCTGTCCGAATAGCCGGCCGAGTTGGGCAGGTTGCGGATCATGTCCTGCTGGATTTCTTCGGGCGCATCAAAGCCGAAAACCGCGAGATTGCCGAGGTTCAGCTTGATGATCTTCTGACCTTCGTCCTCCATTTGCCGGGCCGCATCCATGATGGGGCCGCGAATGTCGTAGAGCACGTTTGCCAGCTTGGCAGATTTTTGAATGGTTCTCAAAGTCCCTCCGGAAGTCAGGATCACAGGGCGAAACCTATAATTTGACCACAGTTCCGCACACAAGTAGTGCGGTGCAGCATTCAAATTTCACCCGGGCGCCACTATGAAATTCCTTCCAGACGCCACACAAGCGTCCTCAGTGACCGGTTATGGGCCGGGCTGGGTTGCCGTAAACGGCGAAAAAATAGCGTCCAGTGTGGTCATCAGTGCATCCGGTGCACGTTTTGCCTGGGACTGCGCGCAGTTTGCCGATCTGCATGCCAGCCACTTCGAGCGTATCGCGGAGATGGATATCGAACTAGTGATTTTTGGCAGCGGAACATGCATCCAGTTTCCAAACCCCGCTCTGTTGAAATCGCTGTACAACAAGCGTATTGGCGTGGAAACCATGGACACCCAAGCCGCCTGCCGCACTTATAACTTTCTGGCCGGTGAGGGCCGCAAGGTCGCGGCGGCCCTTTTGTTGTAAGCGTGTTTACCCTGAAGGCCCATGGGGTGCTTTTCAGAGTAAAATCTTGGGTTGCAGTCGAGGGTGAAAAAACGCTGTCACGTTTACATCCCTCTACTTTGACTGACACATCCAGAACGCGAGACTAAAAGTACCATATGGCGATCGTTGTCAACAAGCCCCTACCTGAATTTGAAGCCAATGCAACCGGTGGCATCCGAGTGAGTAATACTACCCATGTCGGAAAAACCATGGTGTTGTATTTCTACCCCAAGGACAACACACCCGGCTGCACCACCGAGGCGATGCAGTTCCGCGACAAATACAAAGATTTTGTCAAAGCCGGTGCCGCCGTGTTTGGAGTGTCCCGCGACAACATGAAGTCACACGACGAGTTCAAGACCAAGCTGGAACTCCCGTTTGAGCTGATCGCCGATACCGAAGAAAAAATGTGCCACATGTTCGGCGTGGTCAAAAACAAGATCATGTACGGCAAGAAGGTCAAGGGCATTGAACGAAGCACCTTCCTGATCGGCGCCGACGGCCTGTTGAAGGAAGAATGGCGCGGCCTCAAGGTGCCTGGCCATGTGGACGACGTGCTCAAGGCCGTGAAAGCGCTGAAAAAGGCAGCATGACCTGCTAGCGTGGTTTTTGACACACGCCCATCTGGCGGTGTCATCCGGGTCATGCATAATGATCCAATGCCGTTGAACATCGCAAACGCGCCACAACAAAAAGCCGCCTTGGCTCAGGGCGGCTTTTTTGCTTTTGCGATGCCCTTTTCCTCCACTTCTCCTTCCATGAGCCTCACCATCCATGCCACTGCCACCCGCCCCAACCAAACCTGCTGACCGTCTCCCACCCAAGGCTTTTGTCGCGTCTGCTCGCAGCGCTGCCCGTCCCGCGCAGAAACCGGAAAACTTCGAGTCCGTCAAGGCGACCAGTGCACGGCCCGCCGCTGAAAGAGTCGTGGTCAAGGAGGCCCCAAAACGGGCGACCGCCGCGTTGCTGGACAAGTCCACGCGTGAGCAACCACCGATGGTGGAGCCGGCCACCGCCCCCGTGATGGTTCAGGTAGAGACCCGCCCCAGCACCGCCCGCTCCCGCAAACCCGTGCGCACCGGACCCACCAAGCTGTTTGTGCTGGACACCAACGTGCTGCTGCACGACCCCATGTCGCTGTTCCGCTTTGAAGAGCACGACATCTACCTGCCGATGATCGTGCTGGAAGAGCTGGACGGCCACAAAAAGGGCATGACCGAGGTCGCCCGCAACGCCCGCCAGACCAGCCGCACGCTGGACGCGCTGGCCGGCACGCCAGGCGCGGACATCACCGCCGGGTTCCAACTGTCGAGCACCGGCAACCGGGACGCCCGCGGCAAGTTGTTGTTCCAGACCCAGCCGCTCAATTACTCGCTGCCCACCAGCCTGCCGCAAGGCAAGGCCGACAACCAGATCCTGGGAGTAGTAGAAGCATTGCGCCAGCACTACGCACCGCGCGAAGTAGTGCTGGTGTCCAAGGACATCAACATGCGGGTCAAGGCCCGCGCATTGGGCTTGGCCACCGACGACTACCAGAACGACAAGACGCTCGAAGACGGCGATCTGCTGTACGCAGGGTCGTTGGCCCTGCCCTCCGACTTCTGGGCGACCCATGGCCAGGCCGTCGAGAGCTGGCAGCAGGGCCAGCATACCTTCTACAAGATCAACGGCCCGGTCGTTCCGAGCTTGATGATCAACCAATTTGTCTACTTTGAGTCGCCCGGCGAACCCAGTTTGTATGCCCGCGTGACCGAGATTCGTGGCACCACGGCGGTGATCAAGACACTGCGCGATTTCACCCATCTCAAGAACGCGGTGTGGGGCGTCACCACGCGCAACCGCGAACAGAATTTTGCGATGAACCTGCTCATGGACCCCGAAGTGGACTTTGTGACGCTAACCGGCACGGCCGGATCCGGCAAAACCCTGATGGCCCTGGCCGCAGGCCTGACCCAAGTGTTGGACGACCGCCGCTACACCGAGATTATCGTCACCCGCGCCACCGTCAGCGTGGGTGAGGACATCGGCTTCCTGCCAGGAACCGAAGAAGAAAAAATGGGCCCATGGATGGGCGCGCTGGACGACAACCTGGAAGTGTTGGGCAAGACCGATACCAGCGCCGGCGAATGGGGCCGCGCCGCGACCAACGAGCTGATCCGCAGCCGCATCAAAATCAAGAGCATGAACTTCATGCGGGGTCGTACCTTCATGAACAAGTACGTCATCATTGATGAAGCGCAAAACCTGACACCCAAGCAAATGAAAACGCTGATCACCCGCGCCGGCCCCGGCACCAAGATCATCTGCATGGGCAATCTGGCCCAGATCGATACCCCGTATCTGACCGAAGGTTCCTCCGGTTTGACCTTCGCCGTGGACCGCTTCAAAGGCTGGCCACATGGCGGGCACATCACGCTTGCGCGCGGCGAGCGTTCGCGCCTGGCGGATTTTGCTAGCGAAGTGCTTTAGCGAAATGCTATACCTTTAGTAGCAACCCACGCAGTAAATACACGGGCTAGAGGCCAATTTGGTTTCTAGTCCTTTTTTTGCACAGCCACGGAGCATCAGGGCTGGGGTGCGTGGTAAAGCGAAGTCAAGGAGGAGAATCATGGCGAAGCCCTGAGTCGGGGGACATGAGCGGCGCCACGTGCCCCAGCCCTGATGCGGGCGCAACTAAAGAGCATCATTCCCTTAGTAGTCCCCACCCCCACCCGAAGCCAAGCTCTCAAACTTGGTGATGTTCTTAAGGAAGGCCAGCTTGACGGTCCCGGTGGGGCCGTTACGCTGCTTGGCGATGATGACCTCGGCTACACCGGGCTCCTTGCAGGCGTCCTTGGTGTAGTACTCGTCGCGGTAGATGAACATAATGATGTCGGCATCCTGTTCGATGGCGCCGGATTCGCGCAAGTCACTCATCATGGGCCGTTTGTCAGGACGCTGCTCCACGCTGCGGTTGAGCTGCGATAACGCGATCACCGGACATTTCAATTCCCGGGCCAGCATTTTCAGGCCCCGGGATATCTCTCCGAGCTCGGTAGCACGATTCTCGCCGTCACTGCTGCTGCCGCTCATCAGTTGCAAATAGTCCACCACGATCAAACCGAGCTGTCCGCATTGGCGCGCCAGGCGTCGGGCGTTGGCTCGCAGCTCGCTAGAGGTCAGACCGGCGCTCTCATCGATGTGTAACGAGATGGTGCGCAGCTTTTCAATGGCTTCTGACAAGCGCGGCCACTCGTCATCAGTCAACTTGCCCGTGCGCAAATGCCCCTGGTCAATGCGGCCAATTGAACCCACGATACGCACCGCCAGCTGGGCAGCACCCATTTCCATGGAAAACACTGCAACTGGCAGCCCTTCATTCAGCGCCACATGCTCAGCAATATTGATGGCCAGCGCGGTTTTGCCCATGGAGGGGCGCGCCGCCAGCACGATCAGGTCGCCTGCCTGCAGGCCCGCCGTCATGCGGTCCATATCGTAGAAGCCGGTCGGCACGCCAGTCACGTCATTGGGGTTATCGGCCATTTCCTGGACGCGGTCCAGCAGCTTGACCACCAGTGAATCCATGGCCTGGAAGCCCTGGTTGTTGCGCTTGCCCTGCTCGCCGATATTGAAGATCTTCTGTTCCGACTCATCCACGATGTCCGCCACCGGGCGCCCTTTGGGGTTGAATGCATTGGTGGCGATTTCGTCGCTGGCGCTCACCAGCTTGCGCAACAAAGAGCGGTCTCGCACGATCTCGGCGTAGCGGCGAATATTGCTAGCACTGGGCACGTATTGGGCCAGCGAGTTCAAATAGGCCAGGCCTCCAATCTCTTCCGCCCTACCCTGGTTTTGCATGTGCTCGAACACCGTGATCACATCGGCCGGTTTGCTGGCGTTGACCAGTGCGCCAATGGCCGCATAGATCAAGCGATGCTCGTAGCGGTAAAAGTCGCCGTCCATCAGGATGTCACCGACGCGGTCCCAGGCCGCGTTGTCCAGCAGCAAGCCGCCCAACACGCTGGATTCACCCTCGATGGAGTGTGGCGGTACGCGCAACTGTGCAATTTGTCGGTCTTGACCGTATTGATCTACAGGGGAAAGGACGGTGGACATGGATGTTCCTTGAAGCCTTCAATGCTAAGCGCTAGGCCATACGGCGGCAATGGCAATGGCTGGGGGAAAGCTGTGGAAAAGTGGTGTACAGAGCGGGATAAGCACTGACGAAAAAAGCAAAAGCCGCCAGGGCGAACCTTTGCGGCTTTTGGTGTTAGCGTCAACCCTTGCGGGCTGACCTATTGCGTTCAATGCATTTAAGCAGTTTCGCCGTACACGGACACGGTGATGTCGACCACCACGTCGGTGTGCAGAGCCACTGCAACCGTGCTTTCGCTAACGGTCTTGATGGGGCCCAAAGGCATGCGGATTTGCGACTTGACGACCTTGTAGCCATTCTTGACCAGCTCTTCAGCAATGTCGGCATTGGTCACTGAGCCGAACAAACGGCCATCCACACCGGCTTTTTGGGTCAGCTTGATGGTGGTACCACCGAGCTTTTCGCCCAGAGCCTGGCACTCGGCCAGCTTGGCGGCTGCAGCTTTTTCCAGCTCAGCGCGCTTGGCTTCAAAAGCAGCTTTAGCGGCTTCGGTGGCGCGGCGTGCGCGACCCGAAGGGATCAAAAAGTTACGTGCGTAACCGTCCTTGACCTTGACGATATCGCCCAGGTTGCCCAGATTCACGACCTTGTCGAGCAGAATAATTTGCATGTTCGTACTCCTTAGATCTTGTGCTGGTCGCTGTAAGGCAGCATCGCCAGGAAGCGAGCGCGCTTGATAGCGGTGTTGAGCTGGCGCTGGAAAATTGCGCGAGTGCCGGTCAGGCGTGCGGGAATGATCTTGCCGTTTTCGGCAATGAAATCACGCAAGGTGTCGATGTCCTTGTAGTCGATCTCTTCGACGCCAGTGACTGTGAAGCGGCAGAAACGCTTGCGCTTGAACAGCAGATTCTGTGCGGGGCGCTTGGGACGCTTGTCTTTGTTGAATTTTTTGAACGTGGCCATGTGGGCCTCCTAAAAAAACTAATCTTGCGAAAATTCTTGAATATGAAAAACGATGCTTTTGCCGTGACGGGCGTTGCCTAGAAAACCGCTGAACTTCCAGACACTGCCGATGGGTTGTTTGACCAACCGCTCTGCCAATGCGCCGAAAGCCACTGCTTTCACTGCCACCTTGATTTGTCTGGGCTGCCCGGCTTCCTGTGTCTCAGACTCGTGTTCGAGCCGCAGGTTCAGGGCGGGTATTCCAGCTGGTGTGTAGCGCATGGCATCTAGCTCTGCGATACAGGCACTCAGTACAAGTGAATTGGCAGGCACTCTCCGTCAACAAAAACGCCGTTAAGCGTTGTATTCAGCCTGTTGTGTCTTGCGTGTTTCTTCGCGCTCCACGGTCTTCATCATGGACGAAGGGCCGGTATCAGCCTTCTTCTTCAGCACGGTCAGATGGCGCAGCACAGCGTCATTGAACTTGAACGCGTGTTCGAGTTCGGACATCACAGCCTGGTCGGCTTCGATGTTGACACACAGGTAATGGGCTTTGGCAAGCTTGTTGATCATGTAGACCAACTGGCGACGACCCCAATCTTCCTCGCGATGGATCTTGCCACCGCCGGCAGTGATCATGCCTTTGTAACGCTCCAGCATGGCTGGAACTTGTTCGCTCTGATCCGGGTGGATCATGAGAATGATTTCGT
>CAINUX010000264.1 GCA_903853895.1 uncultured beta proteobacterium | reverse complement strand
GACGACACCAAGTGGGCCCAGATTCTGAAGGCCCGCGAGTACTACGAAGAATTCGGCAGCGTGCCGCCCATCCGCAAGTTTGCCAAGTACCTGGAGCAGGAACAAAACGCAGTCTTCAAACTCTGGATGACCGGCCCCATGAAACCCATCACCAAGTACGGCGGCCTGCCCAAGCCAACCGGCTGCGTTTGATTGGGGTGCCGTCGGCTCTGTCTGCGAGCCGATGATTGCTGGGTTTATCTCCGGGGCAATACTGGCGCGTCTTGCAACCTTTTGCAACGCCTGTACTATCCCGGTAAATTGATACCGGAGAGTCTTATGCGTTTTAGCACCAAGATCATCAGTTTTGCAGCCGTCCCCGCCATTCTGTTTGTGTTGGGCATGGCGAGCAGCATTGGGTCCCTTGTTAACACCCGCGAGGAGTTTGATCGGTATATCAATTCAGAGCAGGCGGTGGAACGCGGTTTGTCGGAGATGTACGCGCAAGGGCTTCAGATGGGGCAAGCACTTAGAAATGTCGTGCTGGACCCCGCTAACCCCAAAGCGCTGGAAAACCTCAAGGCTGCACAGTCTTCCTATGAGGCCGCCTACGCCCAGTCCGCGGCTATTGCCAAAGGCAGTGCGTTCGAATCTGGGCTTTCGCAGTTACCGGCACTCAGAACCATGCATGCCACGGCACAAGAAAAAGTGTTGGCCCTCGTCGCAGACAAGGGTGACGCTATTGCTGTGCTCAACAAAGAGGAAACTCCAGCCTGGCGAGAATTGCGCGGAGCCTTGTTGAAGCAGCGTGAAGTTGCTGTTAAAGCTTCCCATGCGGCACAAGAGCAGGTCAATGTGCGCGCAACGTGGGCTACCCGTCTGTCCGCTGGCATTGCTTTGCTGGCCATATTGGTTGCGGTGGGACTCAATCTAATGCTTCAATCCACCGTGCGAAAAGAGCTTGGCGGAGATCCGGCCACAGCCCGCGAAGCATTGGCACAGGTCGCCCAAGGCAATCTAACGTCGCCCATACCCAATCAGGGCGATAGTGCCAGCTTGATGGGCGTTATGAAGCAAATGCAGGAGTCGTTGCAAACATTGGTCAAGGGCGTGCGTGTGTCTGCCAACGGCATTGCAAACGCCACCTCCGAGATTGCGGCTGGCAAGTGGTCGGTCGGGTGGTGGAGACCATGAAGGGCATCAACGAATCCTCCCGCAAGATCAGTGACATCATTAGCGTGATTGATGGCATAGCATTCCAGACCAACATTCTGGCACTCAATGCGGCGGTTGAGGCTGCCCGTGCCGGAGAGCAAGGTCGCGGTTTTGCCGTGGTTGCATCCGAGGTCCGTAGCCTGGCCGGACGGAGTGCTGAAGCAGCCAAGGAAATCAAAACCCTGATCAACGCCAGCGTCGAACGTGTGGAGCAAGGTTCGTTGCTCGTAGACAGGGCAGGCGCCACAATGGCAGAGGTAGTGGATTCGATTCGCAGAGTGACCGACATCATGGGGGAGATCAATGCGTCCAGCGCGGAACAGTCTTTGGGGGTCTCTCAGGTGGGAGAGGCGGTGACGCTAATGGATCAGACGACCCAGCAGAATGCCGCACTGGTTGAACAGATGGCTGCCGCCGCCGCAAGCCTCAACGGGCAATCCAATGACATGGTGCAGACCGTTGCTGTGTTCCATTTGCCTGGCGACGCCGCAGACGCAGTGGATCGAAGCGTGGTCCGTATCACGGGGCGCTAGTCCGATATGAGTAGCACCCACAGTATTGCGCGCAATCTGTCCAGACGCGATACGTTGGCTGCTCTTTGCGCCACCCTTGTGGGGGGTCTTTCTGCGTGCTCCAAGCAAGCGCCGCTGCGCATTTCAGGCCACCCATGGCCTGGCTATGAACCGCTGTTTTTCGCGGAGACACAAAAACAGTTCTCGGATGCAGTTGTATTTCAGCACTTACCCACCATCAAGGAGTCCATCGACGCCTTGCGCGAAGGTCGCACCGATGCAGCGATGCTGACGCTCGACGAGGTCATCGCACTGCAGACCCAGGGAATGGATTTGCGGGTAGTTTTAGTAATGGATGTGTCCAAGGGAGCTGACGCACTGGTAGCGCGCAAGGAAACTCAGACGCTAGCGCAGTTGCGTGGCAAGCGAATTGGCTTGGAGCCCAGCACGCTGGGCGAACTGATGATGTCGATGGTGCTGGAGCGGGCTGGTTTGAAACGCGCTGACGTGAAACCGGTTTTTATCGATTACGAAAGGCAGGAATCGGCCTATTTGGCCAACTCAATTGATGCGCTGATCACGTATGAGCCCGTTGTCGGTCGACTGGTTGGCAAGGGCGCGATCAAACTGGTGTCAACGCGGGACTTGCCGGACTCGATTTTTGACGTGCTGGCCGTCCGCGCTGATGTCATCTCGCGCAGTGCCGAAGCATTGGAGCAAGTGATAAGAGGGCACTTTTGGGCGCTGGAACAGCTGCGGCGAAATCCGTGGGACACGGCATACCGGATGGTTCCGCACGCAGGGGTATCCGCGGAGGAGTTGATGGAGTCCTTCAGGGGGCTTGACCTGCCGGACCTGGTCGCCAACCGCCGCTACCTGGCTCGAAGCAACGGAGACATGGTGAAGATCGTTGAAAAATTGTCTGCCATTATGGTGGCTTCAGGTGCCATCAAGGCTGCTGTCAATGCGGCCGATCTGTTTACGGATGCCTACCTGCCACGGAGCCAAAATTGAGGCTGATTCCCGCACTGGTCATGTGGCTGCTGTGTGGCCCGCTGTACGCCGCAGAGCCGCTCACGATCGGGGTACTCGCGTATCGCAATGAGGCACAGGTGGCGGCGCAATGGAAGCCGCTGGAAACCTATTTGAGTTCGACGATGCCGGAGTTCTCATTCACGGTCAAAGCCATGAATCTCACGGATCTGCGAGGTGCCATTGGTCGAGCCCAAGTTGACCTGGTCATCACGCAGCCGGCCGAGTACGTCCGCATGACCCATGAGAGCGGGCTTTCTTCTCCCCTGGCCACCCTGCTCTCCACCAGCGAGGGCAAACCGGTACGGGTTTTCGGAGGGACTATCCTGACCCGCATGGATCGCACGGACATCAACGTCATTAGTGACCTGCGTGGAAAAACGGCAGCCACTCCGTCCAAAGACAGTTTCGCAGCCTATCAGTTGCAAGCCTTTAGCCTCAAAAGAGAAAACGTAGTGCTCGGTGGTGTGGTCGAAACCGGATTGGCGCAGGACGCAGCAATTGATGCAATGCTGAGAGGCAATGCAGATGTGGCCTTTGTTCGCTCAGGGCTTTTCGAGACGATGATTGCAGAGGGCCGACTGGATGGGGCCAGTCTGAAGATCGTCGGGCAACAGAATTTCCCGGGTTACCCGGTTGCGGTTTCGACTGCGCTGTATCCGGAGTGGCCGGTGATTGCGTTGCCGCATGTACCTGAGGGCACAGCGGCTCGATTGGCCGGGGCTCTGCTACTCATGCCGCACGACACCGCGTTGACGCGAAAAATCGGCATTCAAGGATTCGCGGTTCCGTCCGACTATGAATCGGTACGTGCAGTCATGCGCGAAATGAAACTACCTCCGTTTGACGTAGAACGCCGACTGTCGCTGGTGGATATCTGGAACGATTACCGGACCCTGATCATTCTTTTGGTGGTCTCTGTGAGTGCTATTGCCCTCCTTGCGATCCGGTCGACGTTTTTGAGTCGGCAATTGCTGAATTTGAATAGGACACTGGAAGCCCGCATTCTCCAACGTACATCAGAGCTCGATCATCGCAATACAGAACTTGCAGCTACGCTTGAGCAACTGAACCTGACCCGGGATGAATTGGTCGAATCGGCCAAATTGGCCGCATTGGGCTCCATGGTTGCGGGCATTGCCCACGAACTCAACACGCCCATAGGGAACGGACTGACGGTTGCTACCACCCTCGAGGGGCGCACCATCGACTTGAAAAAGGACTTGGCCGCCGGAATTAAGCGCTCCACGCTGGAGGCGTATTTAAACGACGCTGCATTTGCAAGCGATATCCTGGTGCGCAGCCTGAACAAAGCTGCCACCCTGGTGTCAAGCTTCAAGCAAGTTTCTGTGGATCAGGCTAGTTCGCAGCGGCGCAATTTCATGTTGCACGACACCCTCGCGGAAGTGCTGTTGACATTGCAGCCGACCCTGAATAGCACTGGCTGTAGGGTGCGTCTGAGCGAACTTCCTAATGACCTTGCCTTTGATAGCTATCCGGGGCCGCTCGGACAGGTTGTCACAAACCTCATTGGCAACAGTGTGCTGCACGGATACGAAGTTGGAAATCCCGGTGAAATCCGGATTGTTATCTCGCAGGCGGGTGACGATATGGCCATCATTGAGGTTTGTGACGACGGCGTTGGCGTAGATCCAGCGAACCTTTCGCGGATTTTTGAACCCTTTTTCACCACCCGCATGGGAACCGGCGGGCCCGGGCTGGGCCTGAGCATTGTTCGCAATATCGTTATCGGAACCCTCGGGGGAAAGCTCTCCGTCAAGAGCGTAAAAGGTCAGGGTGCGACCTTTCGCATTGCTATCCCTCAAGTTGCACCTGCGGCGACTACCGCCTAAGGCAAAAGTGCACTCGCGTGGACGTTCTACGTCCCATCCAATTCAGGGCCAAGCGCAGAAAGCTACACTGCAAACGATTCAGATTCCCGGATAGCCTCGATCAGAACAAGCATGGCCTTCCGCTATGCAAATATGAGCGGCCTAACCATATTCCACGAGGGCTAGCGGCTTGTTTTGCATACAGCCTCCGGCTGCTGAGCCCCCCGGAGATCAGCGGCAGCTTCCAACCAGCGGTCGACCTCACTCATCCCCCCTCGGCGGCGCATCACGCACCTGACACAGCAGGTCCTCCGCCTGCAGCTCATCTTCGGCAAACATCACCTTGATTTTTCCCGGAGTTTGGGCGCTCTGCGTGGCGCGCAGGGTCTTGGCGTGTGCCGAGGCTTCGGTGAAGGCTTCAAACGAGGCGAGCTTTTCGAGTTGCGCGAAGCGCTTTACCCGGTAGATGTAGTAGGGCATGGCGCCGTCCTTCGGTGTTTGATTGCAGATATTCAGACGTAAAACTTGGAAGCGCGCCTGCGCCCCGGCAGCGCCTTCTGGATGATGACGCCACGCACGGCCGAAAGGTCGGCCAGGGGCACATCGGCGAATGCCGGACTCAGCGGGTGCAATACCCAGCCAGCATCAGCCCGCACGAGTTGACGGAAGGTCCACTCCTCGTTGTGCCAGGCCAGCACGTAGGCACCGTCTTTGGCCAGACCCTCAGGCTCGATGATGATGATTTCACCTTCCAGAAACTCAGGCGCCATGCTGTGGCCCATCACCATCAGCGCAAAGGACTCCCCGCCCCCGCACTCCGGTACTGCCAAATCGTCGGCTTGCATGTGTCTACACCACTTCGGCGAATATTTGCGCCTGGGCAACGCCTGCAGCGCGCAACTCATCGCGCAGGGTGACCACAAATTCGGGCGGACCGGCCAGGTAGAAGTCGCAGTCAATGTCAAACAGGTCGGCGCGCATGGCCTGTGCAATCTGCTGCGCACCGACCACCGTATCGGCATGGGTGACCAGTTCATATTCAAACTGGTCCAGCGCCTCGGACCATGCCCGGCACTGGTTGCTGGAGAAATGCCCATCACTGCGCGTAGCCAGCCAGAACAGCGAGAGTGAGGGTGCGGCGTCCAGCGACAAGGCATGCTCGATCAGGCTCTTGATGGGGGCAAATCCACCGTCACAGGCGGCAAACACCAGAGGGCGGTGGCCATCGGCCAGCACAAAGTCGCCGGTGGGGCCCAGCACCGTGATGGCCTCGCCCGGCTTGATGTCGTCTGCGAACAGGTGCCGGGCCAGCGCATCGGCAGGGTCCCGGGCAATGAAGAAGAGCAAGTTGCGGTCGTCACACGGGCAACTGGCCACCGAGTAGGTGGTGTGCACATCGCCCTGCCCCGGCATGGTCCAGCCCAGCCGGACCGACTGCCCTGCCAGAAAGCGCAAGCGGTGGGTGCGGGGGGTCTGCAGGTGCAACAGCCGGGTGTTAGGTGCCAGGGAGGCAATGGCACGCACCTGGGTCACGATCTGCTGTTCGGGAATGTCCTCTGGGCCAGAAGCCTCCAGCAACTCCAGCGTGAGTTCGCTGCTGGCGGCGGTGTTGCAGCACATCAGCTTATAGCCCTGGGCTTTTTCGTTTTCTGACAGCTGGTAGTCGGAGTGCTGGGTCTGCGCTACTTCGCCCGAGATGACGCGCACCTTGCACATGCCACAGCTGCCGTTGCCGCAGCCATAGTTCAGCCGCAGCCCGGAATGCAGGCCCGACTGCAGCAGGTTGGCATGGCCTTCCACCAGAAACTGGTGGCCACTGGGGCGCACCGTGACCTGTGCCGTCATGATCTTTAGCATGTCGTCCATCACCTCCAGCAAATCGACCGACTCTGTGGCCAACGCCTGCGCCAGGCCCTGAGTGACTTGGCGTTCCATGTCCCGCCACGCGCTGTCTCCAGGGTGCTCCAACACGCGTGCGCGGGCCTGCTTTTGCAGGGCGATGACCAGGGCGTGGTAGCGCTGCAGGTGCTTACGCACATCGGCCAGCTCCTGGGTTTGGGCAAACAGGCGTTGCGCCAGCACTTCCTGGCTGGGCAGCATGCGCTCGCGCACGCGTTTGCCGAAGGCTTCGTCACGGATTTGCGCCACGCGCTCCAGCAGGCCGGATTCCTCCAGCTGCGCCTGCGGATACAGCTTGAGCAAGGCGTCGACGCCCAGCAGGCCGTCGTTCAGCGCCAGCGCTCCATCGCGCACCTGCTGCTGCAACACCCCGCGCGCCACACCCAACAACTGGGCGGCACGCCAAACGGTCAACTGGTGGGTCATAAGGCTATTGCTATTGAATTAGTAGCTATCCAAGCATATTTCACGAGGGCTAGCGGCTGATTTTTCATATGGCTTTCCGGCGATACGATCCAGATAGCGGGCCCTGTACAGCAGCCGCGGCTGCTGCGGATCGTCGACGAAACCCGCGCGGTCGTGCAGCACGTTGTTGCACACCAGGCCCATGCCGGGTTGCAACGTCAGGCGAAACACGGGACCGTCGTCATTGGCCAGCAGTTGCTCCAGAAAGGCGACTGCCGCACGGGTGGGCGCATCGTCCTTCCACACGATGCTGCGCGTGCGGGCGGTGTAGCGCATGTGCAATGCACCGCTGGTGGCGTCCACCGAGAACACCGGACCGGTTTGCTCTGCCCGGGCTACACCGTCTTCATCCGTTCGCTCGGGGATGGACATGGCGTCGGGCTGCATCAGCGCACGCACCCAGTCGGGGTTGGCGTCTCTCAGCGCGATATAGGCCATCTCATGGTCCATCACCGCACTCTCACCGCCAGTTTTCGCTCTGCGCACGCAGTGCAGCACCATGGCCCGTATCTGACGCTCCTCGGGGTGGTAGTAGCCGTCGGTATGCCACTTGATGGGGCGGTTGGTGTAAGGGATGAATGCCGGGCGGTCGCCGGGTTGGGCCGCTACAGCTATCGGCGAAATACCATCGTCGTCGGCCAGCCAATTGCCGTCCAGCCGGTGCAATCCAAGCCGCGCAGCCAGCAGGCGGGGAATGGCTTTGTCTTCTGCCACCACGGGGCTGCGGTAGATGGCCATATTGGCGCTGGCGCACAGGGCCAGCAAGCGGTCCCGCTCGGCCTGGCTCAGGGCGCGCGGGTCGGCTACATCCACGATCAGGTCCTCTGCCCGCCTGGGATGGCAGGCACGCTTGGTGTCACGCCAATGCTCGTAGGCGGCGTGGTTGTCCAGATCAAACGGGTGGTTGTCCATGGTGGTGCTTTCAGTCGCCGGTCGCGCCCGCACGGGCGGCGCGCCGTGGGCGCGGCTCCGTGGACAGCACGCCGTTCATGGAACTCTGGAGAATTTCCAGAGCCTCGGGTACTTCTGTGGCCATCATCTGGTCGATGACCCAGCGCTGGTCCTTCTGCGGCATCAGCGTTTCGACGCGGTGGCCCAGGTAGCGCACAAATGCAAAATCCGGCCCCTTTGCGTCAAAGCCAAAGTCGGCGTAGTGGTCCGACAGTTCATTGAACAGGTCGATAAAACGGTCAAAGTGGCTGGGCTGACCGGCGGGCGGTTCGCCCAGCAAAGTGTCTTCGTTCTCCTGCAATATCTCGCCCACCCGGCGCACCAGTGCGGTGACAAATTCGGCACGCCCCTCGGGGCCCATGCGGGCATACGCCATGCGATCCAGCACCTGGGTCAAAAACACCAGAACCTCCCGCGTGAAGGCAAAGTATTGCGGCCCGACTTCAATGCTGAAGTCCGCCGAGCGCATCTGCTTGAGCATGTTCTGCGCCACCCGCCAGGTGATGAACGCCATGGCGCTGGCCGTCTGCTGCGGGGTCTTGGCAGAGCCAGTCTGGAACCACTGGCTCTTGATGCGCATCTTGGCCAAACTAATATCCGCCTTTGCCCAAGGGTTGCGGTAGTGCGGCCACCTTGGGGCCCTGCTTGGCGGGGCCGATGGGGAACAGGTCGTACAGGTATTTGCTGTCCACCTCAGGGCGTATTTCCGCCATGCCCTTGAGCATGGCGCGAAAGTTGGGCGTGGCACCCTCTTCGCGGTACTGCTCGCGCAGGTAGTTGACCACTTCCCAGTGGGCATCAGTCAATTCGATATTTTCCGCAGCGGCAATCACGCGCACCGCCTCGTCATCAAATACTGCCTCCAACAGGTAACCCTGATCGTCGGCTTCCAGTTCTACGCCGTTGACGCTGTACATCATCGCTTTTGCTCCAGTATTTTCAAGTGAAAGAAATCAAACCCCCACCGCCGCTGCCGACTTGTGGGGCACAAACAGCCCGCAGCCTAGCAACCGGTGGGTCCCCAGTCCGTGCTGCTGCAGGCGCAAAGACTGCTCGGGAACCAGACCGTGCAGCATCATGCTGAAGGTGGTCATTTCTAGCCCATCGACCTGCAGACTCTGGCGCTTGCCACAGACCCGCTCACCAGCGATGGCCAGCCCTGCCAGTTCGGCTTCAATGGCTTGCATAAATTCAGACTCATCAGCGCTGCTGGCCGCTACCCGGTAGGCATACAGCGTGGCGAGCGGTTGCAACGCACGCAGATGCACTTCCCCCAGCCTCAGCGCGTGGCCCGCCACGTCCAGCGGGACGCCGACCACGGTCTTCAGTTCGGCCAGCCGGTTGGCGCTGACCCGCAGAATCAGACGCGTGCGCTGGGACAAAAGTGCCAGGCTCTCGGGACCAGACACCAGTTTCAGAGGATGGATACCCGCACCCGCATCGCTGCTCAGCCAAGGCAACTGTTCGGCCAGCGCGTGCTGCAATGCCTGTGCATGGTCGCGCGGCAGGGCCTTACCCTCCAGCGGAAAGGCCGCTTCGACCAGCGTATCGTGGTTCGCAGTGGACGCCGTCACTTGGGCTCCTGTGTCTCTGCCCAGCGCAACAGGGCCTCACCCCACAGACGGGCCGACCCGGGGTCGATCTCAAACACCGTGAAGCGGCTCTTTTCGCGTATGCGCGTGCGCAGCAGGCTCATGCCGCCGGCCTCGTAGTCCAGCTGCTGCAATTCGATGACCTGTCCACCCAGGGGAATGGTCAGTTTTTCAAGGGGAGTAACGATGGCCATGGTGGGTTTTGGTTGGTACCGCTATTGGGCGCAATGGCCCGCACGCCGTCTATCACCGGGACGGGTGGGCTCGTATAGCCCAAATGGGTAGCACCCAATACTCAACGAGGGTGATAGCTACGGCGCCTTTCGACCCTTACGATTCACCCCAGAAACAGCACCTATGACCGATCGTTGCGCTCAGGTAAGCGCGCTGACAGGAGACACTCGATGAGCAAGAAACAACACGACACACCCATGCTGGACCAGCTAGAGGCCGGTCCGTGGCCCAGCTTTGTCACCGGCCTGAAGCGCCTGGCCAAAGACAGCGACTACATGACCGACCTGATGGGCCAGTTGGAGCACTCCTACAAAACCCGCAAGGGATACTGGAAGGGCGGCACGGTCGGCGTGTTTGGCTACGGCGGCGGTGTGATCCCCCGTTTCTCCGAAGTGGCCGAGATGTTCCCGGCGTCCAAGGAATTTCACACCCTGCGTATCCAGCCCCCGGCAGGCATGCACTACAACACCGACGTGCTGCGCAAAATGTGCGACATCTGGGAAAAGCATGGCTCGGGCCTGATTGCATTTCACGGCCAGTCCGGCGACATCATGTTCCAGGGTGCCAGCACGGCCAATGTGCAGGGTGCATTTGACGAACTCAACGAACTCGGCTTTGACCTCGGTGGTGCCGGCCCCGCCGTGCGCACCAGCATGTCCTGCGTGGGTGCAGCGCGCTGCGAGCAGTCCTGCTTTGATGAGGCACGCGCGCATCGCCAGGTGGTCAATACCTTCCTGGACGACATGCACCGCCCGGCCCTGCCGTACAAGTTCAAGTTCAAGTTCTCGGGCTGCCCCAACGACTGCATGAACTCCATCCAGCGCGCCGACATGGCCGTCATCGGCACCTGGCGCGACAACATGCGCACTGACGAGCCGCTGGCACGCAAGTGGTTCGCAAAGCACGGCATGACCGAGTTGGTCAACGACGTAGTCAGCCGCTGCCCCACCAAGGCCATCATGCTCAAAGAAACCAAGGATGTTTCCAAGGGTGCAAAGATAACCAGCGTCGCAATCAATGACACCCAGTCGCTGGAAATTGACAACAGCAACTGTGTGCGCTGCATGCACTGCATCAACGTCATGACCGGTGCACTGGCCACTGGCACCGACACGGGTGTCACGGTGCTGATGGGCGGCAAGCGCACGCTCAAGATTGGCGACCTGATGGGCACCGTGGTCACACCCTTCATGCCCATGAAGACCGACGAAGACTACCAGGCACTGGTCGAGCTGGCCCAAAAATCCATCGACTTCTTTGCTGAAAACGCGCTAGAGCACGAGCGCACGGGCGAGATGATAGAGCGCATCGGCCTGATCAATTTCCTGGAAGGCATTGACCTGGAAATCGACCCCAACATGGTGTCCACGCCCCGCACCAATCCCTACGTGCGCACTGACGGCTGGGACGACGAAGTCGCCAGGATCAACGCGAAAAAAGCGGCAGCTAACTAAGGAAACGAACATGGCAACCATGCGCACCCCCATCGAGAGCGGCGTACCGGACAACAAGCAGTACCTGCACCCGCAGATGCTCAAGAACTACGGCAACTGGAAGTACCACGACCGGCCACGCCCCGGCGTGCTGCACCACGTCTCGCACTCTGGCGATGAAATCTGGACCGTGCGCGCCGGCACACAGCGGCAAATGGATTTGTACACCATTCGCAAGCTGTGTGACATTGCGGACACTTATGCCGATGGACATGTGCGCTTCACGATCCGCTCCAACATCGAATACATGGTGTCGGACCCTGCCAAAGTCGCGCCGCTGATTGAGTCGCTGACCAACAGTGGTTTCCCGGTGGGTGGCACCGGCAACTCGGTGTCGGCGATTGCCCACACCCAGGGCTGGCTGCACTGCGACATTCCTGGCACCGACGCCTCCGGCGCGGTCAAGGCCCTGATGGATGATCTGCATGCCGAGTTTATCCAGGAAGAAATGCCCAACCGGGTCCACCTGTCCACCTCGTGCTGCGAGATCAATTGCGGTGGACAGGCTGACATTGCCATCATCATCCAGCACACCAAACCACCCAAGATCAACCATGACCTGGTGGCCAATATGTGCGAACGCCCCACCGTGGTTGCACGCTGCCCAGTGGCCGCCATCCGGCCCGCCATGGTCAACGGCAAACCATCGCTGGAAATTGATGAGACCAAATGCATGTGCTGCGGTGCCTGCTACCCACCCTGCCCTCCCATGCAGATCAACGACCCCGAGCACAGCAAGCTGGCGATCTGGGTGGGCGGCAAGAACTCCAACGCCCGTGGCAAGCCAACCTTCATGAAGATGGTGGCTTCGGGCCTGCCCAACAACCCGCCACGCTGGCCCGAAGTGTCGGCTATGGTCAAGAAGATTCTCTACACCTACAAGGAAGATGCACGCTCCTGGGAGCGGGTTGCAGACTGGATCGAGCGCATTGGCTGGCCCGCATTCTTCGAGAAGTGCGACCTGCCCTTCACCAAGTACCTGATTGACGACTGGCGCGGTTCGCGCTCCAGCCTGAACGCTTCGACCCATATCCGCTTCTGAGAGAAATTATGAAATTCGGTTTGCTCGTCAGTGAAGGGCCGTATACGCACCAGGCCTCGGACACTGCCTACCAGTTCGTGGTGGCCGCTTTGGCCAAGGGCCACGAGGTACAGCGCGTGTTTTTCTACCACGACGGCGTCAACAACGCGACCCGGCTCACTGAGCCTCCACAAGACGATCGCCATGTGGTGAATCGCTGGTCGGCCCTTGCGGCAGACCACAAGGTGGACCTGGTGGTCTGCGTGGCGGCCGCCTTGCGCCGTGGCATCAAGGATGAAGTGCTGGCCCCCGGCTTTCGCATTT
>CAINUX010000263.1 GCA_903853895.1 uncultured beta proteobacterium | reverse complement strand
CGACTGCGCCATCTGCCAGCCTGCGCGGCCTGCGCCCACGATGACCACGCCGGCGCGGGCACCTTTGCCACGCGGCGCAGGGCGCGCCGGGGTGCAGGCCTGGCGCGTGCGCGGGTCCACCGGCTGGTACAGAACAAAGTCGGACTTGGTCACCGCGCACAGCGGGCACTCCCAGTCATCCGGTATATCGGCAAAGCGGGTGCCCGGCGCCAGACCGCTGTCGGGGTCGCCATCCACCTCCTTGTAGATGTAGCCGCAGGCGTTGCAGATGTACTGCAGGTACTCCTGTTGGGCTGCGCTATCGGGCTCGGTCATGCGGGCAGTCCTCGGCACTGAGGCTGGAAATTTCCTTGCGCAGGTGCTTGATGGCCGGTGTGACGATGGCTACAAACTGGGCCTCGCGCACGCGGCGCTGCACGTCGGAGTTCATCAGGTAGCCGCGTGCGCCCTGGTGCATCAGGGCCGACTGGCTGGCGCGCAGGCACAACTCGGCGCCTTCGGTGCGGGCGTTGAGCACGTCAATGAAGAATTCGTTGGAAGTGTCGAACGGCGTTTCGGCCAGGGCCATGATGCGGCCCACCAGATCGTCCAGCTCGGCCTGCAGGTCTTGGGGCCGGTCGTCCAGGTACTGGTTGACGTGACCCAATTGCGACTCCACCGCCCAGATGCTGTCGATGGCGCCCTGCACAATGCCGGCCGCAATGCCACATTGCAGCATGACAAACGCCGCGCGGATTTTGCGGATGTAGGGGCGTGCCGGATCGGCCACGACGTCGGCAGCGGTGATGACCAGGTCCTTGCACTGCACGGCGTAGGTGCCAGTGCCTTCCATGCCCGAGAACTTGGGGCATTCCTTGAGGGTGACACCAGGGGCATCGCACTTCAGGATGAACATGACCTCGCGCCCGGCGCTCTGGTCGCCGTCCATGACAGCGGCAATGGCGCCGAAGTAGTGGTCACCGGCCAGGTTGCTGATCCACGGCAGTGTGCCGTTGACGCGGTAGCCACCGCCCTCAATCGGCGTGGCCTTGAGCAGCAAATTTTCGATCTGCGCAAAGCTCTTCATCGGGTTGGACAGGCCGGTGCCGCCCAGGCCCAGTCCCTGCATGTGGGCTTGCAGCCGCTCGCCGATCAGTGCGGGGTTGCCCGATGTCTGCATGTACAGGCCGCACACCGCCTGGCACCACATCATGAAGGCCGACGCACCACACACCTTGCCCACTTCCGCCATGGCGGCAATGGCGGCCTTGTAGTCACCGGGCTTGCCAGGCTGGTCCAGGTGGGCGCTCATGCCACCCACCGCGGCCAGTTGCTGCAACAGGTCCTGCGGGTACAGGCCTTCCTGGTCGATGGATTGCGCCCGCTGGGCCAGCGGCCCCTGTGCGATGGCGCGCACGGCGCCCATCAGGTCATGGTGGATGGCGGTCTGGGCGATGTCTTTGGGCAGGTCGTTGGCGTTCATGGCGGGCCTTTCTGGGGTGGAGCGGGGAATGGGTGGGTTTCAATCAGCCAGGCTGATGTCAAACGCAATCCGGTTGCGCATGGTGTTGGCCACCGGCGAGTAGGTGTTGGCGTGCTTGACGATTTCGTCGAGCTGTTCACGCGTGGCGTCGCCCTCGATCACCACCTTGACGCGAATCGCCTGAAAACCCATCTCCAGCGGCTTCTTCTCCAGCGCACCACCGGCGCCCCAGGCGGCCGGGTTGCCAATGTCGCCTTCCATGTGGATTTCGATCTTGCTCAGCTTGACCTGCTTCCAGGTCGCCACGGCCGTGATGCCCACCGCCAGGCAGCCGCCCAGGCCGGACAGCACGATCTCGCCGGGAGCCGGTGCCGTGTCCTGGCCAAACAGGTGCAGGGGTTCGTCCACCACTACCGGCGCATGGTTGCCAACGTAGCTTAGCGAGCGGTATTGCCCCTCCATCTCGGTCCTGACCTTGTTGGTGCCACGTGAGGCGGGGTTGTTGCGGCCCTTTTCGGCAAACGCCATCAGGCCATCGCGGTCGATAGGGCGCAGCGAGGTGGTGATGGTGGTGACGGGTTCGTTCAGGACGGTAGCGGACATGGTGTTTTCCTTGGGAATAGGGTGTCAATGGTTCAAAAGCACAGGGCCAATCAGCCTGAGACTTCCATTGCAAGCCTGATGCCAGACCGCCCCTCCACCACAATCCTTACATAAAATAGGCCGCTAGCCCTCGTGGTTATTGGCTATTCCACTATCACTTTGGTAGCGCCAAGTGACCCGCACCAGCGCCCAGCTCCTCAAAAATCCCCATTGTGTTAACAAAGTGTCAACACATTGAAGACCCAAGGCGCCTGGGCGGCAGAGCGTTTTGCGTAGGTAAAGGAGGAGCCCGCGCAGCGGGCGGGGGACACGGAGCAAAACGCTCT
>CAINUX010000262.1 GCA_903853895.1 uncultured beta proteobacterium | reverse complement strand
GAGGCGAGAAACAAGGGCAAAGAGCCCTGAAACCAGTCCAGTACGGCCGAAAAACGACGTCAAATCGGCTGAAAAATGAAAAACTGCCTCAGCTTGCAACGGGCTCAGCGTTTCGCCTCTACTTATTCACCGTAGCCCTAGACTGCGCCGCATCAGTTGAAATTATTTGGCCGTAGTACGTTCCATTGGTCACTTGCAAGTGTTGCTCCTGACTAGATGAACGCCACTTGATAACTCCATTTGGGTGTACTCAATGAAACTTGTCGGTAATCGAGTCTGCGCAATTGCACTTTTCGTCTGTTGCTTTGGAATACTTGGTGTGGATGGGCGGGCCACAGAAATCCCAGAAATCAAACACAAGCAATCTGAGCCGGATTCGTCGACGGTCGAATCGCTATTGGCAGCGGCCGCAAAAGACTTCGCATTGCCGGGATCTCCGCATCCTGTTGGCATACGCCAGGCTCGGGTTGGGCGAATGCCTGACGGGTCCGGAAACTATAACTACTTGCTCTGCGGGAAATTTCTGCCCGTAGACAAACAAGGAACGAAAGAATGGGTGCCGTTCGCGACAATAATGACTGGCGACTACGAACAATGGCTAGGCGGGCATGCAAGTTCGTATTGTCTGCAGCGACAAATCAAGTGGTACAAAGCTGATCAATCGAGTGCACTACTGAAGCGAATCCTGGAACAGACTGATTCGCGAAAACCTGCGCTGTGAGACCAAGACGCTCGCGCCAACCTGACGCGCGGTTCTTGGTACATTCCCCCCGGACTCATGTGACTGCTTCTGAGCGAAAGCAATAGCCGCTTCCAGCCCAGAAGAGTCATCCGCTGCCAAAACGGCTGTGGCGGTTCCCTCCCAGAACTGACTTCCGTCGCCGGTTCGTTCACTATCCTGGTCCAATGCTCTAAACCGCATACCCGGACAGAAGCGGCGCCGAGTTGAATTGTGATTCAGAAGCCACAATGCTACTAAATATATAGCAAACTACTCATATTTAACGAGCGCTACTGGCCTATTTTGCGAATAGACCCCTCTCCGGAGATGGCGGATAAATGGGGTCGGAGCACACATTCGCTGCGCGAAGTGTGGTCCGACCCCATTGCCCCGTTCGTCGCGGCGAATCAGCTTCTGCGCAAATCCCGCGTAAACGGAAACTCCTTGCTAGCTGCCACATTGATGGTGGCCGGCGGCACATGCATCACTCCCGGCGTGTGCCCGGCCGCGGTGAAGCGGGTCAGGCGCCGGCTCTCGGCCTCGAAGGAGTTGACCGGAAAGCTCTCGTAGCTCAGACCACCCGGGTGGGCCACGTGGTATTGGCAGCCGCCCAGCGAGCGTTTCATCCAGGTGTCGACAATGTCAAAGGTCAGCGGTGCGTGCACGCCTATCGTGGGGTGCAGGCTGCTGGGCGGGTTCCAGGCCTTGAAGCGCACACCGGCCACATATTCGCCCACGGTGCCGGTGCTTTGCATGGGCAGGGCCTGGCCGTTGCAGGTGATGACGTAGCGGCTTTCGTTCAGGCCCTTCACGTGCACTTCCATGCGCTGCAGCGACGAGTCCACATACCGGGCAGTGCCGCCCGGTGCGCCTTCTTCGCCCATCACATGCCAGGGCTCCAGTGCGCAACGCAGGGTCAGATCGATGCCGGCGGATTGCACAGCACCCACCAGCGGGAAGCGGAACTCGACGTGCGGTGCAAACCAGCTCGGGTCAAACGGATAGCCGGCCAAACGCATGTCTTCCACCACGCCATCAAAGTCCATTTTGATGAAGGTGGGCAGCATGAAGCGGTCGTGCAGCTCGGTGCCCCAGCGGGTGACGGGTGCCTTGTACGGCGCCTTCCAGAAGCGCGATACCAGCGCGCGCAGCAGCAACTGCTGCACGATGCTCATGCGCGGGTGCGGTGGCATCTCGAAGGCGCGCAATTCCAAGAGGCCCAGCCGACCGGTGGCCGAGTCAGGCGAGTACATCTTGTCGATGGAAAACTCGCTGCGGTGGGTATTGCCGGTGGCGTCGATCAGGATGTTGCGCAGCGTGCGGTCCACGATCCATGGCGGCATGCTCTG
>CAINUX010000261.1 GCA_903853895.1 uncultured beta proteobacterium | reverse complement strand
GCGCCAGAGCGTTCTGCTCCGTGTCCCCCGCCCGCTGTGCGGGCTCCTCCTTGACCTGCGCAGAACGCTCTGGCGCCCAGGCTCCTGGCGGTTTTGCGGGCGGCTTGGGTTGGTGGGGCATGTATTGACTATATCCATTTTGAATAGATTGACAACAAAATTGGCATTGATTGAATCGACTTAGGCTGGGATCATCCTATCCATGAACCCATTTACCTCCACCGCCCTTGCATCCCTGGCCCAGCAACACGGCACGCCGCTGTGGGTGTATGACGCTGCCACTATTCGACGACAAGTCAAGGCGCTGCGCCAGTTTGACGTGATTCGCTTTGCGCAAAAGGCCAACTCCAACACCCACATCCTGCGGCTGATGAAGGGCCTGGGCGTGGTGGTGGACTCGGTGTCGCTGGGCGAGGTGGAGCGTGCCTTGGCCGCCGGCTTTGCGCCGGGCGTGCACAACGGCCATGCTGAAATCGTGTTTACGGCCGATCTGTTGGACCGCAGGACGCTGCCACGGTTGGTCGAGCTGGGCATTCCCGTCAACTGTGGTTCCATCGACATGCTGGACCAGTTGGGTGCGGCAAGCCCGGGGCACCCGGTGTGGCTGCGCATCAACCCCGGCTTTGGCCACGGCCACAGCAACAAGACCAACACCGGTGGCGAGCACAGCAAGCATGGCATCTGGCACGGCGAGCTGGTCGCCGCGCTGGCCACGGTGCGCCGCAACGGTCTGGCGCTGCAGGGTCTGCACATGCATATTGGCTCGGGTGTGGACTACGCGCATTTGCAGGAAGTGTGCGGCGCCATGGTCGGCCTGGTGCGTATGGTGAAAGCGCAGGGCATGGATCTACACGCTGTGTCGGCTGGTGGTGGCCTGTCCATTCCCTATGGCGCGGACGAAGTACCGATCGACACTGCGCACTACTTCTCGCTGTGGGACGCCGCTCGCCAGCAGATTGCCAGCGATCTGGGACACCCCGTGGGTCTGGAGCTGGAGCCGGGTCGTTACCTGGTGGCCGAGTCGGGCGTGCTGGTGGCCGAGGTGCGTGCCACCAAGGCCCAGGGCAGCCAGCATTTTGTGATGGTGGACGCAGGCTTCAGCGACCTGGCGCGTCCGGCGATGTACGGCAGCTTTCACGGCATGGAGATTCTTCACGCCGATGGCACGCCTGCCACCGGTGCCATTCAGCCCACCGTCGTGGCCGGGCCGCTGTGCGAGTCGGGCGATGTGTTCACGCAGGGTGAGGGTGGCGTGGTGCTGCAGCGCGAGCTGCCCGTGGCGCAGGTGGGCGATTTGCTGGTGGTGCACGATACCGGGGCCTACGGTGCGTCCATGTCCTCCAATTACAACACGCGCCCGCTGATTCCCGAGGTGCTGGTGGAAGGTGGAGCCAACAGCGGCCAGGCCCGGCTGATCCGGCGCAAGCAGACGGTGGCGGAGCTGATTGCGCTGGAGGCGGTCTAGCGGGCGTTGTGGGTCAGGCGCAGCGGTCGGGCGGTTTGCTGCGCAATGGTTCTGGTCAAGTGGTGCCTGCACGGATCGCTGCAACATTGCGGTTCATCCAGCGGCGCACCATGTTGCGAAACAGCCAGCGTTTGGGGCCGCTGAGGTTGACCCCATGGCGTGCATAGAAATCGTCCGGGGTATCGAACACACCAAAGTCGTGGTTGATGCCGTCCCGCTGGATATAGGTGTCGAGCCCGCACCAGTCAACGGCCGGGTTCTGCAAGTCCGGCGTGGCGGCCCCAAAACCACAAAACGGCCCGGCGTGTGTGGCAAACCGGGTCTGCAATGCCGTGAGATAGGCGCGGTCCAGAATGAATCCTTCCAGGTTGACCCAGCGGCCATCGAACCAGACTTCGACCCAGCTGTGGATGATGTTCTGTGGCGCCAGTCGGTACGCCACGCCCGTGATGGCACCGCGTTGCAGGGCCTTGTTGATGGTGAAGCCGTGGAACCGGCAAGGGACTCCCAGCGCGCGCAACAGCGCCATCAGCAAGGTGCCCTTGGTGTTGCACTGTCCTATGCCATCAGCCAAGACGCTTGACGCGTGCAGGTCATCCGATGCGTTGTAGCCAAACGCCACTGCGTCGCGCACATAGAGGTAGGCCGCGCCAATGCGCTCATAGGGGGGCTGTGCGCGCCAGCCCTTTGCAGCAATCAGAGCCTGTATTGAGGGGTGCTGAAAATCCAGCAGCGGGGTCGGCAGGGTCAAGTGGTTCATAGGGTATTGCCAATGGTTAGTTGCGTGGTTACAGTATTGGAAACCCTGTAGTCACTACAGAGTCAAGGACTGGAATTTTTCTTGACAGGAACACACATGAAGATCGGCGAACTGGCGACCCAGACCAACACCCCCGTTGAAACCATCCGCTATTACGAGCGTGAGGGTTTGCTGGCAGAGCCGCAACGCAGCGAAGGCAACTACCGCATGTATGGGGACGCGCACGCGCAGCGTTTGTCGTTCATCCGGCACTGCCGGGGCCTGGACATGGCGCTGGACGAGATTCGCGTGTTGCTGAAGTTCAAAGATGCGCCCACGCAGAACTGCCAGGAGGTCAACGCGCTGCTGGATGAACACGTCGGCCATGTTGCCAGGCGCATTCGGGAGCTGCGGCAGCTGGAAAGGCAACTCATCCACTTGCGGGAAGCCTGTCTGGGCGTGCAAGACGCCGAACATTGCGGCATCCTGAACGGGCTGACCCAAATCGCCAGGACTCCGGTTGCAACTCCTACCCGTGCCGCGCACGTGAACGGTGCCCATTCTGGGGGCAAGCCACGCAAGGCAGCTTCCCGGTAGCGGTGGCACCCAAGGATGGGCTCAGTTCTGAAGTTCCAGGGCTGTTGAAGTTTTGCTGCCCTTCAGTCTGCAGTACTTCGATCCGATATCACGGGCAGAAGTGGGTGCCCGTTTCAGACGCATTGAAGTCACCCCCGTGGCAGTTCTGTAAGTCGGGTATGCCGATTGCAGTCATTCGGATTTCGACGATGACAGACTCCAGAAGGCCCACAAAAGTCGGTCGCTGAAGCAGATTGGCGGTCTCAAATCGGCGGTTCGATTAAAGACCTTGGGTGAATCGATTTTCAGTACGAAACAATCGTTGCAAAAGGCCAGCTTAAGTGACAGTTGGCCGAATCCCCACAGCTATGTCTGCATAAGAGAGCGCTGGGCAAATATAGGGGCTCTGATCACAGTTAATGTGATCCACACACACGTTTTATGACTGCGGACGCAGCTTGCTTTCGTCGACTTCAACCCGATTGCGCCCGTTCAACTTGGCAAGGTATAGCGCAGCATCCGCACGGTCAATTAAGGACTCCCCTGATACTTCATTTTGAAGCGAATCGGCTACTCCCAGACTTATTGTGATTTGCAAATTCCCGGCAGAGGTAGGTATTTGAGTCATAGCGACGCGTTCACAGATTCGGCGCGCCTGAACTAACGCTCCGTCGACATTGGTCCCTGGCATAAGCAGCAGGAACTCTTCACCGCCGTATCGTGCCAGTGTGTCGGAGCTCCGCTTACAAGCATTTAAAGTACCTGCTAGGCCTTTGAGAGTCTGATCACCAACGATGTGCCCGTAGGTATCGTTAACCTGCTTGAAGTGGTCAAGATCCATGATGATCACCGAATAGCTTTGACCGCTTCGCTGGAGTCGTGCTTGCTCTTCCCCCACACGGCGCATGATTTCTCTACGATTGTGTATGCCTGTGAGTTGGTCTGTTGTAGACATCTCATTTAGTTTCTTTATGAGTGAGCCCAGCACTAAGCTCGCCAATGAAAGGTTGATCGCACCTAAGACAAACAAGAATGCAAGACCGGCAATCAAGTCGAAATCGCCTTGCTTTCCAAAGGCAAGCGCCTTGTAACCAGGAGTGAATGTGACCTTTAGTGCACGAGCGAAGAAAATAGTGATTGCCAGACAAATGGGGGTGATTATTCCCACGATCATGAGCCAACGGGCTTGAAGCTGCGAGCGCATCCAAACTGTCATTCGCCAAGCGGTGCAGATCATCGTCCACATAACACCCAATGTGAATAACCAAATCCGCAGAGTCTCAGTGGCATCGCCCTGAGGTCGTAGTATTTCAAGGGAAAGAAAGCAAATTATCGGAAACAGAAATGCACTCTTATCTGGCACCGCGCGCGTGTAGACTTCGACGCCCCGGTGCAGCAATATGAAACCTACCATCAGTTGAATGTTTATGAGCGTCGGGCGATACGCAGCCATAAGTTCCAGACCTGAAAATGTCATTCCAGCACCACCCGCAATCAGCAGCCATCCACCACCCCAATACAGAGCTACCTTGGGTTTGAGTTGAAACGATAGGCCAATTACAAGCCATGCCAATCCATAAAGGGTAAGCTGCACAGTCAGGAATATCACAACAAGGTTCAATCTCTCCCCCAACTCAAATCATTGAAGCATTCTATTGCTGCGAGCGCATTGTGAAAAGACATCGCGAAGCGGCACCGAGGAGACCAAGTAGAGTCGTCGCTATGCACTACCGACGTTTCCGCGGCTAACGACGAGTTGAATCGGACGTTCCGTCAACTCCAGTCGTTACTCGCTAGGGCTACGGTGAATAAGTAGAGGCGAAACGCTGAGCCCGTTGCAAGCTGAGGCAGTTTTTCATTTTTCAGCCGATTTGACGTCGTTTTTCGGCCGTACTGGACTGGTTTCAGGGCTCTTTGCCCTTGTTTCTCGCCTC
>CAINUX010000260.1 GCA_903853895.1 uncultured beta proteobacterium | reverse complement strand
GGGCCGCCTTCATCGTTGGTGAGTGCACCCAGCACGTCACCGGGGCGAATTTTCTCTTTGCGGCCACCCAGAATCTGCAGCGTCACCATCGGGGGCAGTAGCGGGCCTGTGCCGGTGGGCGTGAGTTCATCAAGCTTGTGCCAGACCGAGGGGCTGTTCTGGTATTGCTCGATCTTGCCGACCGCGCCCATGTCGTTCATCGCCGCCAGGCTCAGCGCCAGGCCGGAGGCGCCAGCGCGTCCGGTACGCCCGACGCGGTGCACATGCACTTCGGGGTCGGGGGTGATGTCCACGTTGATCACGGCTTCCAGTTGGTTGATATCCAGCCCGCGGGATGCCACGTCGGTGGCGACCAACACCGAGCAGCTTCGGTTGGCGAACTGGGCCAGCACCTGGTCACGCTCGCGCTGCTCGAGTTCACCGTACAGAGCCAGCGCCTGAAAACCCTCAGCTTGCAGCAGCGTCACCAATTCCTTGCACTGCTGCTTGGTGTTGCAAAACGCCAGCGTGCTGACGGGTCGGAAATGGCGCAGCAACTGGCCCACGGTCTGCAGTCGGGTGGTGCGGGTCACTTCATAAAAGCGTTGCTCGATCAGGCTCTCGGCCTTGGGCGCTGCGATGTCGACACGTTGCGGCTCGCGCATAAACTGCTTGGCCAGTTTTTCGATGCCCTCGGGGTAAGTGGCCGAAAACAGCAGGGTCTGGCGATCCGGCGGGCATTGCTTGGCCACCTTGGCGATGTCGTCAAAGAACCCCATGTCCAGCATGCGGTCGGCCTCGTCGAGCACCAGGGTGTTCAGGCCTTCCAGGGTCAGATAGCCGCGCTCCAGGTGGTCCATGATGCGACCGGGCGTGCCCACCACCACGTGCGCGCCATGCTCCAGCGATGCGCGCTGGCCGCGCAGGGCAATTCCGCCACACAGGGTGACGACTTTGATGTTCTCTTCCGCACGCGCCAGACGGCGAATTTCTACCGTGACCTGGTCGGCCAGTTCGCGTGTTGGGCACAGCACCATGGCCTGCACCGCAAACCAGCGCGGGTTGATCTTGGCCAGCAGTGCCAGGGCAAAGGCAGCGGTTTTCCCGCTACCTGTTTGCGCTTGGGCGATCAGGTCTTTGCCTGCCAGCGCGATGGGCAGGCTGGCGGACTGGATGGGGGTCATGGACGCGTAGCCCAGTTGTTGCAGGTTGGCCAGTGCGGCGGGCGAGAGGGGGAGAGAGGAGAAAGCAGTCATGCCGCGATTATCGGGCTTGGGGTTTCGGGACGGTTGGCTGCTTGCCCTAAACGCTATCGAATTGATAGCTCATTGCGCAACATCTACGAGGGCTGGAGGCTTGTTTTGCTTGTAAAGGCAGCGTTCAGCGGTGCGCGGCAGCAGCGCGCGTCCGTTGGAATGGCAAGTTAGGAGCGGTCGCCTCAAGACGCTCGGCCAGCCAGACCTTAATGACAGACTGCCTTGTAACCCCCAGTTTGGCGGCCTCCCGATCGAGCGAGTCAATCATCCAGGTTGGAAAATCGACATTCACCCGTTTTTGCTCTTGCAGCACACGCTTTGCTTTGGATAAGTCCAAAGAAGCCGTGATGTCGACATCCTCGTCAAACTGTTGCTCGAATTTTTTAGCTTTCATAAAGTACCACCTCTTCTGTTCGCGCACGTCGAACTGATATCAATCGGATATTTGCCCCCCGGTAGGTAATGACGGCCGACCAGTGTTTCCCATCAGTGAGCCCGATGACCAGATACCGCGGCTCATCCTCGGTCTTGGCTGGGATCTCCAGCAGCATTGGGTCGCCCCAGAGGCCCTGTGCTTCAACGAAGTCGATACCGTGTTTCGTGCGATTGGTCTCGCTCTTTACGGTGTCAAATTCAAAAGATAGCATGGTATAAAAACTATACCTTAATTGGTGCTGTATTGTCAAAAACGAGACTTTTAACTGGCTATGCCCGACGACCCCGTTGAAGCAGAAAGTCACCGGTGGTCAATGCCTGCCCAGGACCGCCAGCCAGTGCCGGTGAAGTCAAGTCTGCGCCGGTTGAGCGTGGCCAACAGCGCTAGCGTAAAGGCGGCCGTATTGCCGCGATTATCGGGCTTGGGGTTTCGGGACGGTTGGCTGCTTGCCCTAAACGCTATCAAATTGATAGCCCATTGCGCAACATCTACGAGAGCTGGAGGCTTGTTTTGTTCGAACATGCTTTGCCGGGAACCACCTGCCATGAGGGAGCCCAAGTCAACTCGTCGTCCTTGAACAGTAGCGTCAACGGTGCTCTCATAGAAGCAGACGCCCCGCTCTAGGTCCTGAACTCTCAGAACCAGATGATCGATGCGTTGGATATGGAATGGCCTGAAGGAATCTCCGGTACGAGCAACCTGTCAGTCCGCGGCGCTAGAAACCAGCGGAAATGAGGACGGGTCTCGAATGGACTGCACCGATAAGTCGACGTCCAACCCCGGCCAATAGAGATGGTCGGGGGTTGGCCACTGAACTTCGG
>CAINUX010000259.1 GCA_903853895.1 uncultured beta proteobacterium | reverse complement strand
CTCGCCCATGTACCGCTGGTTTTCGACACCTCGAAACTTGATCTTCAAGTCATCGCCACCCGATGTATCCACCGTGATGCCGGGTATCGCCTTGAGCACCTGGACCAGGTTGTCAACGTGCTGCTCTTCGATCTGTCGGCCTGAGAGGTTGACCGTGCTGGACGGTTCGCGGGCGCTGTCGCCAAAGCGGTCGTCAATGGTGGAGCCGGTCACCGTGATTTGGCGCATGGTCTGCACCGGCGACGAATTGGCCTGAGCCCAGGCACCGGTGGCAGCCAATGTCGTGATGGCGGCTGCAATAAGGGTCTTGCTATGTTTCATTTAAAGCGACTTGCAAAATATTGAAAAGGCTTGAGGCACGAACGCCAACAAGAAAACTGCATGTGCGGCAAGAGAGCGCATACGACCACTGGACAGGAGTCCGCGGTAGAGCATGTACTCAGCGCATCAAACGTCGAGGGGAGGCCCGCGCGGTGGCGGCACAAGCGCAAAGTGCGCGAAGAAGAAAAAAGCCTGCCAGACAGTAGCCTCCTGCTGTCCGCCCAGAACCTGGAAGAGGTAAGGCAACGGGTTGGGCGGTGGAGCGCAACGGTCTGCTGTGTGCAGGCAAAACGGGCAATGCGAGAGCGATAGGGCCGATTCCTGCCCGGTTGGGGAATCGGCTGAAGAGGTAGTGGAGTCTGCAGACACCAGGCGCGACCCGGTGGCGGTGCAGACCTCCATAAACTGACCATTACCGGCCAGGCTCCATGCCACGGCATGCGACACCGTGGGCGCCAGCGCCATCACCAGTGCGATGCACAGCGCAAACCACACCGACCAAGGCCGGTGCCGAATGGTTGCGCAGTGGTTCATGGCCATGGGGCGAGAATCAGGTGGCGATCAGAACTTGAAGTTCAAACCCACGTACACCGAGCGTCCCATACCCGGCACGGCGGTGCCCCACTGCGGATAGTTGGGCAACGCCGGGTTGCTCATGGTGGTGCCCTGGCCGGTGTAGGCACCGCCCGTGGGCAGGTAGTAGAACTTGTCGAACAGGTTCTCTACGCCCAAGTCCAGGCGCACCTGCTTCCAGGCATAGCTGGTGCGCAGGTTGACCAGGCTATAGCCGGGGGTCTTGATCTCGTTGCGCACGCCAGACACGGTGTCTTTGGCTTGCACCATCAACACCTCCAGGCTGTTGTCCCAACCTTCAAGCTTGTGCGTGAGCGCCAGCTTGGCGTTGAGCGGCATGATGTTGTACAGGCCGTCACCCGTGTCCTGGTTGGTGCCGTGGGTGTAGTTCAGCAGACCCTTGAGTGCAAAGTCGCCCATGGCGTTCTTGGCCAGCGGCATGTGGCCCGACAGGTCCAGTCCGTAAATCCGCGCTGACTGGTTGACGAATTTCAGGACGCTGAACTTGTCCTTCACCAACGTGGTGGACGCCAGGTTGGTGGTGGCGTTCCACTGCACGGCGTCGATGTAGTCGGCAACCTGGGTGGTGTACGGCGTGGCCTTGAAGCCCCAGCTACCGTCGGCGGCGTGCCAGTCAAAGGTGGCGGACAGCTTGTTGGCCTGCTCGGGCTTGAGGCTGAGGTTGCCGAAATAGCCATTGCCGTCACCGACATAGTTATTCATCAACGCAGCCATCTGCCAAGTGGACCAGGTGTAGCGCTCGTACACATTGGGTGAGCGCGTCTTGTGGGCGAAGCCGAATTCGATGGCGTAGTTGTCACTGGCGGTGTAGCTGGCCGCAGCGGTCAGGTCGGTGTTGTTGTCGGTGGTCTGGTGGCTGCGCGTATTGAAGGCATTGGCATCGCGTGCCTGGTTGCCCATGCCGGCCGGGTTGTAGCCGATGGCGCTACCCGCATCCATGGTGACCTGCTCGTAGCGCGCGCCCAGCAGGGTCATCCATTGGGCACTCTTGCGGCCTTCCCACTCGGCAAACACCGCACTGCGGTCACGCTGGCCATCACGGATGTTCCAGAAGGTGCCGGGCGACATGCCCCCACCCGACGGGGTCCACCAGTCGTTGATGCGGTATTGCTGGGCTTCGCCACCCACGCGCAGCACGTCGTGCTGGGTGAGGTTGATGTCTCCCTTCACGTTGAAGCCTGTGGTCTTGCCTTCGGTAAACATCGGCATACCCGCCGCACAGGTGGAGCTGATCGGTGCGCATGGCGTTCCAAACACAGCCGTAGGTCCGCCCGAGCCGAGCGGGGGCGCACCATTGCCGTACCAGTAACGCTTGTCCGCACCAAAGTCCATGAAGTGGTCCACCTTCTCCTGGTAGGCGCGCGCCTCCAGTGCACCCCAGTCAAACTGGCCGCCATAGCGCAGGTTCACGCTGCGCTGGGTGTTGTCCAGCATGTCCATGCGCTGGTTGGGGTAGAGCTGAAACGGCATGTCCTGAAAGCCCAGCTTGGCCTGGAACAGATGGTTGTCGCTCTTGAAGGCCAGTCCAATCGTCTGGTTGCGCGTGTCGTACGCGGTGGAGCCCACCTCGTTGCGCGGCAGGTTGTGCCCGGCGCGGCCCGTAAAGTCGTAGGTCTTGAAGTCGGCACCCGCCGTGTAGTTGTCGGCCTTGCTGGTAGAGCCGTTGTAGCTGATATTGAACGCATCGGTGGCATGCATCACGGAAACGTTGGCGCCACGCGCTTTGTTGTTGCTACGGTAGAAAGCTCCCAATTCGCCCTTGGTCATGCTTTGCCCGGGCGCTGCGAATTCGGGCGCACGCGATTCCGCAAGGATGGTGCCACCAATGCTGTCACCGCCCGCACTCACCGGCGTAATACCGGCAAAGACCTTGAGTACGCCGACGTTGGTCGGGTCCAGGTACGACAGCGCCGGGTTCATGTGGTTGGGGCAGGACGCAATCAGGTCCATGCCGTCCACCTTGATGCGCAGGCGGTCGTCTGCCAGACCGTGAATGGCGGGCAGGCTGGAGACGCCACCAGCGCCATACAGGCTGACGCCGGGAATGTCGGACAGCAGGCTGGCCGTGTCACTGGTGGCGGACAGGCGCGGCGCAAGGCTGGCTTTGTCCAGCTTGGTGGCGCCGGGTGCGGTGTTGTCCAACTTGGAATCGTGGACGGTGACCGCCGGCAGCGTGAGGGTTTTGACGTCAGCGGCCAGGGCGTTGTTGCACAGCAGGCACAGGGCAGGAATCGCCAGCGAAACGGCCAGGGGGAGTGTTTTGATTTTGAGATGGGACATGTTCGGGACCTCTTCTTCACTATAAAAAGCGCTCCTAGCCCTCGTGAAAAGGGCGTAGCACGCTATGAATTTAGTAGCTCAGAAGAATCCCGGAGGCCCGCGCGGCGGCGGCGCAAAAGTGTGCGTTGTAGCGTAGAAAAGAGCCCGCCGGACCGGTGGTGCCCGCTGTCCGTCCTGAACTAGGAAGGGTTGGGGCAACGGGTCGTTTAAAAATGCACCACGGTCTGTGGTTTGCAGGCAAAACTGGCAATGCTCGGAAACGCCAGCCGACGGCAGCGCGGGAACGGCGTCGGTGGCGGCGAGGCTGGTGTCAACGCTCACCCATCGGGGACCTTGATCGGTACAGATTTCGACGCCCTGCGCAACCTGCCCCCGGGCAGACATCAGCGCGTGGGTCAGTGTCGGCGCGAGTGCCCCCAGCACTGCGATGAGCACAACCAGCCACACCGCCCAGGGGCGGCGAAGCGGTGCGCGATGCAGTGGGGTTGGCATAAAAAGCATCCGCTTCAGGAATAGGCTTAGGGTTTGTGCTTGCTGTGGTCCATGGCAGGCATGTCAGCCGCTTTGGCACCCGGTGCTGCCATTGCCACGGGCACCGACAGTTCCGTTTTGGTTTCCACGCCCTTGGCGTCCTTGAACACCAGGGTCACCGCGATGCTGGTGTCCTTCTGTAGCGGCGCCTTCAGATCCATCAACATCACGTGGTAGCCACCGGGCTTGAGCTCGATGGCCTTGCCCGCCGGCAGGTCCAGACCACCGGAGACGGCGCGCATCTTCATCACATCGCCGTCCATTTTCATTTCGTGCACTTCGCTGACGCCCGCAACCGGGCTGGACACCGCTACCAGTTTGGCGCCGTCTTTGGCGGTGATCTTCATAAAGGCGCCGGTGGCCTTTTGGCCAGGCACTGTGGCACGGGCCCAGGCGCCCTGAACGTCCACGGTTTGGGCAAACAATGCGCCGCTGGAGAGGGCGAGGATGGTGGCTAGAGTCTTGAGTTTCATGGTTCTTCCTTGGTAAATAAGTGATTCAACCCAGCCAGGCTTTGAGTTGGGCTGCAGTGGGCTGGCCGGTCACGCGCTGCATCTTGCCGTTGCGAGCGACCAGCACCACATAGGGCGTGATGTTGCGCCATTGGGGGTCCACCGCCTGGCGGATGGCGGGCTCAAACCCGTCAAAGGCGTAGATCTTGGTGACCCCGGCGTAGTGGTGGGCATGGGCCAAGGCGCGCTCGCCCTGCACATCCATCAGGACCGCGGCCAGGGGCACTGGTTTGCCCGATGCGACCACGGACTTCTGTAGGGCATCAAACGCCTCCGGGCAGGTGGCGCAAAAGCTGTTGGTAAAGACGTAGGCTGCGGGGCGCGGTCCGCTGCGCAACAGCTGGGTCCACGTGCTTGCATCGAAATCCGCTACTGTTGTGATAGCACTATGTGCATGCTGTGCGAGGGCTAGCGCCCCGTTTTGCATATAGAGCCCAGGGAAGAGCAACGCCACCGCGACCAGCGCGCGCCTTGCCAGACTAAAACACGAGTTCATACACCTGTACCTCCTTGGGGTTGCGCCACATCACCGCCATGCGCGCACCCAACTGCACGGGGCGGGCAAAGTCATTGTCGCCGTGGACCTGCGCCAACTTGCGCTCTGTGAAGGTCTGGCCACCGTCGGTCGACAGCCAAGCCTTCAGCGTGCTGACCATGCCATCGCTGCTGCGCCACACCACGGCCACGCGCTGGCCATGTGCCATGACGCTGGCGTGCTCGGCACGGTCGTCGGGCAGACGGCGCACGGTTTGCGCATCGGGGCTGCCATTCGCATTCAAGCGGGCATAGCGCACGCCAGACGCTGCACCACCGTCCTGCTGGCGAATGCCAAACCACACGGTGTGAAAGCCGCCATCGGCCGCCGCCGCCAGACCCGGGCCGTGGTGCGGGCAGCCGTTGACATGCCACTCGTCGAACGTGGCACGCACGGTCGTGACCGGGGCGGCCGCCGAATCCAGCGCTGCAAACGCGTGGTCGCGCACATCGGGTTCATACACGTGTCGCCACATGGCGTTCAACACGCCGTCATTGCCCTGCGCCAGCGCAATGCGGCAGCATTCGCATGAGTGGTCGGCCACCTTGGTGTCGGGGCCAAAGGTGGCGCCACCGTCCACCGAGCTCGCGCGGTAGATGGCCGCACCCCGGTAGCTGGACTTGTTACCCACCTTGGGCGCGGCCTCCAGATCACGCTTGTCGATCCAGATGGCGTGCAGCACGCCCTTGGCGTCAAAGGCTATGGACTCGAAGCGGTGGGTGATTTCCTGCCGGTCGGCGTGCACGGTGTACGGCTTTGAAAACGTCTTGCCACCGTCCGTTGAGCGCAGCATGCGCACAAAGCCGGTGTTGGGTTTTGGAAGTGGCTGGGTGTAGGCAATCAGCACCGTGTTGTTGGAGCCAAACAGCAGCTTGGGATGGTTCTCGCCATCCGCAGAAATGGGGTCGCCACCGATATCGATCACACGCGGCGCGCTCCACTGCAGACCTAGGGGCTTGGCAGACCCCTCGTCTGGCTTGCTGGGCGCAACCGATGCACTTTGGATGACCAACTGGTTGTCCGCGCTGAGCCCGACCCACCACAGTGAACCATCGGGCGCGAACGCGGTGCCAATGCCGAGTTGGGGCTTTGGCTTGCGCGCAGGTTTTGCCGCTGACGCTGGCGCAGCCATCGCTGCTGCAGTTGCCTGCGGTAGGGCCTTCTGGCCACCTTGCTCGTGCTGCGCCAGGGCGGGGCCATTGCCCCAGGCCAGCATAGCAAGGCCCAACAGCCAAGCACTTGTAAAACGGAGTTTCATTGCAATTCCCGACAAGGTTGGGTTAGAGACTAAAACGCAATTCGGTCTGCACGCTGCGCTGAGGCATGGTGTGGGCCTGCCATGAGGGTCGATTGGCCACATTGTTAATGCCAAAGCCCCACTCCCACTGTTTGGCAAACTTCCAGCTAGCTTTCAGGTCCAGCTGGTTCACGCTGGATGTGCCGCCATAGGTATCGGGGTTGTTGTCAATGTTCATCTCGGTGTTGTACATGCTGCTGGACCAGCGATAGGCGGCGCCGAACAACCAGTCGGCATTGGGCCGGTAGCTGGCCTGCACCGTGTAGCGCTGGGGCGGGATGCGCAGCCACTTCTTGCCGACTTGGGCGGGGTTGGCGGCGTTGGCTTTGACTTCCGCATCGGTCCAGGTGGCGCTGCCGCCCAGATCCAGGCCCTTCATGCCCACATCGCGCGTGGCCCACACCAGTTCAATACCCTGCGTCAGCACCTTGTCGACGTTGCTGACGCGCGTCACCGTGGGGGTGACGGTGGCGTCGGTCTGTCGCAGGATGGTGTCCGTCACGTCGTCGCGGAAGAAACTGGCGCGCAGCCAGTGTGTGCCCCATTCGCGCTCGGCCGACAACTCCACTGAGTCCGACACCTCCGGGCGCAGACTGGGGTCGCTGGTGGTGATGCTGGCGCCGGTCTTGGTGCCGTTGAACAGCTCGTCCACATTGGGGAAACGCACGCCACGGCCAAGACTGGTCTTGAGCACCACGTCGTCGCTGGCCGACCACGCCAGCGACAGCTTGGGGCTGGTGGCGGTGATGCTGCGGCCAGGGAATGCGTTGGTGGCCACCGGTGGGCCCGAAAAGAACTGCGAACCATCCGCAGACTCAAAATTCTCGAACCGCAGGCCCGAGGTCAGCACCAGCTCGGGGCTGATCTTCCAGGCGTCCTGTGCGTACAGTGCGGTGATGGTGGTCTTGCCGTAGTAGTTCTGGTTCAGTGTCGTCTCGTTGTTGCGCCAGTCGCTGGAATTGTTGACCACGTTTTGCAGCTTGTACTGGTTGCGGTGCAGACCCAGCACCAGCGCGTGCTGGCCATTGCCGAAGTCGTCTGCGGTGGGGGTGTAGGTGGACTGCACCTCAAAGGTGTTCCAGCCCGTGCCGTCCCGTCGGGTCACCGTGCCCGCACCGCCCAGGTCGGCCAGCGGTTGGGCCAATGTGGCCTGGCGCGCCGCGTCGTTGATGATCTGGTAATCGGTCACCACCACCGACGCATTCCAGCCCTTGGCATGCCTGGTCTTCCAGGTCGCGCCCAACTGGCGGTGCGATTCGTCACGCAAGCTCGGGGCAAAGGCATCTGCTGCTATCGTGAACTGGCGGGTTCCGTCTTTCACCAGCCCGCTCCACACCGGGTTACCCGCCGCATCGCGCAACCAGGTCTGGGCCCGCACCGTGCTGTCGTCGTGCCACCAGGAGACGCGCGCTTCGATCTCTTGTGTGGCCGAGATGTCGTAGCCCAGGCGCAGGTTGACGGTGTCCTGCAAGCTGTGGTCGATGCTGTTGGCACCAAACAAGGCGCGGTCACGGCTTTGCGGGTCGCGGTCATAGAGGATGCCAGTGACCACTTTGGCCGCTGCTGTGGGCGTTGCGAACGCACCGGCTGTGGAGCCACGCACCGCATTGGCATAGCCCATAGTGTGGCCTTCGCTATCCTGGTGCTGCATGCTGAGCGCGTACCACAGGCCGGAATCCAGCCGCGAAGCGATGCGCCCCGAAAGCTGTTTGCTGGTGTAGTTCTCGCTGGCGGCGTATTCGCTGAAGCCCTGCTGGTTGAGCTTGATGCTGGCGGAGGCTTCCAGTCCCTTGGGTTTGCGCTCGGACACGATCAGCGTGGTGCCAATCGAGTTGCCAGGGTAGATGGCAGAGAACGGCCCGTACAGCGCGTCGATGCGCTCGATGGCCTCCACGTTGACCATGTTCCAGCGCGGCGCATCAAAACGGCCCAGAAAGTTGGAGATCAGGTAGCCATCCAGATACACCAGCGCGCGGCCCGGCTGCAAGGTGCCGTAGCTGCGCCCGGCTACGTTGGCGTTGCGGTCACCGAAGTAGCGCTTTCGAATCGTGGTGCTGGGCAGGTTGACGGCAACGTCTTCCGGGTTGTAGATATTCTGCTCACGCAATTGCTCGGCAGTTTTGCTGGCCGTGCTGCTGGGCAGGTTGGGGTCCAGCGGGGCGCGGGCGCCGGCCACCTGAACGGTTTTGAGTTGGGCTTCCGTGGCAATGCCCTGGGCCTGAACGACGAGGGGAAATGCGGCGGCCACAGCCAGCGCGATGCGAGAAAAATGCATGAGAACTCCGAGATATCGAGAAAACAGCCTCTAGCCCTCGTGAAATGGGCGTTAGGCGCTACTGATTTGATAGAAATCAGTGAGGACAGAGCTAAAGGTCTGTCCCCCAAGTCTCAGGATGTCGGAGGTCCGCGCGCCGGCAAGGGCGCCGCGGTGCGCGCAGCAATGTGCGCGCTAGGAATGCCCTGCAGGGCGTAGGACAGGGGTTGGGCCGGTTCAACAGCCCAGTGCTCGACCGGAGGGGGTGCCGCCATGGGGGCACACAACGGACAGTCCATGCTGCTGCTGGCCAGCTCCGTGGCAGTACCGTCATCGGTTTGGACCAGTACTTTCATCGCGCCCGAACCCGTGCAAACCAGCAAGATATCTTGCGGCTTGACAATGGGCGAGGCCACAGCAACGCCCAGCGACAACACGAACCACGCCAGCACAAGGCGGCTGATGAACGTGAAGTGGCGCAGGGTTTGCATGGGGTGAATTATCATCTTTCCGACCGATCAAGCCTTAACCTGGGTCAAGTCTTCGCCATGATGCACTACACATTTTTGTCCGCCACCATCCTTCTGGTGCTGATTACCGACCCGATTGGCAACATCCCGATCTTCGCCAACGCGCTCAAAAACGTTGCGCCCGAGCGCAGGGCGCGCGTCATCCTGCGCGAGATTCTGATTGCATTTGCGCTGCTGCTGACCTTCATGTTCGTAGGGGAAGGTTTCTTGCGCGTCATGAATCTGAGCGAGTTGTCGTTGCAGATTGGCGGCGGCGTCATTCTGTTCCTGATCGCGCTGCGCATGGTGTTCCCGCCGCCAGCGGGTGGAGCGGAGGAAGAACAAATGGTCGAACCGTTGATCGTGCCGTTGGCGGTGCCTGCCATTGCCGGACCGTCCGCGCTGGCCACCGTGCTGCTGCTGGTATCGCAACAGCCCGAGCGCCGCCTGGAATGGATCGCCGCGCTGTGCGTGACCATGGTCGTCAGCGCCATCGTCTTGGTGTCGGCCGAACGCATTCAGCGCGTGATTGGCACGCGCCTGGTGGTCGCCGTAGAGCGGTTGATGGGTCTGGTGCTGGTCTCGGTGGCCATCGAGATGATGCTGCGCGGCTTCAAGACCTTTGCGCAGCAGCTGATGCACGGTTAACGCTCTGATCCAGGGGCCCACGAAGCGCATAGGGAATATCCCCGTTTGATCCGGCAGTCGTTGCAATCAATAATTGATTGCAATAGGGCACGAGCCCTCCCTGCAACCTCTGTGGAGTCAGGATGTTCAAGAGAGTATGGATCGGGCTCGTTGCTTCACTGGCGGCGGTCACGTTCGCCATAGCCCAAGTACCTACGCAAGTCGTCATTGCGGCTGAAGACGATTGGTACCCTTACGGCGGCAAGATCAACGGAGTTGCCGCGGGTTTGGGTGTTGATCTGGTGAAGGCGAGCTTTGCGGCGGTCGGTATCACCGTCCGGTTTGAATCCGTTCCCTATACACGCTGTCTTGACATGGTCAAAAGCGGGAAGGTTCTGGCCTGCAACGAGCCTGCGCGAACGCAAGAGACAGAATCCTCAGTCCTTTGGCCCACTAAACCCCTGTTTTCGGCCCGCAGCGTGATCTACGCACGCCAACCCAGCAAAGAAACTGGTTTGTCATCGGCGTCCCTAGAAGGCAAGCGTGTGATGGTCACCAATGGATTTGAATATGGCAGCGAGTTCGACACCAACAAAAAGGTGATTCGCGAGGTCGCCACCAAAGAAATTTCCGTATTTCGAATGCTGGCGGCCAAGCGGGGTGACTATGCGCTGGCTTACGAAAAAGTTGCCAATCATATTTTTCGACAGAATGCGCGCGAATTTGAAGGCAAGTTTGTTGCGGTGGGGATGGTTTCAGAGATCCGCGTTTACTGCGGTTTCTCCAAGACTTTTCCGGATTCCCAGCGGTACCTTGATTTGTTTAACCAGGGATTCGCAATCATTCAAAAAAACGGCCAATACCAAGAGATTGAGCGCCGCTGGCAATAGTGCGCACCGCCAGCATTTCCTGCTCAATCGGGTGAACGCGGCCCGACATAGCCAATATCCCTGGCTTGCGAAGTGCTCAGAAACCCCCGGTATATCTTTAGCAGGGTCCCGTCTCTCTGCATGGAAACGATCAGCGCATCCCACCGTCGCGCCTGCTCCGGCGAGAAAGACTTACGGGACAGGATCAGCGCCCCAATAGAGGTTTCATCCTGGGGCGCCCAGTCACGAAACACCACTTGGCTTTGGAGGTATTCCTCTGTCAGGTACTGCCTGAAAACTATGGGCTGGCTGAAGATGACCTGCACAATGCCTTTGTCAAGCAGTCGAAAATTGTCGGCAACGTCCGCAGCCTTGACGATGCGGTCCTGTTTCTCCAGGCGTCCAATCAACGCGTCGTAGGCGGCCTCGTGCCGGAACCCGCGCACCACACCAACCCGCGCGGCGCTGCCCTCCAGGTCGTCGATGGTCTTGATCTGTTGGGCGGCGTCCCTGCGAATCAGCGCCACATTGCGCGTCTTCAAGTAGGGAAGCAAAAAGCCATACGCCTTGCGTTCAGGCGTCGGAATGGCGCCGGTCGCGAGATCGAGTGAGCCATTCTGCAACTCCGCCCAGATCCGGTTGCGGGGCAAGACCACCCGTTCGAACTGGCACCCTGTGCGGCTTTTGATAGCGTCCAGCAACTGGGGATCGATTCCATCGTCGGTGGTGGCCCGGTACAAGACACCAAACTCAAACAATGCGACGCGCACCGGGCGGGAGCAATAATCGTCTGCTGCTACTGCAGCCCCAACGCCGCAGACCAACATAGCAATGGAGGCACCCAGCACATTGACACGCGAAATCATGTGTATTACCCTCCAGACAGTGCGCTTAGTCAGGTTAAATTGGACACACTTTAGCCCAATGCGCCGCCTTCCCGCAAGCGTCGCGTTTGCAATTCAGGCGCCACCACTTCCTGCTCAATGGCGCCAAAGATGCTGTTGCCGTCCGCACCCTTCATCTCGATGCGAATCGTGTCGCCATATTGCATGAACGCGGTGCTGGGCTGGCCATCCTGGATCGTCTCGATGGCACGTTTCTCGGCGATGCAACTGTAGCCCTTGGGCCAGTCGGTGCGGGCTTTGTCGCCCGTGCCTTGGGTTATGCCCGGGTTACTGACCGTGCCCGAACCAATGATCGAGCCGGCGCGCACGTTACGGGTCTTGCACAGGTGGGCGATCAGCTGGCCAAAGTGAAACGTCATGTCCGGTCCGGCATCGCACATCCCCACCTTGCGACCATTCCAGGTGCTTTGAAGTGGTAGGTGGACTCGGCCCTTGGCCCAGGCCACACCCAATTCGTCCGGGGTCACGGCCACCGGGCTGAAGGCCGTGGCGGGTTTGCTCTGCACGAACCCAAAGCCCTTGGCCAGTTCATCGGGAATCAGGTTGCGCAAGCTCACATCATTGGCCAGCACCACCAGGCGAATACTGTCCAGTGCGCGATCGGCCGGGCAACCCATGGGCACGTCGCCGATGACTACCGCAACTTCGGCCTCAAAGTCGATGCCAAACGCCTCACTGGCGCAGACGATGGGGTCGCAGGGGCCTGCCAGGTCATCACTGCCGCCCTGGTACATCAGGGGGTCGGCGTAAAAGCTCGCGGGCACCTCGGCACCTCGCGCCTTGCGCACCAGCTCCACATGGTTCAAATAGGCAGAGCCGTCCGCCCACTGGTAGGCACGCGGCAGCGGCGCCATGCACATCTTGGGATCAAACGGAAACGCATGGCGGGCGCGCCCATTGTTCAGGCTCTCATACAGGTCTTGCAGTTGGGGTGACAGGTAGTTCCAGTCATCCAGCACCTGTTGCAGGCGGTTGGCTATATGGGAGGCGTAAACGGCCAGGCCCAGATTCCGGGAGACCACGACCAGTTGCCCGTCGCGCGAGCCATCTTTGTAAGTAGCGAGTTTCATGGCGGAATTGTCGCTCTGAATTAAACTGGCGTCGCGGCTACCAGACGCGCCGCTGCGGCCACACCGCCCAAAGCAACCACCCATGTCCAACACTTCCCCAGCTCCAACAAGCCGACGTCCACCGTGGCGGTTGATTCTGCTCACAGCGCTCGTGCTGCTGGCGCACTGGGCCGTGCTGCGTGCGGCACCCCTGGCGCTGGCTGCGCATGCCAGTCCGGATGCCGGTGGCAGCTGGTCGTTTGCCACGCGTACCATTGATGCGGAACCGGCTCCGCGCGCCATGGCAGTTGCAACACCGCAACCGGTAGCAGCCCCCGCACGCAGACCAGCGAACCAGCAGACCGCCGTGCCGCGACGTCCAGAATCCCCCGGTGCAATGGACTCAAATACGGCTTTAGCCCTCGAGAAATATGACTCTGTTGCTATCGAATCAGAAGCGCCCTCCAGCACCATCGATGCCCCTGCGCTCGCAACGCCCCTACTCCTGGCCGCGGCGACGCCCGTCGGCAAGGTGACGGATGCTGTTCCCGAGACCGGCAGGCCGGCGACTGCCGTACCACCCGCCGCCAAAGCGGTGCGCAAGTTTGCGATTCCCGCGTCCGCTCGCTTGAAGTACGACGTCAAGGGCGAGGTCAAGGGTTTCCCGTACCACGTCAACGGCGATCTTTTGTGGGTGCAGGATGGCAAGACGTACGACGCCCGTATGGAGATCAGCCACTTCCTGCTGGGCTCCCGGGTGCAAACCAGCACCGGCCAGCTGACGTCCCACGGTCTGGAGCCCACCCGTTTCGGCGACAAGGTCAAATCAGAAGTAGCCGCTCACTTTGACCGTGAGAAGAACAAGGTTACGTTCAGCGCCAATACACCGGACGTGCCACTGTTGCCCGGCGCCCAGGACCAGTTGAGCGTCTTCATGCAACTGGCGGCCATGCTCGGCGCGGAGCCCCTGCGTTTTCCCCAGGGCACCACCCTGCCCGTCCAGGCCATAGGGCCGCGCTCTGCAGAGGCCTGGGTGTTCACGGTGGGTGCCAGCGAAAAGCTGGTCCTGCCGGGCGGGGAACTCAACGCCGTTCGTCTGTGGCGCGACCCGTTGGGCACGTATGACCCCAAGGTCGAAATCTGGCTGGCGCCCGACGTGGGCTACCTGCCCGTGCGCATTCGCCTGACCCAATCCACTGGCGATGTGGTCGACCAGCAGTGGCGCGCCACGCAGAAGCCCTGACAAAAGTACGCCAGAGGCCTTGAATTGGGCAGGCCCACTACCAAGTGCATTGCAAGCAATAGAAGCCCTATCATTCAAACCATGCACACGCTCTACGATTCAGAAACCTATTCGGTCACGCATATGCTGGCCAACGCCGAACCGGACGGAAAAACCGCACTGGGCACGGTCAAAACCGTTCAGTACCCGGCCGGCGTGCCCACCATGGCGCGCCATGGATTTGAGATTGTGGACAAACGCTCCGGCAAAGAGGTCTACCTCGATGGCTCCTGGGCTGAACTGTTCCAGCAGCACATCATGGCCTGGCAGGTCAACACACCCACCCAGGAAGAAGTCGAGGACACGCTGGAACAATATGCCGAACTGGCCCAAAACCCGGTCTTGGTGCACTAAGGTCCCGTCAACGCGCTGAAATCGGGCCTTTTAGGGTTTCTCAGCAGGCAATTTGACTTCGGTCAAAGACGCGCTGACGTCGGGAAAGCATTATTGTGTTGAAACACAACAACACAGGAGCCATCCCCATGAACAAGCCACAAAACAGTGTCTACCAGCAGCAGCTGGAAGCGATGCGGTCTGCCTTGCTGGCACAAATAGCCGAACAACGCGGCGGGGTAGTTGGCCGTGCCGAGGTCGCTGCAGAACACTTTGGACACCCGGAAGACTCGGGGGCACAACTGGCGTCCGAACGCGAACTGGAGTTTGCACTGGGCGAGCGCGAATTGGCCGAGCTGGCCGCCATTGACGCGGCCTTGGCCAGACTCAGCGCAGGAACCTACGGTGAATGCACCGACTGCGGCACCCACATTGCTCCCGCACGCCTGCATGCGAGCCCTGAAGCGCCCCGCTGCATCCACTGCCAGGAAAAGGTGGAGCACAGCCACCCCGTCTGATTTTCTTGACCTTCACTTTTTCTAGAAAGCACACAAAACTCATGAGTACATTTCACGCCGTCGTCTGGATGGACCACACCGAAGCCCATGTGGTGATGTTTGACAAGGAGCACGTGGAGGCGCAGCGCGTCAAATCGCGCAGCCACCACAAGCACCAGGGCAAGGCCGGAGACAACAGCGTTTTCTTTGCCGATGTTGCCAAGGCCCTGACCGGTAGCCGCGAGATCTTGTTGACCGGCCCTGGTTTGGCGCGCAACCAGTTTCGCGACTGGAGCAACACACACCAGAACACGCTGGCGGACGCCATTGTGGATTCGATCCCGGCCGACCACCCTACGGACGGCCAGTTGGCCGCCATGGCGCGCCAGTATTTCAAGCGATTTGACAACATGGCAGCGGACCCCTCTATGGTCTGATGCGGGAGGGCAAGGCGGGCTGGCACATGCTGCGACAATGTGCGCACCATGAGTCAGACCTACATCCTTACCCTGTCGTGCCCGGATCGCCTGGGCTTGGTCCACGCCGTCTCCGGTTTTTTGCTGGAGCGCGGCGGCAACATCGAAGAAGCAGCCCAGTACAACGACCCGGCCACCGGCTTGTTTTTTATGCGGGTGCAGTTCACCTGCGTGCGGCTCACCTACAAGGACCTGCGTTCGCAGCTGGCTTTTTTTGCCAAGCCCTACTCCATGCAATGGGGCCTGCACGCCACTTCGCAGTCCATGCGCACGGTTCTGCTGGTCAGCAAGGAAGGCCATTGCCTCAACGACTTGCTATTCCGCTGGAAAAGTGGGCTGCTGGCACTGGACATCCGCGCCATCATTTCCAACCACAAAGATTTTTACCAGCTGGCGGCCAGCTACAACGTGCCGTTCCACTACATCGCAGTAACTGCCGAGACCAAGGCAAAAGCCGAAGAGCGGCAATTCGAAATCATTGAATCCGAAGGTGCTGAACTGGTTGTACTTGCGCGCTACATGCAAATTCTGAGCGATGATTTTTGCAAGAAACTGGCCGGACGCGCCATCAACATTCACCACTCATTCCTGCCCAGCTTCAAGGGTGCCAAGCCCTACTACCAGGCGCACGACCGTGGGGTCAAGCTGATTGGTGCAACGGCCCACTATGTGACCGCCGATCTGGACGAGGGCCCGATCATCGAGCAGGACGTGGCCCGCGTGGACCACAGCAAAACCGTGGATGATCTGACGACCCAGGGCCGAGACACCGAAAGCCAGGTGCTGGCCCGTGCGGTCAAATGGCACAGCGAGCACCGCGTGCTGCTCAACGGCCACAAGACGGTTATTTTCAAATAGGCGTGGGGGCTACGAAGCCCCCAGGTCGAATCGGCCGACCAACTGGTCCAGCGCCTGCGCCTGCTCGTCCAATGACTGCGCGGCAGCGGCGGCTTCTTCGACCAACGCCGCATTCTGCTGGGTGGTCTCGTCGATCTGCGCAATGGCACGGTTGATCCCCTCGATGCCTTCCCGTTGCTCCATCGATGCACCGGTGAACTCTGCCATGACGGTGCTGACCTGCTCGACCGTCGCGGCCATGCCGGCAATGGTTTGGCCGGCACTGCGCGCCAGTTGCGAGCCTTCTTTCACCTGGCGGGTGGAATTCTCAATCAAGGCGCTGATCTCCTTGGCGGCGTTGGCACTGCGCTGGGCCAGGTCACGCACCTCGGAGGCCACCACGGCAAAGCCGCGGCCCTGCTCGCCCGCATGCGCTGCTTCCACCGCTGCATTGAGCGCCAGGATATTGGTCTGAAACGCGATGCTCTGGATGACTCCAATATTGCTGTGTATCGCCTGCGTGCTCTGGCTGATTTTTTCCATGGTCAGCACCACATTAGCCACCACCTCGCCGCCCAAGCGCGCCGCCTGGCTTGCGCTGCCGGCTAGCTCGGCGGCATGGGTGGCGTTGTTGGCGTAGTGTTCTGCAACGGTCTTGAGTTGTGCGACGCTGGTGGTGGTTTTCTCCAGTGACGAAGCCTGAAGCTCCGTGCGTTGGGAAAGGTCCAGATTGCCCATGGAAATCTCACGCGAGGCATTTGCCACCTGGGCAGAACTGTCCGCAATTTCGCCCATGGTCTCAGCCAGCCGGGTCTGCATGTCGTGCAGGGAGTGCAGCAGGCTTTCCTTGTCATTGGCCTCCAGCTTGATGCGCATGGTCAGGTCGCCATTGGCGATTCGGCTGGCAATGGATTTGGCGTAGGCAGGTTCCCCGCCCAACTGGCGCGTCAGGCGCCAAGTGACCCAGGCACTGATGGCCAGCGACAAGACAACCAGCACCGCTGTTATCGCGACCACCCAGACCAACGACGTGCTGTAGATCTGGCCGGCCTTCTGCATCGTCGCCTGAGCCGACTCACTGCGCTGCTGCACCACGCTGTCGACAATCTTCTCGACCTTGCGGGTCTCATTGGCCAGGCCCGCGTCTTCCATGGACACATCAGGACTCATCTCCATGAACGACATGGGTTGTTCCTTGACCAGCTTGACGTACTCGCGCAGGCGCTTGGTCCATTTGGCAATGGCCTCGTCCAGTTGCTTCGCGGTGGCTGCGGACTCTTCTCCACTGGACAACTTGCGCACGATGTCCAGTTGCTTGGCAATGAGGGCCAAAGCAGATTCCACATCCTTGGCCAACGTCTCGCGTTCTGCCGCCGTACTGGCCGTCAGCAACTGGGTTTGCGCACGGCTGGCGCGCAACACATTGCCTCTGGCCTGCTCGGCGGCCTGCCCGGCTGCATATTCCTGCTCATAAATGATCTGCGTTGATGCATTCAGGCGGCCCATCTGGAACAGCGAAAACACACCGATCACCAACGCGCCACCCAGCACGGTTGCAAATGCAAGACGCAAACTGGCGCGCACCGACATACCATCGGCCGACACGCCGCCCGCCGCAACCAGGCGGTGGCGAACCGTTTGTGCCAACCCGCTCATGCCCAGCAGCAGGTTCTTCTTCGCAGGCGCAATCGCGGCAGGCCTCTCGGGCAAAGGGGGTGACAGGTCTTCTTCTGTTACGACAGATTCCATCGTGCGACTCCAGCTGCAGCGGATGCAAAGGCGTCAGGATAGCCGAGTTTTCAAATCAACGCGCCCATTTTTTCACCCATGCGAATGGGGCCACCCGGCGCCCATTGCGCATTGAATTGCAATGGTCCTGCTGGGAGAAGCATCACCACAGTAGAGCCCAACAAGAAGCGCCCCATCTCCGTGCCTTGCGCCAACTTCGGTGCATCATTCCCATAGCTGCGCTCCCACAGCGTGCCGGGGCGTGGCGGGTTGACCAGGCCATGCCACACCGTAGCCATGCTGCCCACAATGGTGGCCCCCACCAGGGTCAGCACAAACGGACCGTGGGCCGAGTCAAACACGCAGACCACGCGTTCGTTGCGGGCAAACAGGCCCGGCACACCACGGGCCGTGGTCGGATTGACCGAGAACAGATCGCCGGGCACATAAATCATGCGGCGCAACACGCCATCGCAGGGCATATGGATGCGGTGGTAGTCCTTGGGGCTGAGATAGAGCGTGGCAAAGTGGCCGTCCTGAAACTCTGCCGCTAACGCCGCATCGCCACCCACCAGCGCAGTGGTCGAATAGCTGTGCCCCTTGGCCTGAAAAATCTGGTCTTTCTCGATACGTCCGAACTGGCTGATCGCACCATCCACCGGGCTCACCATAGCAGCATGCGCCAGCGGGCGGGCACCGGCTTTCAGGGCCCGCGTGAAGAAATCGTTAAACGTGGCGTAGCTGGCGATGTCGGGGTTGGCCGCCTCGGCCATGTCGACCTGGTAGCGTTTGACAAACCAGCGGATCACGGCCGTGGTCGTGTTGCCGGCCTTTGCGCTGGCGAACTTGCCGGCCAGGGCGGTCAAAGCCTGCTTGGGAATGAGGTACTGCGGCAGTACCGCGAGGGTGTCGGACACGGCAGTTCCTTCTAGGTGATGTGGGTCGGTGGCGCGCGAGGCACAAGTGCGGCCGGATTATAGTGACGCATGACCCCAAAAGACTTCATCGCCAAATGGGGTGCGCCTAACGGTGTGCCCGGCTCTGCCTACGCACTCAACGAGGAGCAGGGGGCGCAAAGCCACTTTCTGGACTTGTGCGAGCTGCTGCAAGTGCCCAAGCCCGGCAGCACGGCAGACTACAAGTTTGAAGAAAAGAGCCAGCTCATCGGTGCCCGCACCGGTTACGCCGATGTGTTTCTGCGCGGCCATTTTGCATGGGAAAACAAGGCTCCCAGGCGAGATTTGGACGCCGCCTTGCCCGATGAAGAAATCCTCAAGCGCCTGCTGGCGCTGAATCTGGAGCGCTCAGGCGGTGCCACACAGCTATAGAGCACTTTCCGAAAAACTCCCATCACTGATAGACTTTGCCCATGAAAACCGCACTACAACCCATTGAGCATCTTGGCAAGTTTGAGCGCCTTCAACTGGTGGAAGACTTGTGGGATGACTTCGCTAGCGACTCAGGACCGGAGACAAGACCTGAAGTACTGGACGAATTGGCGCGAAGGGCCGCGTGGCGTGACAGTCACCCCAATCAGGGAAAGAGTCTGCTGCAAATTGCCCAATCGCTCGGCGTGAACTTGTGAATTGGATCGTCGCATTCGAACCGCCTGCGCAGGCTGAAATTGCACAGGCGTTCGAGTGGTACGAAGAGAAGTCATATGGCCTAGGCGGAGATTTCTTGCGTGTCATTGCCGCCGCTGCTGAGCAACTTTCCCGCACCCCTGAAGCATTTCCGCCAACCCAAGCGGGGTTTCGGCGCATCCTGCTACGGCGTTTTCCTTACGCGCTGCATTTTGAGTTGTTGAACGGCCAGACTGTGTCCGTTTTGGCCTGCCTGCACCACCGCCGCAATCCTTTGCGTTGGCCTGGTAATTAGATTCCCTTCAGCCGCCGCAGCCTACCGCTGGAACGATTGCACCCCACCATGTCCGCCGCCCGCATCCCTCCCATCCAGTGCCTGCTGACCTTTGAGGCGCTGGCCCGCCTGCGTAGCGTCACGCAGGCCGCCGAGGAGCAGTGCGTGACCCCCAGTGCGGTGAGCCACCGGGTGCGCCAGCTGGAGGAGATCATTGGCACCAAGCTGTTTGGCCGAGCCGATTTTTCGCTCACCACCGAAGGCAGCGAATACCTGGCCCATGTGCGCGAGGGGCTGGCCATCCTGCAAAAGTTCCCCAGCTCGGCCGCCGCACCGGGCAAGCGCAAGCTGCGCCTGGCAGTCACGCCCACGTTCTCACGCTCCATTCTGATCCCGCGCCTGCGCCAGTTCACCGATGCCTACCCCGAGATCGACCTCACGCTGCAGGTGTCCATACCGCTCTTGGACGTGGTGGCCGAAGACGCCGACCTGATGGTGCGCTTTGGCCCCGGGCGCTATGCCGACATGGAACACATCTGCCTGATGAAGGACGATGTCACGCCGCTGGCCTCTCCTGCCTTTGTGCGCGAACATGGGCCTTTTGACGTGCCGCAAGACTTGCAGGGCGTGCCCCTGTTGCGCAGCCCGCTGGAGCCCTGGCGCACCTGGTTTGCAGCGCGTGGACTGGACTGGCCGGAGCCCATAGACGGGTCGCAGTTCAACGACATTGGCCTGATGTGTGACGGCGCCGCCGCCGGCATGGGCGTGGCCCTGGTGCGCCTGAAGCTGGGTGCGCCCTGGCTGGAGAACGGCACGCTGGTGCGCCTGGGCAGCAACGACGTCTTTTGCACCAACGTGCCTAGCCCGCACGCCCACTACCTGTGTTGGCGCACCGGCATGATGGATCGCTGGGAATGCGCGGCGTTTGCGGAGTGGCTAAAGAAGGCCGTGGCGTGAACCCGAACGCCGGACCGTATCGCTTCTGAAATTTCACGCCCCCGGTTCAATTTCTTCACACTGGAGCGCGGCGGTTTGGCGTACAGTCAACCGCATGAACGCACCCACCTCCGCCGTCAACACCGATTTGCTACAAAAAGCAGAGCTACAAGCCCAGGTTGTACGAGGGCTAGAGGCTCATTTGCCTTCAAGCTCCTTGCTGTGGAACCGTGAAGACACCACACCCTATGAATGCGATGGCCTGACCGCCTACCGCCAGCGGCCACTGGTGGTAGCGCTGCCCGAGACCGAGGCCCAGGTCGCCGCCATTCTGAGAACCTGCTTTGCGATGGGCGTGCCGGTGGTGGCGCGCGGCGCGGGCACCGGGCTGTCGGGCGGAGCCATGCCCCATGCCATGGGCGTGACGCTGTCGCTGGCCCGCTTCAACAAAATTTTGAAAATGGACAAACGCAGCCGTACGGCCGTGGTGCAGTGCGGTGTGCGCAACCTGGCCATCAGCGAGGCCGCGTCCCCGCTGGGCCTGTACTACGCGCCCGACCCCAGCAGCCAGATTGCCTGCACCATTGGCGGCAACGTGGCCGAGAACTCGGGCGGAGTGCACTGCCTGAAATATGGTCTGACGCTGCACAACGTGCTCAAGGTCAGGGGCTACACCATCGAGGGCAACCCCATCACCTTTGGCGCTGACGCGCTGGACACACCGGGCTACGACCTGCTCAGCCTGGTGGTCGGCAGTGAAGGCATGTTAGCCATCATCACCGAGGTGACGGTCAAGCTCGTGCCCAAGCCACAGCTTGCGCGCTGCATCATGGCCAGCTTTGACGACATCCGCAAGGCAGGCGATGCCGTAGCCGCCGTCATCGCGGCCGGCATCATCCCCGCCGGGCTGGAGATGATGGACAAGCCCATGACCGCCGCCGTGGAAGACTATGTGCACGCGGGTTACGACCTCAACGCCGAGGCCATTCTGCTGTGCGAAAGCGACGGCACGCCCGAGGAAGTAGAAGAAGAAATCGGCCGCATGAGCGACGTGCTGCGCACCCACGGCGCTACGGCCATCGCGGTCAGCCAAAACGAAGCCGAGCGCCTGAAATTCTGGAGCGGGCGCAAGAACGCCTTCCCGGCCAGCGGGCGCATCAGCCCAGATTACATGTGCATGGACAGCACCATCCCGCGCAAGCGCCTGGCCGACATCCTGCTGGCGATCCAGCAGATGGAGAAGAAATACCAGCTGCGCTGCGCCAACGTATTCCACGCCGGCGACGGCAACCTGCACCCACTGATTCTGTTCGATGCCAACGACGCTGACCAGCTGCACCGCTGCGAACTCTTCGGCGCCGAGATCCTGGAAACCAGCGTCGCCATGGGCGGCACCGTGACCGGCGAACACGGCGTGGGCATCGAAAAACTCAACAGCATGTGCGTGCAGTTCAGCGCCGCAGAGAACGCCCAGATGATGGGCATCAAGCTGGCTTTTGATACCAAGGGCTTGCTGAACCCTGGCAAGGTCATTCCCACTCTGCAGCGCTGTGCGGAGTACGGGAAGATGCTGGTGCGCGGTGGCCAGATCGGGCACCCGGACTTGCCGAGGTTCTAGATGCCGCTGGCGTTTAACGTCCCAGTTCTTTGAGGTAAGCCGCGCGTGCGGCGACCGCGGTGTCCGCGAAGTCGGAAAACAACCCGTCGATACCCAATCGGTAGAACTGCAGGTACTCGTTTTTCGGATCACCCTTGTAATCAAACGCCAGACGCTTGGGCTCGTTGCGGAAGGTCCAGGTGTGCACGGTCAGGCCCACCTTGTGCGCGTCAGCGATCAGGGTCGTGGCAGCCTGCGAGGTGGTGTCCATGTAGTTCACCGCGCCGTCGCCATTGACATCGAGCATCTTGCCGGCCGCATCAAAACTGCCCTTGACCGGAACGATGTAGGGCTTCCAAGGGCCTACGCCATCGGCGTATTTTTTGATCTCGGCCAGACCGGCCGGTGTGAGCATGGAGTCAAACAGGGCCGTCTTGCCAGCCTTGGTCCAGTCGTAAGGCCGATCAAACGGCGCTGCAAAAGTCACCTTGCCGGTCTTGAAGTCGTAGTCATCACCGTCCACAAGCTGTACCAGTCGAACCTGGGTCTTGGGTCGCAGGTATTGGAGGTTGGAAACTTCAAAAGACTGGATGATCACCGGTGAGTCTTTCTTGGTGTAACCGTATTCGGTCAGGATCGCCAACAGGCGGTCTTCCAGCTTGAGATTGGCATCCACGTGGTAGGTCGGGTGTTTGGTCTCCGGGTACACACCGATGACACGCCCCACCTTAGCGCCCTCGCTCTTGGCCACATTCAGCACCTCGCGCAGAGTTGGAATCTGGTATTTGCCGTTGTGCGATGGGTCGCGGTCGCTCAAAGGCTGCACGGCGCGCAGCGTCTTGATTTCAGCCAGCGTGAAATCTGTGGCAAACCAGCCGGTCTCCGCAGCCCCATCGACCAGGCGCGTGGTTTTGCGGGTGGCAAATTCGGGGTGGCTCGCCACATCGGTGGTCGCCGTAATGTTGGGTTCATGCCGGGCGATCAGTTCACCATCTTTCGTGGCAACCAGGTCGGGCTCAATGAAATCAGCCCCATTCTGGATCGCCCGTGTGTAGCCCTCCAGGGTGTGATCCGGTAGCACACCGGCAGAACCGCGGTGACCAATGACCAGCGGCTGGGTGCCATCCAGGGTCTGAAATGGATATACGACGCCACCGCCGCCGCAGGCGGCCAGGATGGCGACGCTCAAGCCGGTCAGGACCAGTGTGGTCGGGCGGATCAGGGAGAGAACTTTCATGTCATTGCTTTCGATGGGGGAAAGCAAAAACTGTAGGGCTGTCGTGTGAAACTTTGACGTCACTTTTGTGATGATGTCAAGACAACCCGCCCGGAGGCCAAGCAATTCAAAACTGCAGCGAAAGCCCCCTGTTCTGGCGAGCGGTTCTGTCAGCGGCTACGATCCAGCGCTATTCGTCGAACGACACCGCCCACTAGGACGATATGGTCAATGTGTGCCCATTGCCCGTCGCGCGGATGGAGTCCATAGGCAATCCAGCGTAGCGTTTTGCAAGCTGAACGTGCTCCGTTTGCAACGAAGACTGACACCGGTCGCAGATAGAACGCGATGCTGGGCCAATAGTGGTTTATGTACGCACCAAATAGCAGCACCACTAAATCCGCACCCAAGAAATCGAGAATCAGAAGGAAAGCCCGCAACTCGGGATTGCAAACAAGAACAAGCAATAGAAGGAGAGCTATTGCTACGGATCGAGCCTTCCAGTTGAACCTGCGCATCGCAAAACCTACCAACTAAGCGATCTGGTCCAACGCCTGCGCCAACTGCGCCACCGTCCGGTCCACGTTGTGCAGCTTCTCCAGCCCAAACAGCCCTACGCGGAAGGTGCTGAAGTCAGAGGGCTCATCGCACTGCAAGGGCACACCCGCAGCTGTCTGCAGCCCTTGTGCCAGGAACTTTTTGCTCGATTGCACGCCCGGGTCTTCGGTGTAGCTCACCACCACACCCGGCGCCTTGAAGCCTTCGGCTGCTACGCTGACAATGCCCTTGCTCTCGAACAGCGCACGCACTTTCGCACCCAACTCCATCTGCTCAGCACGGACCTTCTCGAAGCCGTAGTTGCGCGTCTCCTGCATCACCTCGCGCAGGCGGGTCAGCGCGTCGGTTGGCATGGTGGCGTGGTACATGTGCGCACCGCCTTCATAGGCTTCCATGATTTGCAGCCACTTTTTCAGGTCGCAGGCAAAGCTGGTGCTCGTGGTGCCGTCGATGGCGGCGCGGGCGCGTTCGCTCAGCATCACCATGGCGCAGCAGGGTGAGCCGCTCCAGCCTTTTTGCGGAGCGCTGACCAGCACGTCCACACCCGTGGCTTCCATATTGACCCACATGGCGCCCGACGCGATGCAGTCCAGCACCATCAGGCCGCCCACGGCGTGCACGGCGTCACTCACGGCGCGCAGATAGTCATCAGGCAGGATCATGCCGGCAGCGGTTTCCACGTGGGGGGCAAATACCACGTCGGGCTTCTCACGCGCTATTGCTGCAACCACCTCCTCCACCGGGCAGGGAATCCACGGCGCCTGTTTACCCTCGCCGACGCGGCGCGCCTTCAACACCGTGGAAGCACTGGGGATGCGACCCATGTCAAAGATTTGCGTCCAGCGGTAGCTGAACCAGCCGTTGCGGATGACCAGTGCTTTCTTGTCGGTTGCAAACTGGCGGGCTACTGCCTCCATGCCAAAGGTGCCGCTGCCGGGTACCAGCACGGCGGAATTGGCGTGGTAGACCTCTTTCAGGATGGCCGAGATGTCTTTCATGACGCCCTGAAAGCGCTGCGACATGTGGTTGAGCGCGCGGTCGGTGTAGACCACCGAAAACTCGAGCAGTCCGTCGGGATCGATTTGGGGTAATAGTCCAGGCATGGCAGTCTTCTAAAGTGTTGAGGTTTCAAAGCGGACAGTCAGCTTAGCATGCCACAGTGGCCCGCGTGATGTCCCTACCAGGTGTCGATGCGGGCGCCTGTTTGCAACGCCTGCACCCGCCCAGCCTGCAATCCCCTGACCAACCATGCGCGCGTGTCAGCGGGATCAATGACCGCATCAATCTCCAGCGTGGTGGCCATGTGGATGGCGCTGCCCTTGTCGTACTGGTGCGCCACCAGTTGGTCGTATAGCGCCTGGCGCTCGGGGCCTTCAGGCACGGCTTCGAGTTCCTTCTTGAAGCCCAATCGCACCGCCCCCTCCAGACCCATGGCGCCAAACTCGCCGGTAGGCCAAGCCACCGTGAACAGCGGCGAGTGAAAGCCACCTGCCGTCATGGCCATCGCCCCCAGGCCATAGCCCTTGCGCAAGACCACACTCAAGTACGGCACCCGCAGGTGCGCGGCGGCAATAAACAGGCGGCTGACATGGCGGACCTGGGCCGTAGCCTCGGTGTCCGGCCCGACCATGAAGCCGGGCGTGTCGACCAGGCTGACCAGCGGCAAACCGTGTGCATTGCACAGCTGCATGAAGCGCGCGGCCTTGTCTGCGGCATCGGCGTCGATGGCGCCGCCCAGGTGCAGCGGGTTGTTGGCCAGCAGGCCGACCGGTCGGCCTTCGATGCGCGCCAGCGCGGTGTGGATGCCTTTGCCAAATCCGGTGCGCAACTCCAGCAGCGAGCCGGTGTCCGCAAGGCCCAGCATGGCGGCGCGGGTGTCGTAGACGCGCAATCGGT
>CAINUX010000258.1 GCA_903853895.1 uncultured beta proteobacterium | reverse complement strand
TGAGGTCGCCTTTTTCTATTTGATCAACAACACTGAGCTTAAAAGCCAACGTGTAGTCGCGCTGGGTGCGCTTGATGTCTGATTCCATTTGACTCGCCCTTTCTGAGCAGAAAAGGTGTCAACTCATTTCAGGACGGGTCATGCGGACAAAAAAAAGCCACCTTGCGGTGGCTTTTTTCTTGCGGTCAAGAATTACTTCTTGGCTGGCTCGGAAGCAGCAGCGGCTGGAGCAGCAGCAGGAGCCGAAGCGTCCATAGCGGGTGCGGAAGCAGCAGGAGCAGCAGCGGGTGCGGGTGCAGCAGCAGCGGGGGCAGCTACTGGAGCTGGAGCTTCTTCTTTCTTACCGCAAGCGGCCAAGGCAGCGGCAGCGATAACAGCTGCCAAGACGAGTGATTTGTTCATTTTTAAAAACTAGAGTGAGTTAACGAAACAATTTTTGGAAATTGTCAAAGCAGCAGGCCGCCCAGACTCAGACAAAAAGCATTCGATCTCTTTTTGCCTAACCCCCGAGTATACAGGAAGTTAGCCACAATACGCGGGAAAACCCTCTCATCCGTTGCTACAGTCCCAAAGTGGAAGCTGAAAATCCAGGAGAACTCTGTCGGCGGCATTCGTCCAATTCCTCTTTCAGCAAGACCCGCCGCGCAGGCTCCAGGTCCGCCACACCGGTCGAACGCACAAAGTCCATGCGTCGCATGGCCCAGTGCGGGCTCCACAGCGCACTCGGAACTTCACTAGCGTCCAGGTTCTTGCACAGTCGGCATTCGATGATGTGGTCCCAGGTTTTACGCCAGCTGACGAAGCGCGGCTTGTAGCGTATCAGCGCGTCATAACGGTGTGCCAGCAACACCAGATGGCGACCACTGTGGGACCATGCCTGCAAGGACTCCGTTACCGATCGCTCCCCCAATGGCCAGTCCTCGAAGGTCGGGTCGCTCCAAACCATCGAAGGCCAGCCCTCACTGGCTGCGCGGGACAATGCGGCGCGCACCATTTGTGCGAATTCCGTAGGCCCGGAAAACGCACCCGTCAGTCTGTCACTGGTATCTTCATTGTTCGACATGGATCCACCCCGCTTCGCACCAATCTAACAGCAAAGCCCGCGCCGGTCCACTCAACCGCTTGACCGCAACCGCATCGAGCGTCCGCGTATCCGCCAGAGTGCGCATCAGTTCGGCGTCGCGCCCGGAGGCAAGAAAGCTCTCCCCATTCACAAACAGGTGCTGGGCGTCGTACATCATGCGGGTCCGTCTGTCCAGCGAGAGCACGCCATGCAGAGCGGTAACCTCGGTGGCATCAAAACTGACATGCCCCTTGGGTTCTGTAAAGTATTCACCGAGAACCCGTCGTAAGGCCAGAGGATCATCCTGTGCCTCTTCCAGTACGGTGCGGGCAAACTCAACCAATGCGTCCGGTATTTCGCCGCTGTTTGCAACCGCGGCTTGCTTGGCATCGCGGTACAGCGCGTTGCCCGCTGCATCCATCGCGTCTTCTGCCAAACGCTGCAGCAATTCACCGGCCAACTCACCCCGGCCCGGCGCGCGAAATCCTATCGAATACGTCATGCACTCACCAACCGCAAGGCCGTCGTGCGCATAGCGCGGGGGCAGGTACAGCATGTCGCCTGGCTCCAGCACAAACTCCATTTCCGGTTCGAAGTGGGCCAATATCTTGAGAGGCTTATCCGGCTGCAGACTCAGATCCTTCTGCCGTCCGATGCGCCAGCACCGCTGGCCGTGGGCCTGCAGCAAGAACACGTCGTAGCTATCAAAATGTGGTCCCACGCCACCGCCGTCAGTGGCATAGCTGACCATCACATCGTCAAGGCGCGCGTCGGGCACGAAGCGAAACTGGTTCATCAGTGCGTGGACCCGGTCGTCCAGCAAATCAACCCCCTGCACCAGTAAGGTCCAGCCCGCCTGCTTGAAAGGGGGCAGGGACTTGCGTCTAAACGGGCCATGGCGAAACCGCCACGGCTGTGCACCATCCGCGCCTGGTTGCACCACCAGACGGGATTGCACATCCTCCTGGGCCGCCAGGTCGAGCAAAGCCGAGCGGTCGAGCACCGGTTTGAAACCGGGAATGGCCTGTCGGATGAGTAGCGGCTTTTTCTGCCAATGGCGTTGCATAAAGGCATGGGCGGTCAGCCCGCCCAGAAGCTGCAGTGGTTCATTGATGTTCATGGGACAATTCTGCCTTATGGAAATCACTCAACAATGCGTCGTTGCCCTAACCTGGACGCTGAAAGACACTTTGGGCGAAACATTGGACGTTTTGGACGAGCCGGTGGAGTTTTTGGTGGGCGGCAATGATTTGCTACCCGTGTTGGAGGCAGCCCTGCAAGGCTATAGCGCGGGCTCCAGCCTGCAACTGCAGATAGAACCCGAACAGGCTTTTGGCGACTTCAAGGACCAGTTGCTGTTCCTGGAACCCCGCCATTTGTTTCCCGGGGATCTACAGGAAGGCCTGACCATGGAAGGCAGCGCCCTGCCGGAAGGGTGCCATCCGGACGCCCCGCGAGACACGCTGTATACCATCACCGACATCTACCCAGACCATGTGGTGTTGGACGGCAACCACCCGCTGGCGGGGATTGCCATTCGCATCACTATGAAAGTTGAATCGGTGCGCGAGGCCACGGACGAAGAAGTGGGGCGCGGCAGTTGCGGCACCGGCTTCTTCAATCTGCAGGTGGCGTCCGATACCCAAGCGCCCGACGGCTTTTTGCACTGATCGCGCGTTCTGGCGGGGTGGGCGATCTGCTCCGTGTCCCCCGCCAGATCGACTCCGACCAAGGTATGCCCGCATACAAAGCGCCTCCAGCAAAGGGCGTGGGGTGCGTGCTGTAGTGAGGTCAAGGGGGAGCCCGCAGGGCGGAGGACACGAACGGAAGTACGTACCCCATGTCCTTTGCGGGCGAGAAAACAAGCGACAGAAAGCCGGAACGTCTACTGCTTACCCGTAGACCCGTAACCACCTTCGCCGCGCTGACTGGCCTCAAAATCCGTGACGATATTGAACTGGGCCTGCACCACCGGCACGATCACCAGTTGTGCGATGCGTTCCATCGGCTCTATCGTGAAAGCCACGTCACTGCGGTTCCAGGCGCTGACCATCAGCTGGCCCTGGTAGTCGCTGTCAATCAGTCCCACCAGATTGCCCAGTACGATGCCGTGCTTGTGACCAAGGCCCGAACGCGGCAGGATCATCGCCGCATAGGCCGGGTCCTGCAGGTAGATCGCCATGCCGGTGGGCACCAACTGCCAGGCGTTGGGCGCCAGCGTGAGTGCCTCAGACAGGCAGGCCCGCAGGTCCAGCCCGGCGCTACCCGGTGTGGCATAGGCCGGCATTTGGTCATTCAGGCGGCTATCGAGGATCTTGACGTCAATTTTCATAATGAAGGTGTGGGATGCGGTAGAGAGATAGGTCGGCGCGACTTTCAGCCACAACGCAATAGTGTGCGAATCAGTGTTGGGCAGCGGGCAGTCGTCCCGCAATTTCCGCCACCAGTTGGCGGGCCAGTGCCAGCTTGCTGTTGTGCGGGAGTTCCCGGGCACCACTGGCATCCACCAGCAGCAGCGCATTGTCGTCCTTGCCAAAAGTGGCAGGGCCGATATTGCCCACCAGCAGGGGCACGCCCTTGCGCGCGCGCTTGGCGGTGGCATGGGCCAGCAAATCGTGGCTCTCGGCGGCAAAACCCACGCAATAGAGCGCGCCGCTTTGCGCGCGCGGCGACTGCGCCACGGTGGCCAGGATGTCGGTGTTCTCGACAAACGCCATCGTTGGGGGCTGCCCAGAACCATCTTTTTTGATTTTCTGGTCGGCCGCCTGGGCGGGCCGCCAATCTGCCACGGCTGCAGTTGCTACAAAAATAGTAGCTTCCTGTGCATATTCCACGAGGGCTGCAAGCATATTTGATGCTGATTGCACATCAATGCGCCGCACCCCGCGTGGTGTGGGCAGCGACACCGGCCCGGCCACCAGCGTGACTTGTGCACCGGCTTCTCGTGCCGCACGGGCAATGGCAAACCCCATCTTCCCACTGGAACGGTTCGTAATGCCGCGCACCGGGTCAATGGCTTCAAAGGTGGGGCCTGCAGAGACCAGAACGTTTTGCCCCTCCAAAACCTTGGGCTGAAAGAACGCAATCACATCCTGCAACAGTTCCAGAGGTTCGAGCATGCGGCCATCACCTGTTTCACCACAGGCTTGGTCGCCAGTTCCCACACCCAGCACCGTACAACCGTCGGCAACTAACTGCGCGCGATTGCGCACCGTTGCCGGGTGATCCCACATTTCGCGATTCATGGCCGGTGCAATCAGCAAGGGGACTTTGTCAATGGGGCGCGCCAGGCACATCAGGCTGAGCAGGTCATCCGCAGCGCCATGCAGCAGTTTGGACATGAAATCGGCGCTACAGGGCGCAATCAGAATGGCGTCGGCCTCGCGGCTCAGGTTGATATGCGCCATGTTGTTGGGCTCGCGCGCATCCCACTGCGAGCCGTAAACCGGCCGGTTACTAAGGGCTTGCATGGTCACAGGCGTGATGAACTGCCCAGCGGCTTCGGTCATCACCACCTGGACGGTCGCGCCCTCCTTGACCAAAGCTCTGCAAAGCTCAGCCGCCTTGTAACAGGCAATGCCGCCAGTGAGGCCCAGAACAATGTGTTTTCCAGCTAAATCATTCATCGCCCGCAATGTAGCAGAGCGTGGGACGGATGGCGTGAGCGCCGTCGGGCCGCCCCAAGGCGCGAAGGCCCCATTGGGGGGGGGAAGCGACCCGCGACGCGGCGGAGCGTGGGGGCAAACGTATAATCTCGCTTTACCACCTCCCTGAGCCTATAAGCTCCCCCTGACATGACCAAATTTGTCTTCGTCACCGGCGGTGTGGTGTCCTCCCTTGGCAAGGGAATCGCCTCAGCCTCCCTCGCTGCGATACTGG
>CAINUX010000257.1 GCA_903853895.1 uncultured beta proteobacterium | reverse complement strand
CTGCGCAGCACGATGAAGCCGCCGATGTTGACCATGCCATCCTTCTTGGCGCTCATGGTGCAGCCGTCGCAGTAGGAGAACATCTCCTGCACGATGGCCTTGATGGATGTGTTCTCGTAGCCCGGCTCGCGCATCTTGATGAACATGGCGTTCTCAGAGAAGCGGCACACGTCCATGATGAAGGGCTTGCCATACTTTTTCAGCAGGGCCGAGTAGGCGCGGATGTTGGCCATGGACACGGGTTGCCCGCCACCCGTGTTGTTGGTCACGGTAATCATGCCAAACGGGATGCGGTGGCCCTCGGCCTTAAGCACGGCCTCGACCCGCTCCAGGTCAATGTTGCCCTTGAACGGGTAAACCAGCGCGGGCTGCAGGCCTTCGGGGATGACCAGGTCCACGGCCTCTATCCCCAGGTATTCCAGGTTGGCGCGGGTGGTGTCGAAGTGGCAGTTGTTGGGCACCAGTTCGCCCTTTTTGCACACGGCCGTGAACAGCACCTTTTCGGCCGCGCGGCCCTGGTGGGTGGGAATGAAGTGCTGCATGCCGGTGATGTCGCGGATCACCGCTTCCAGGCGGTAGAAGCTACGCGCGCCGGCGTAGCTCTCGTCGCCCTCCATGATGGCGCCCCACTGTTTGGATGACATGGCGCCGGTGCCCGAGTCGGTCAGCCAGTCGATCAGCACGTCTTCGGCACGCAGCTTGAAGACGTTGAGTTTGGCGTCTTCCAGCAGCTGCACGCGCTCCTGGCGCGTGGTCATGCGGATGGGTTCAATGCTTTTGATGCGGAAGGGTTCGATGAGGGTTTTGGGCATGGCGTTGCGCTCCGGTTCAGGTCAGGGCGCAAAGGTAGCACCAGCGAAACGGGTGTGGTGTCGGTGATTTCCAACACCGTCGAAAAATAGGCGCCGCTCGCGCACAGCCTGTATCGCGGGCACGGACGACGGGCGTGGAGTTGCGTGGTTTTGAGCGAAGATAGAGCACGGGAATGAAGTCATGCGGAAGGCATGGATGATTGTGCGGGTGCCCAGTGCGCGCGCCACACTTGTTGCGCTACAAAATACATAGCTCTACACGTAGATATCACGAGGGATGGAGGCTGATTTGACCAAGACTATTGCACCAGCACGCCACCAAAAGTCATGCGCCCCGTGCCCGGGGCGGCGTACTCAATGTGAACGTTGCTTTGATCGCGCCCGACGGCCAGCGCTACGACGGTCGTGATACGCGCTGCCTGGGTTACACGCGCCTCGCCCTCGGGTGGCGCTGCCAGAAGCAGCGTGACAAAGACGGGCAGATCATCTGGTGCAAGACGCGCGCCGTTCTCCGCGTAGTTCGCCGCCGGTAGCGTGGATGCGCGAACCCAGGTGCGCCCGGGTGGCGAAGCGAGCAGGTGGCCGAGTGCGTCTGCGACCGCCTGCGCCAAGCCAGACGTAACACCCTCGGTGCCGGGTACTACAAGTTGAACATCGACGATGGGCATAGCGCTTCTCCACTCAACGTTCAGAGCACCCAAGGTGCTCCTCAAAATCGGCCATTCTGACAGACACCTGTGCGGTTGCCCACTGCGCCTGTTACACTGAAGTTGCTACAAATAGTGTAGCTATATGCGCAATGAATACGAGGGCTATAGGCCGATTTGACCACTATCGATCAGTCCAGTGCCCGCCCCTCTCCCGCCTCCTCCACCGTCTGCCCGTCCCGTATGTGGTAAATCCGTTTGAAGGTCGGGATGATCTTCTCGTCGTGTGTCACCACAATGATCGCAGTCTGGGCCTGATGCGCCATCTGGTTCAGGATGCGCATCACAGCCAGGGCGCGTTCGCTGTCCAGAGGGGCGGTGGGCTCGTCGGCCAGGATGACGGGCGGGCGGTTGGCCAGTGCACGTGCAATGGAGACGCGTTGTTGCTCGCCGCCTGACAGTTGTGATGGCTCGGCTTTGGCGCGGTGCTGCACGTCCAGCGCGGTCAGCAGCTCCAGCGCCCGCGCTCGGGCCTTTGCGTTGGGCATGCCCGCCAGCATGGGCAGCAGGGCGACGTTGTCCAGCACGTCCAGAAACGGAATCAGATAGGGCGCCTGGAACACAAAGCCAATGCGGTCGCGGCGCAGGGTTCGCAGGTCGCCCACTTTCCAGCCATCGTCATAAATCACGTCCTGGCCCAGCGTCATGCGCCCGGACGTGGGCTCGATGATGGCGCCCAGGCATTTCAGCAGCGTGCTCTTGCCCGAGCCGGAGGGGCCGACCAGGCCCACCACCTCGCCGGGGTTGACCTGCAAGTTGACGTTTTTGAGCGCCTCGACGGCGGTATCGCCCGCGCCGTAGACCTTGCGCAAGCCTTCGATCAGGATGCCGCCGGGCCGGGCGGTTGTAGGGGAGTGTGCGTGCATGGCGTTCATCCAATGGCCGCAGCCGGGTCCACCTTGAGCGCGGTGCGAATCGCCAGCGTGCTGGCCAAAGCGCAAATCACCAGCGTGGCGATCAACCCGGTGAAGGCGTCTTGCGTGAGCAGCAGTACAAATTTGGGGAACACCGGCGCCCAAATGGTGGCCGCTACCTTGCCGACGATGAAGCCGATCAGCCCCAGGCCCAGCGCCTGCTGCAGGATCATGCTGGCGATGGTGATGTTGCGGGTGCCGATGAGTTTGAGCACCGCAATTTCGCGGATCTTGCCCAGCGTCATGGTGTAGATGATGAAGGCAACAATGGCCGCGCTGACGATGGCCAAAATCACCAGGAACATGCCAATCTGCTTTGCCGAGGTGGCAATCAGTTTGGCCACCAAAATCTCTTCCATGCCTGCGCGGGTGAACACCTGCAGGTGCTTCCAGCGGCGAATCGGCTCGGCCACCTGCTCAGCCCCAAAGCCGGGTGCCAACTGCACCAGTACAGCGTTGACGCTGTGGCTGCTAGTCTGCAGCGCCTGCGCCGCATCGAGCAAGCCGGGTACGCCGGGGCGGTTGAAGGCGGGGTTGGCAGCTGTGCGGGTGCGGTCGTTCTGGATGGCGTCGTTGTCCTTCAAAAACTGCGCTTCCTGCGCGTCTTTGAGCGCAATGAACACCATGGGGTCGCCACCGGAGGAAACCATGCGCTGGGTCAACCCGACCACCGTGTACTCATGGCGGCGGATGTGAATGCGCTCGCCCAGCGCAAAGCCGGTTTTGACGTCGGCCACGGCCTCGTAGTGGCCGCGCGTAATCTGGCGCCCAGCGATCAGGTAGCCGGGCTCGCCCGACTGTCCGCTCTCGATGCCGACCACCATGGCGCGGGTGTCGGAACCGTCGGCGCCTTGCACCTGCATGGTGAAGTAGGTCACATTGGCGGCCTGTGCCACGCCGGGCATGCCGCGCACGCTACGCACCACGTCGTCCTTGATGCTGGAAGACTCGGCATACGGCCCCTGCGTGTCCTTTTGCACCACCCACAGATCGGCGCCGCTGTTGTTGAGCAGCGCGTGGGCATCGTCCACCATGCCGCGGTAGACACCGGCCATGGTCAGCGTCACGCCAATCAGCAGGCCCAGACCGATGCCGGTAAGCACAAACTTGCTCCAGCTGTGCGCAATGTCGCGCCCGGCGAGGCTGATCATGGGGCGCTGCCGGTCTTGGAGGTGCCAGCCTTGCCGTCAGTGGCGCCTTTCACTAAAGCTTCTACCACCTGCACGCGGGCGCCTTCGGTCAGGGCTTTCTGGCTGTAGACCACGACCGAGTCACCAGCCATCAAGCCATCCAAGACTTGCACACGGCCGTCCAGGCTGCTGGAGCCCAGGCGCACCGGGGCGAATGCGGGTTTGCCATCCTGTAGCCGCCAGACCCCGGTCTGGCCCTGCAGGCGCTGGATGCTTGCGTTGGGCAGTAGCAGGGCGGCTGCGGTTTCTGGCAGCTGCAATTCGACTTCGGCCAGCTCGCCGACCGACACGGTCACAGCGGGAGTGGCGGCGGGAGAAGCGGTGGGTGCGGATGCAGCGGCAAACGCAATGTGCGCGATGCGCTCTTCGGTCACCGCGTCCGCCAGCAACTCGACCCGGGCTACTTGCCCATGAAGCGGAGTGCGGGGTTGCGAGCGCAAAACAATGCTGGCTTTCAAGCCCGGTGCCAACCCGGCCGAGCGACCCTGGTCCACCCGCATACGCACCCACAGGCTGGCCGGATCGATCAGGCGCAGCACGGGCTGGCCCGCCACCACGGTGCTGCCAGCTTCGGCATCGCGGCTGGTGACCACGGCATCAAACGGGGCCAGCAGACGCACATTGCCGCGCTGCTGTTGCAAGGCGGCGCGTTCGGCCCTCTGCCGGGTGATGTCTTGCGCGCTGCCGCTCAGGTTGGCCTGTGCGGCTTGCAGTGCCGCGTCGGCCGAGGCCTTTTCCTGCAGGCGGCCTTCCAGAGCGCCTGGGCTGATGAAGTTTTGCGCGGCCAGGTCCTGGTTGCGTTTGGCATTGATGGCGGCCAGCTCACGGCGGGCTGTTGTGTCTGCCACCTGGGCTTGCGCTGCGGCTTGCGTGCTGCTGGCGCGTGCCAGGGCTGCGTCCAATGCGGCCAGGCGCTGGTCCAGGTCCACCGGGTCCATCTCTGCCAGCAGTTGGCCGGCCTTCACTGCATCACCGACATCGACCCGAACACTGAGCACGCGTCCAGCCACGGTGGGGCCGACCATCCAGCTTCGCCGGGCTTCCACCGTGCCGATGCCGAAGATGGTCGGGCTCAACTTGCCCTCCTGCACCGAGGTGACCGTCACTCGCACCGGTGCCAGCGGCCCGGTGCGCAGCGCGACAAAGGCCAGGGCGGCGACCAAGCCGACGGCCAGTGCGCCTATGCCGATGCGGCGCAGCAAATGGGGGTGTTGGTTCATGGCGTGCTTTCCAGGTGGGGTGGGGTGGTGCGGGCAATGCCCTGCAGGTAAATGGCAAATACAGCGGGGGCCTGCGCGGCCATCGATTGACCCTGACCGCTGACCATGGCTTGCATGACCAGGCCTTGTACCGCGCCCAGAAACAGCACGGCCGCGGCCGGCAGATCGGTGCCGGGCACCAGCAGGTTTTGCGCTTGGGCGCGCTGCAACAGACCCATCACCAGCATCCGGTATTGCTGCATCAGGTTGCGCACGCGGGCCTTGACGGGAGTGTCGTCTGCATGTTGCAGTTCCTGAAAAATCACACGTGGCACGCCAGGGTGTTCCATGACGAAGTCCACATGCGCCGCAAATATGGCTTGCAGCGCGTGGAGAGGGGGCAGGGGGTTTTCGTCGGGTCCTGTGGCGGCGCCTTCAAGTTTGGTAGTCAGGGTATCCGTGGTCCAGTCGAGCACGGCCAGCCAGATCGCTTCCTTGTTGGCAAAGTGTCTAAAGACTGCCCCTTGTGTGATTCCGACCGCATGTGCGAGATCTGTGGTGGTGATGTCTGACGGACTGCGTTGCGCCGCCAGTTGCAATGCGGCCATCACCAGGCCGGCCTGTCGGGTATCGGTCGCTTGCCTGGAGCGCTTTGGTTTTAATTCCATACCTGATAAAGTAATTAATCTATTACTTAAGTGTACTGTCATCTCGGAGGCTCTGTCAAGGCAGCAACTGCGCCGCCTTGTAAGTCACCGCACCGGTTGCCGTGACACAATCTTGTGTGAGCCCGCACCACGGGGCTACAACACCATAGGCACCTGTTGACCATGATTCCCATCAAGACCGAATCTGCCTGGAAGGGCACCTCCAACTGCCGTACTTGCGGGATACGGGATATGGTCCTGTTTGCAGATCTGACAGAAGACGACTTCAAGATGATTCACGCGCCGGTGGATGATCTGGAGTACGGGTTGGGCGCTTCGTTGTTTCATGAGGGGGCTGCGGCGCAGGGTATTTTTACCTTGCGGGCGGGCATGCTCAAACTGGTCCGCAATTCTGCCGATGGTCGCCAGCGCATCGTCCGCGTCCTGCGGCCCGGTGATGTGGCGGGTCTTGAGGCGTTGGCACATGCACGATACGATTCTGAAGCGGTGGCGCTCACCGAGGTCTCGGTCTGCCGGGTCCCGCTGGCAGTGATTCAGACCTTGCAAGCCCAGTCGCCGCGCCTGCACCAGAAACTGATGGAAAAGTGGTCGGGTGCGCTCAAGGAGGCTGATGATTGGTTGGTCGACATCAATTTCGGGACGGCACGTGCCCGTGTGCGCAACTTTGTGCTCAAGATGCGCGGTGCGCTGGATGCGCAAACGATCACCCTCTTCGCGCGCGAAGACATGGGCTCCATGATGGATTTGAAAATGGAGACCGTCAGCCGCGAAATTAGCGCGCTGGTGCGAGAAGGGGCGCTAGAGCAGTTGGACAAGCACGGACGCGTGTACCGCATCCTGAATCTGCAGCAACTACAGGCGACCTGAGGCTACGCTGAAGGGCGTGGGTTACTTGCCCGCTCGGGCTGCGCTCGCTGCGTCTTCTTCCATCTTGCGTTTGAAGAAGCGCAGAAAGAACACGCCCATGCCCAGCATGAAGACGATGCCTGTGATGCTCATCAGCCCATAGTCAGTGGAAAACAAATCCGTTAAGAGTTTCATGGCGCGACCTCGTTGTGAATGCTGCAGTGTGCCTCTGCACGGGTCTCGTAGTCTTGATCTATATCACTGAGCAGGGATTACTGCCTTCAGTCGACAGGGGGCTTGAGTGCTTCCAGCCGGGCCTTCAGGAAGCCACCCGTGCCGTATCGGGTGACGCGGCTGTAGAACCGTTCGGTCAAGCGCTTGACCATTGCGGAGTACTCATCAATCAGGGGCGGCAGGATGCTGCAGGTGTCGTAGTTGACGACGACTGCCACCCGCTGATCCAGGGGCTCCAACAGGGCGGTCAGGTGTTGTTCGATGTCGGAGATGTCGCCGGCCTGGTCAACCGCCAGGCCTTCAAAATTGATGAACAGCAGGCGGTGCTCGCGGTCTAGTTCAAAGCGTTTGGCCAGTGGCGTCGCCAGAAGGCGTTCACGCAGTCCCATGCCCTCGTCGGCAAACAGTGCGGCGTCCATCAGACGCAGTTGTGGGCTGATGGCGGGCATGAAGTCCATGTGGGCCAGCACGTCGCGCTCCAGATCGATGCCTGGGGCAATTTCGATCAATTCCAGGCTGCCTTGTGCGCCGTCCGCCTTGAGTTGGAATACGCAGCGTTCGGTGACGTACAGCACGCGCTGGCCGCGTTTGCAGGCCTCTCGGCCACTGAAGGTGCGGTGTTCCACTGCTTTTAAAAACTTGCGGGTGCTGCCCTCGCTGCGAATATGCAAACGGCCCTCGTGCAGTCGCACGCCGAGCCCGCCAGTGGTAAAAGTTCCAACCAGCACCACGGTCTTGGCATTCTGGCTGATGTTGATGAACCCTCCCGCACCCGCCAGGCGAGGCCCGAACTTGCTGACGTTGAGGTTTCCCTGTGCATCGGCCTGCGCCAGGCCCAGCACCGCGATGTCCAGCCCGCCGCCATCATAAAAATCAAACTGGCTGGGTTGGTCAATCACTGCGTGGGCGTTGACTGCTGCGCCAAAGCTCATGCCGCTGGCGGGAATGCCGCCAATCACACCGGGCTCTGCCGTCAGCGTCACCAGGTCGATGATCTTTTCTTCAGCGGCGACACTGGCCACGCCCTCGGGCATGCCAATGCCGAGGTTGACCACGCTGTTGGGGCGCAATTCCAGCGCGGCCCGGCGGGCGATCACCTTGCGTTCGCACAGGGGCATGGCGGCCAGCGAATCCTGCGGCACCCGGATCTCGCCGGAATAGGCCGGGTTGTACTGCTCGGAAAACGTTTGCATGTGGTGCGCGGGCTCGGTGGCCAGCACCACGGCGTCGACCAGGATGCCGGGCACCTTCACCATGCGCGGGTGCAGCGTGCCGCGCTCGGCAATGCGTTCCACCTGGGCAATGACGATGCCACCGGAGTTGCGTGCCGCCATGGCAATCGCCAGGGCCTCCAGCGTCAGCGCTTCGCGCTCCATGGTGAGGTTGCCATCCGGGTCGGCGGTGGTGGCGCGGATGATGCCAACGGAGATGGGGAAGGCTTTGTAGAACAAGAACTCTTTGCCATCCACCTCCATCAGGCGCACGAGGTCCTCGGTGGTGCAGGCATTGATCTTGCCGCCGCCCCAGCGGGGGTCAACAAAGGTGTCGATGCCCACGTGGGTCAACGTGCCGGGCTTGCCCGCCGCAATGTCCCGAAACAGGTGGGTGATGACCCCCTGCGGCAGGTTGTAAGCTTCAATCGCGTTGGCTATGGCCAGCTTTTGCAGCGCGGGTACTAGCCCCCAGTGACCACCCACGACCCGCTTGACCATGCCGGCATGGCCCAGGTGATTGAGCCCCCGGCTGGCGCCGTCGCCCTGGCCTGCGGCGTACACCAGGGTCAGGTTGCCGGGCGAGCCGGTTCCTGTTTCGGCTTGTGCGTCCAGGAACCGCTGTTCCAGTGCCACTGCCACCGTCTCCGCAAAGCCAATGCCGACAAAGCCGCCGGTGGCGATCGTGTCGCCATCGTGAATCAGCCGCACGGCCTCTGCAGCACTCACGACTTTGTTGCGCTGCGCACCTTGCGGGGCGTTGTCTTTGAAAAGGGTATGCATCGGGGCTTCCGGTCAAGGCGGTGGAGGCTGTGATGCTACTGGCAGAGACCCGGTCCCGTCTATGGGGTTTTGCCTGCCTGTTCAGGCCTGCGTCAGCTATCGATTGCGCAGTGCTTCTGCCAGTTTGACGTGTATGCCACCAAAGCCACCATTGCTCATGCACAGGATGTGATCGCCGGCTTGTACCTGTTCCAGCACCTGTGCGATGACGGCGTCGACACTGTTAGCCACGCGCGCCCGCTCACCCATGCTGGAAAGGGCTTCCGCAGCGTCCCAGTCCAAGCCACCCGAATGGCAAAAGGCTAGGTCGGCTTCTTCCAGGCTCCATGGCAGTTGCGATTTCACTGCGCCCAGTTTCATGGTGTTGCTGCGGGGCTCGAACACCGCCAGAACGCGCGCCGCTCCCACTTGCCGGCGCAAGCCATTGATGGTGGTGTGGATGGCCGTCGGATGGTGGGCAAAGTCATCGTAAATGGTGACTGGCGCATTGGCAACGGGGCCTGTCTGTGGTCCGCGCCAGGGAACGCAGGCTCGGACCTCCATGCGGCGCTTGACGTTCTCGAAGTGGCGCAGCGCCTGCGTGGCGATCTCGGGTGTAACGCCCACGTGCTCGGCCGCGGCGATGGCGGCCAACGCGTTGAGCTGGTTGTGTACGCCGCCGAGTGACCACTCGACCCGGGCCACCTTCTGGCCACCTCGCAGGACGTCAAAGGCGTGGGGCTCGCCAACGGCGGTGAAATCACTGACCACGCTGCCAAAGCTGCGCACTTCGCTCCAGCAGCCCTGGTGCAGCACGCGTGCCAGGCTTTCCTCCAGCCCGTTGACGATGATCCGGCCGGATGCGGGCACGGTGCGTACCAGGTGGTGGAACTGGCGCTCAATGGCGGCCAGGTTGTCAAAGATGTCGGCGTGGTCGAACTCCAGGTTGTTCAAGACAACCGTGCGCGGGCGGTAGTGCACAAATTTGCTACGCTTGTCGAAGAAAGCGGTGTCGTATTCATCGGCCTCGATAACGAAAAGGGGGGGGTGACGGGGTGGCTGCGCCCCCTGCTCCGTGTCCCCCGCCCGCTGCGCGGGCTCCTCCTTGACCTGCGCAGGGGGCACAGCCACCCCGCCACCCAGTCGCGCGGAGACGCCGAAATTCAGTGGCACGCCGCCCACGAGAAAGCCTGGTTCCAATCCGGCGCATTCCAAAATCCAGGTCAGCATGGCGGTGGTGGTGGTCTTGCCATGGGTTCCCGCCACGGCCAGTACATGAAGACCTTGCAGCACGTGCTCGGCCAGCCATTGCGGGCCACTGGTGTACTGGGCGCCGGCGTCCAGAATGGCTTCCATCAGCGGAAACTTGGGAGTGCCATCGGGCAGCCGCGCCCGGCTGACGACATTCCCGACCACATACATATCCGGGTTGAGGGCCATCTGTTCGGCGCCAAAACCCTCTATCAGCTCGATGCCCAAGGCGCGCAGTTGGTCGCTCATAGGCGGGTAGACGCCGGCGTCGCAGCCTGTCACCCGGTGTCCGGCTTCACGTGCCAGTGCAGCCAGCCCACCCATGAAAGTGCCACAAATGCCAAGGATATGAATATGCATGGGCGCATTTTATGGGGCGCTGCGGTGCAAAATGTGCCCATGGAAACACTGAAAGAAGAAGTCGCGGTGGTTGCCGCGCGCATGGTGGTGGAGGAGGGTTTGGAATACGGCGCGGCCAAACGGCGGGCTGTCAAACAAATGGGCCTGCCCTCGCGCACCGGCCTGCCTGACAATGACAGCCTGGAGGCCGCCGTCGAAGACTACATATCCACTTTTTGCGCGGATACACAGCCTACAGAGCTGCGGGCGCTACGTACTCTGGCGTTGACCTGGATGGAGCGGCTGGAGTCGTTTCGGCCCTATATCACCGGGGCAGTTTGGCATGGAACGGCCACGCGCCATTCAGACATTTATCTGCAGTTGTTTTGCGATGACTCTAAATCAGCGGAATTGGGCCTCATTGATATGCATGTGCAGTACGAAGCCCGATCAGTGACTGGTTTCAAGAGTGAGTCCGTTGACGCCCTGAGCGTGCAGGCACTTTGTGCGGAATTGGGAGTGTTTGTGGGCGTGCATCTGCTCATCTACGATTTTGATGACCTGCGTGGCGCCATGCGCGCCGATGGGCGCGGACGTCGTCCACGTGGCGATGTGGCGGCCCTGCGAGGTTTGTTGCATGATAGAGCGCCATGACCGAACCCCACCACGACGCATCCAGTCCCGCGCCCTCCGCAGCGCCGCTCAATCGCCGCCTGTTGCTCGGTGCGACAGCGGCTACCGCAGCACTGCTGGGTTTGGGCGCCGCCTGGTGGCGGGCCCAATCGCCAGAGGTGCCGGCAGCAGCTCCTGCCGTGGAGGGGTTTTGGACGATGCAATGGGAAACGCCACAAGGTGGTACCGTGTCGATGCAGGCATTTCAGGGGCGGCCCCTGCTAGTAAATTTCTGGGCCACATGGTGCCCGCCTTGCGTGGAGGAATTGCCATTAATTAACGACTTCTACCGTCAAAATAAGGCAAATGGCTGGCAAGTGTTGGGTTTGGCTGTGGATAAACTGGCTCCAGTGCAGGCTTTTTTGCACAAAATGCCGCTGGATTTTCCGGTAGGAATGGCTGGACTGTCGGGTGCAGAACTGGGGCGTGGCTTGGGTAACTTGGCTGGTGGCCTGCCATTCTCCGTCGCTTTGGATAGCAATGGTCGGATCGCACAGCGTAAGCTGGGCCGACTGAGTGCAGAGGATCTGACGAATTGGCTTCGTTTAAAATGACACTTTCGGCGACAGTCGATCCGATGCAGGCTTCTATGCAGCGTTTTTTCGGTGCAGGAGGTCTTTGAAGTTGCTGAAAAATATCCGAACATATAAAGAGTTATCGACAGATTCGGTGTTTTTGCGGTAAATTCACCCCCTATTAAATGACGGTTGTTGGAGATTACATGGATTTACGCAAACTCAAAACATTGATTGACTTGGTCTCAGACTCTAATGTGTCGGAGCTGGAGATCACGGAGGCCGAAGGCAAGGTGCGGATCGTAAAGGGTGGAGGCGCCGTCGTACATAGCTACGCCCCCGCTCCAGTCTATGCAACTGCAGCGCCTCCCCCTGCCGCTGGACCAGCCCCCGTTGCTGCGCCAGCACCGGCCGAAGTGGCCGCTGGCCACACGGTCAAGTCTCCCATGGTCGGTACCTTCTATCGCTCGTCGTCTCCCGGCGCCAAGGCCTACGTGGAAATCGGTGCGGTGGTCAAAGAGGGGGAGACCATTTGCATCATCGAGGCTATGAAAATCCTCAACGAAATCGAGGCAGACAAATCCGGCACCATTTCCCGCATTCTGTGCGACAACGGGCAGGCCGTTGAATACGGCCAGCCATTGTTCATTATTGAGTAAGGCTGGCGCCCCACATTTCCATGTTCAAAAAAATCCTGATCGCCAACCGTGGCGAGATTGCGCTGCGAATCCAGCGAGCCTGTCGCGAACTGGGCATCAAGGCGGTGATGGTTTACTCCGAAGCCGACCGAGACGCCAAATACATCAAATTGGCCGACGAAGCAGTGTGTATTGGACCCGCACAGTCCGCTCAAAGCTACCTGAATGTACCGGCCATCATTTCAGCGGCGGAAGTTACTGATGCCGAAGCCATCCACCCGGGCTACGGCTTTCTGAGCGAGAACGCGGATTTTGCCGAGCGTGTGGAGAAGAGCGGGTTTCAGTTCATTGGGCCAACTCCAGAGTCGATCCGCATCATGGGCGACAAGGTGTCGGCCAAACAGGCCATGATACGGGCGGGTGTGCCCTGTGTGCCGGGTTCGGAAGGCGAACTACCCGATGATCCTGCGCTGATTCGACGGATCGCCAAGGCAGTAGGGTACCCGGTGATCATCAAGGCAGCGGGTGGTGGCGGTGGGCGCGGCATGCGCGTTGTGCACACCGAGGCGGCGCTGATCAACGCGGTTGCTATGACCAAGGCTGAAGCCGGGGCTGCCTTCGGAAACCCTGCGGTGTACATGGAGAAGTTTCTCCAGAATCCGCGTCACGTGGAAATCCAGATTCTGGCCGACAAGCACAAGAATGCGGTGTACCTGGGTGAGCGTGATTGTTCCATGCAGCGACGCCATCAGAAGATTCTGGAAGAGGCGCCAGCTCCGGGCATCAACCGCAAATTGATTGAGCGAGTCGGCGAACGGTGTGTTGCTGCCTGTAAAAAAATTGGATACCGTGGTGCTGGAACGTTTGAATTCCTGTACGAAGACGGAGAGTTCTATTTCATCGAGATGAACACGCGGGTGCAGGTGGAACACCCTGTGACTGAAATGGTGACCGGCATCGATATCGTGCGCACCCAGATCATGGTCGCAGCGGGGGAAAAACTGCCCTTTACGCAGCGGCAGATTGAAGTTCGGGGCCACGCAATCGAGTGCCGCATCAACGCCGAAGATCCGTACAAGTTTACGCCGTCGCCGGGTCGCGTGACCACGTGGCATGCACCGGGCGGACCCGGCGTGCGCGTCGATTCACATATGTACACCAACTATTTTGTGCCTCCGAATTACGATTCCATGGTTGGGAAGATCATTGTGCATGGAGACACCCGTGAACAAGCCATGGCGCGCATGCGCACGGCGCTAGCCGAGACTGTGGTCGAAGGGATCAATACCAATATCGCCTTACACCGCGAGCTCATGGTAGATGCCAAGTTCATGAGCGGGGGTACCAATATCCACTACCTAGAGCAGTGGCTGGACCAGCGCAAGCGTTGATCGCTATGGCCATGTTCGAGCTAATTTTGATGTGCCCGGAAGATCGGGTGGAGCGATTGAGCGATGCGCTGGACGCACTGGATGCGTTGAGCGTCAGCGTCGAAGATGCCGATGCGCAAACCGATGCCGAACAAGCCCTCTTTGGTGAGCCAGGCATGCCACCACCGAAAGAGGGCTGGCAACGTTCCCGGATGACGGCGTTGTTTGCCGATGAGCCACTGGCACACGGTGCAGCGGAACTGCTCAAGGCACAGGATTTCTTTGACGGTTGTCAGATTCTGGCGTTGTCCGCTGTTCCGGATCAGGACTGGGTGCGGTTGACCCAATCACAGTTCACACCCGTAGACATTACACCAGAGTTCTGGATTGTTCCCACCTGGCATGAACCGCCTGCCGGGGCTCGTCAGGTTATTCGTCTCGACCCCGGTTTGGCTTTTGGCACTGGTACGCATCCCACCACACGCATGTGTCTCCGCTGGATTGCCAACCACTCTGTTGCAGGCAGGGTATTGGACTATGGCTGTGGATCCGGGATTCTGGCCATTGGCGCGGCAAAGTTTGGCGCCGCAGAAGTTGTTGCGGTGGATATTGACACCGCAGCCATCCAGTCCACGGAGTTGAATGCGGCCGCCAACTCTGTAGTGTTGACTGCCGGTATGCCTGAACGCGCCCAAGGCGTGTACCAATTGGTCTTGGCGAACATTTTGGCTTCGCCGCTGAAGGTGCTGGCTCCTCTGTTGTGCGCCCATGTGGCCAGCGGGGGTCACCTGGTTCTGGCGGGTATATTGGAGCGTCAGGCCGGAGAACTGATTGAGGCTTATGCACCGCACTGCCAATTGGCAGTGGCAGACCGTGAGGACGGCTGGATTTTGATGACCGCGTCCCTGTAGACGTGCACATCGGGTCTCTACAATGGCGTGTCGATGAGCATGATCACCCGATGCCCCGCCTGCACCACGATGTTCAAGGTCGTGCCGGACCAGCTCCGCGTGTCCGACGGCTGGGTACGATGTGGCCAATGCAACGAGGTCTTTGATGCCAATGCCAATTTACAGGATGCAATTGGCGAGACACTGAAACCACACGCTCCCGAATCCTCAGCGGTCCCCACGAGGCCTGAGATGCACGCGGCAACAGTCGAAGCCATCGCGGTGATCAAGACTGTCGATGTGCCGCAATCCGAACCCTTTCTAGAAGTTAATCCGCACGCCCTGCACATCGAACGGCAAGACTCCGTGGGTGAACTGGCGGAATCTGGCGAGCCGCTCGACAAACCGACGCCGAGTGCCGCGCCAAAGGCACTTTCCACTGAACGGCCATCTCCTCCCCCGCCGGAGGATGCGCCCGTGCACTCCTTTATGCCAAAAGCGCGCTTGCCGTCGAGGTGGGACCAGCGCTGGGTACGTGCCACTCTGTCGTTTGGAGCACTTGGATTGGGGGCCGCTTTGCTTCTGCAGGTGAGCATCCAGGAGCGCGACCGGATAGTTGCAGTGGAACCGCTTACCAAGCGATATCTCGAACCTCTGTGTGAGATTTTGAATTGCAAAATTGAACCCTTGAGGCAGATCGAATCGATCGTCATCGACAGTTCTTCGTTTACAAAAGTTCGGGCGGACGTGTACCGATTGAGCGTCACGCTGAAGAATGCGGCACAAACGCCAGTAGCAACACCCGACCTGGAGTTGACATTGACCGACTTGCAGGACCAGGCGGTTGTACGGCGGGTGTTTGCTGCGGCCGATTTTTCAAAGCTTCACATCGCCATGGACTCGGGCGCGGAAATACTGGTCACACTGCCAGTCGCCGTCAAGCTCAATGCCGGTAGCGAGAAGATATCGGGCTATCGGTTGCTGTCCTTCTACCCATAAAAAAGCCCGGGATCTTGCGATACCGGGCTTTGACTGTCGACAACAATCGGTTTAAGGTTTGTTGGCAGTAGGAAATGGCCAAGCAGCCTGCGGGTTCAGGGTCGTCTGAGCAGCAGGTGCAGCGGGTGCCGTCGCTGCTTTAGCAGCGGGTGCTTTCGCGGCTTTCTTCGCAGCCGGCTTTTTGGCTGCCTTTTTAGCTGCGGGCTTCTTCGCTACGGCCGCTTTTTTGGCGACTGCTGCTTTCTTGGCGGGAGCCTTTTTGGCTGCTGCCTTTTTAGCGGGAGCGGCTTTCTTGGCTGGGGCTGCCTTTTTGGCTGCTACCTTTTTAGCGGGAGCGGCTTTCTTGGCTGGGGCTGCCTTTTTGGCTGCTACCTTTTTAGCGGGAGCGGCTT
>CAINUX010000256.1 GCA_903853895.1 uncultured beta proteobacterium | reverse complement strand
TGCACGGAAACCGCACCTATGTGCTGCAGGACGATAACGGCCAGGTCACCGAGACCCACAGCATCAGCGCCGGCCTGGACTACCCCGGCGTCGGCCCCGAGCACGCTTTCCTGAGCGACGTTGGCCGCGCCGAGTACGTGGGCATTACCGACAAGGAAGCGCTGGAAGCCTTCCACTACCTGTGCCGCATCGAGGGCATCATCCCGGCGCTGGAGTCCAGCCACGCAGTGGCCCATGCCATGAAACTGGCCAAAACCATGCGACCGGATCAATCCATCCTGGTGAATCTGTCGGGACGCGGTGACAAGGACATTGGCACAGTCGCCGATCTGAGCAATGGGGAATTCTTCTGCCGACCCAGTTGTACCGGGCAAACGGTTAAGGGAAATGTGCCTTTAGCCCTCGTGCAATCTACATTGTCTGCTATCAAGGTGGTAGCATGAGCCGCATAAACACCACCTTCACCGCACTAAAAACCCAGGGCCGTAAAGCGCTGATTCCCTTCGTCACCGCCGGCTATCCCTATGCCGACGTCACCCCTGAACTGATGCACGCCATGGTGGCGGGTGGCGCCGACGTCATCGAGTTGGGCGTGCCGTTCTCCGACCCCAGCGCCGACGGCCCTGTCATCCAGAAAGCGGGCGACAAGGCCCTGGCCTTTGGCATTGGCCTGGTGCAGATCCTGGCCATGGTGCGCGAATTCCGCCAGACGGATAGGACAACCCCCGTGGTGTTGATGGGCTACGCCAACCCGGTGGAACGCTACGACCAGAAGCATGCAACACCCGGTGTAGCCAGCCCTTTCGTGAAAGACGCCGCAGCCGCTGGCGTGGACGGTGTGCTGATCGTCGACTACCCACCCGAAGAGTGCGAGGCCTTTGCCGCCGACCTGCGCGCCCACAGCATGGACCTGATCTTCCTGTTGGCACCCACCAGCACCGATGCCCGCATGGCCCAGGTGGCGCGCGTGGCCAGCGGTTATGTGTACTACGTGTCGCTCAAGGGCGTGACCGGCTCGGGCGCGCTCGACGTGGGCGCGGTCGAAGCCATGCTGCCGCGCATCCGCCAACATATCAACGTGCCGGTGGGCGTGGGCTTTGGCATTCGCGATGCAGCAACGGCCCGCACCATCTCCCGGGTGGCCGATGCCGTCGTGATTGGCAGCAAGATCATCCAATTGCTCGAAAGCCAGCCCCGCGACCAGGTCGCGGCCACGGCCCAAAACTTCCTGCAAGAAATCCGGACCGCTTTGGATTCATAATGGCACCCTTGCGGAACCGGGCGCGGCTGCCCAGCGGCAGCCCCCTCGGTTTCCCCCTTGAGATGAAGGAACACCCATGAGCTGGCTTGAAAAACTGCTTCCCCCGAAAATTCAGCAAACCGACCCGGCCGACCGCCGCAGCGTCCCTGAAGGCCTGTGGGTCAAATGCCCGAGCTGCGAATCCGTTCTGTACAAGACCGATCTGGAGCAAAACCAGAACGTCTGCCCCAGCTGCAGCCACCACCACCGCATTGGTGCCCGCGCCCGCCTCAATGTGTTTCTGGACAACGAAGGCCGGTTCGAAATCGGGCAAGAAATCTTGCCGGTGGACCCGCTCAAGTTTAAGGACAGCCGCAAATACCCCGAACGCCTGAAGGAAGCCCTGGAGAACACTGGCGAGACCGACGCGCTGGTGGTCATGGGTGGTGCTGTGATGGGCATCAGCCTGGTGGCAGCCTGTTTTGAATTCGACTTTATGGGCGGCAGCATGGGTTCGGTCGTGGGCGAGCGCTTTGTGCGGGGCGTAGAAACCGCCATCGAGCAAAAAGTTCCATTTCTGTGCTTTACCGCCACCGGTGGCGCCCGCATGCAAGAAGGTCTTCTGAGCCTGATGCAAATGGCCAAGACCAATGCCGCACTGACCCGCCTGGCCAAGAAGGGCCTGCCCTACATCAGCGTGCTGACGGACCCGACTATGGGCGGTGTGAGTGCAGGCTTTGCGTTCCTGGGCGATATGGTGATCGCCGAGCCCAAGGCTTTGATCGGCTTTGCCGGACCACGCGTGATCGAGTCCACGGTGCGCGTGACCTTGCCGGAAGGCTTTCAACGTTCCGAATTCCTGCAAACCAAGGGCGCCATCGATCTGATCTGCGACCGTCGCGAGCTGCGCAAAACCGTGGCCAATTCACTGGCGATGTTGCAAAGGCAGCCGGCGGATGCGGTGATTTAGTCTCCATTCAGTTGAGGACAGAGCTAAAGGTCTGTCCCGCAAAGTCTCAGATTGCAAACAACACCGCTGCCTGAATCGAGCCCAGCACAATCCCCGCCACCTGCAGGATAAGCAACAACACCAACGGTGACAGGTCGATACCACCCACCAAAGGCACGACACGGCGAATCGGTATCAGCACGGGCATCACCAGTCGCTCCAGAAAATCTGCCGCTATCGACTGGGTTTGCACCCATGACAGGATGGCGTAAATGATGACCAGCCCGGTCATGCCGGAAATCGCCATGCGCACCAGGCCAAAGGCGGCCAGCACCACCACGGACAACATACTGGCCGTCATGCCCGTGAGCGCCCACAGAATCACAAACTGCGCCAGCTGCACCAGAAACGCCCCCACCAGACTGGCCATGTCCCAACGCCCCACGGGTGGAACAACGCGCCGCAGCGGCAGGACCAGCCAGTCGGTCAGCGCAAAAATGAACTTGGCCAGCGGGTTGCCAGAGCGCACCGACATGGGAATGCGCTGGTATTGCATGTACAGGCGCAGCAGACAGGTTCCGGCGATCAATCCGGCGGCCACTTCCAGCAGCAGCGAGGTAATTTGGTAGAGCATGGTGTCCAATGAAAAGAGCGTTTCCATCATATACGGACCGCCCCTCTTAGAATCAAGGGTTCTGGCCGGCAAACACGGCCTTCATTGACCTACTGCGCGCACCCCCATGTCTGACCCACTCGCTCCCGTTTCTGCAACCGTTTCCGCATCGGCGCAAGCCCCCGCTCCCCAGGACGAAAACCAGCTGATTCTGGAGCGCCGGGAAAAACTCAAGGCCATCCGCCAGCGCCAGACCGAGGGCCACGGCGTGGCCTTCCCCAACGACTTCAAGCCCACGCACAAGGCCGAAGATCTGTTTGGCGAATACGATGCACATTCCACTGAGATCCTGGCGTCGATGGGCGCAACCGCCAAGGTGGCTGGGCGCATGATGCTCAAGCGCGTCATGGGCAAGGCCAGCTTCTGCACGCTGCAGGACGCCTCCTTTGGCCCCAGTGGCGGACGGATCCAAATCTACGTCAAGGGCGAGGATGTGGGTGCCGAGCTGTATGCGCTGTTCAAGCACTGGGACCTGGGCGACATCGTAGCCGCCGAGGGCATGGTGTTCAAGACCAAGACCGGTGAACTCTCGCTGCACGCCAGCAGCATCCGCCTGTTGACCAAGAGCCTGCGCCCCATGCCGGACAAGTTCCACGGCATCAACGACCAGGAAGTGAAGTACCGCCAACGCTATATCGACCTGATGATGGACGAGACCGCACGCAAGCGTTTTGTGGCGCGCAGCAAGGCGGTCAGCGGCTTGCGCGACTTCATGGTTCAGCACGGCTTTCTGGAAGTCGAGACCCCCATGCTGCACCCCATCCCCGGCGGTGCCAACGCCAAGCCGTTTACCACGCACCACAACGCGCTGGACCAGCAGATGTTCCTGCGCATCGCGCCCGAGCTGTACCTGAAGCGCCTGATCGTCGGTGGCTTTGACCGGGTGTTCGAAATCAACCGCAACTTCCGCAACGAAGGCATCTCGGTGCGCCACAACCCCGAGTTCACCATGATGGAGTTCTACGCGGCCTACTGGAACTACCAGGACCTGATGGGCTTCACCGAAGCCCTGGTGCGCGACGCCGCCATCAAGGCCGGCGACAGCCTGCACCTGACCTACGGCGGCAAGCCAGTCGACCTGGAAGCGCCTTTCGAGCGCCTGACCATCCATGAGGCCATTTGCAAATACACCGAGGCCGGTGAAGCCTTGGAAGGCGGCAGTGGCCTGAAGGTCGACGACGCCACTTGGCTGATCAACGCCTTGCGCAAGCTGGGCATGACGGAAGCCAAGCACCACCTGTCCACCCGCAGCCTGGCCAGCCTGCAGGTGCTGTATTTCGAGGAAACCGTGGAAGAAAAGCTGTGGAACCCCACCTTCATCTGCGAGCACCCCGTAGAGATTTCGCCACTGGCGCGCGCCAGCGATAGCAACCCCGAGGTGACCGAGCGCTTTGAGCTCTACATTACCGGCCGCGAGTTCGGCAACGGCTTCAGCGAGTTGAACGATGCCGAAGACCAGGCCGCGCGCTTCAAGGCCCAGGTCGACGCCAAGGACAGCGGTGATGACGAGGCCATGCACTACGACCACGACTTTGTGCGCGCGCTGGAACACGGCATGCCGCCTACTGGCGGCTGCGGCATCGGCATCGACCGGCTGATGATGCTGCTGACCGACAGCCCCAGCATCCGCGACATCATCCTGTTCCCGGCCCTGCGTCGGGAAGCATGAACGCCCCCACGCTCCACCGCTGCGCGGGTCGCTGCCCCCCGCGGGGGCTAAATTCGCTTGGGGCGGCCCGGCGCGAATTTCTTCTACGCCAAATCGGCCTCTAGCCCTCGTCTATTCAGTACATACCGCTATGAAAACCGTAGCGCCTGTGGCGTTGAAGTTTCTGCAGGGCTATCCCATTGAGACGCTAGCCCAGGTGCAGCAGATGCTCGACGGTGGGCGCATTGGTGGCTGGCTTCTGCAGAAGTACCCCACCGCCCACGGCGTGCGCACCGACCGCGCGCTGTACGACTATGTGCAGGCACTCAAAACCGAGTACCTGCGTGGCGCCGAACCCCTGAGCAAGGTGGCCTTTGACAGCAAGCTGCAGATCGTGCAGCACGCGCTGGGCACGCACACCACGGTATCAAGGGTGCAGGGCACCAAGCTGAAGTCCAAGCGGGAAATCCGCATCGCCTCGCTATTCAAGGACAGCCCGCCCGAGTTCCTGCGCATGATTGTGGTCCACGAACTGGCCCACCTGCGCGAGCGCTCCCACGACAAGCCGTTCTACCAACTCTGCGCCTACATGGAACCAGCCTACCACCAGCTGGAGTTTGAACTGCGCATGTACCTGACTCACCTGGGCGGTGGCGGTACCCGCCTGTGGGACAGCGTGGCCGCGGCTTAACGGGGCCGCAGCGGCCTGAGCAGGTCACTCAGGCCGTTGTGGTCAATTTCGTGCATCAGCGCCAGCAGGCGACCGATTTCGCCCTTGGGAAAGCCGGTGCGGGCGAACCAGGTCAGATAGTTGCCTGGCAAATCGGCGATCACGCGCCCCTCATACTTGCCAAACGGCATGACCCGGGTCACCAGCAGTTGTAGATCCTCAGCTTGCATGGTCCAAGCATAGCTCCAGATGGCCTCCACATTTCACCGCGATGCGGACGACCCGGCAGCGTTATTTTGCTATGCTTTTGATAGCTTCACAAGGCACATCCGTGAGGGCTATGTGCCACAATGGCTACACGCATTTGTCCAGTGAGGTATTCACCATGTCCCGTCCCGCAATTTGGGCGACCAAGGTCGCTGCGCTGATCCAGGGCGGCAACACGCAGGCTGCACTGGCGCAGATCAAGGTGGCTCCCTCAGTAAAGGATGTAGAGCAGCTGCGCACCATGCTGGAAAATGCCGGTCTGCTCAAGCGCCACCCCGTGGTCGACAGCGCCACGCAGGACCAGATTGCGGCACTCAAAGGCTCGCGCTTGCACCGCGCGCCGTGATTGAGAGACGTTTTTGTGACGAATCGTAAATTTCTGGTGGTTGTAGGCGTCTCCGTAGTCGGCCTGGTGGCATGTGCCCAAACCCCCGGGTATCCAAACCCTGACCCATTGCCTCCGCCCAATCTCCTGCAGGGCGGGGCAATGACTGGTCTGGTCACGGTACGCGTCATCGTGCAGTTCAAACAGCCCGGCGCCTTCAGCGACGATGCGTTTCTCAAAGCGCTGCAGCAACAAGTTCAGGCTCCCGTGCGCTACCTGACCGCAGTCTCACCTGACACCCACGTCTACGGCGTGCAGCTGCCGGCAGACCAGGCGCCGACCGCTGCCCTGCAGAGGCTGGGCGCATTGCCCTTGGTCGCCCGTGTCGAGCTCGACGACAAAGCCCGCTAACGCAGGGAGCCTCTGATGTCTGAAAACCGTTTCATTGCAGCCGTGGCCTGTGTAGCTGTGTTGGGCAGCATTTCGCTACACGCTCTGGCCCAAAGCAGCACCGAAGCAACCGTGAAGCCGCGCGCCAGTGCGCAACAGCTCTGGGACGCACAGCCGCGGATGAACCGCCTGATTGTCAAATTCAGGGACGACGGCACTAGCAAAACCACTGCGCAAAGCGCCACCTCGGCCCAAGAGCGCGTTCAGGCGCTGAACCGCTCCGTCGCCATGGCCGGCAGAGCCACTCCCAGCACGCTGAGCTACCTGAAATCCGTCTCGCAGCACACCCACGTGGCGCAGACCAGTGCAGCCATGGGCCACGCCGAGCTGAAGGCTCTGGCACAAACCGTGGCGCTGGACCCCCGCGTGGAATATGCCGAGGTCGACGAACGCGTGTTTCCCCACTTTGTGCCCAACGACAGCTTCTATACATCACAACAAGGTAACCTGAAGTCGCCCTTCGTCGAGGCGGGCGGCGCCAACCTGCCCAATGCCTGGGGTCGCATGGCCGCGGACGTGCCGGTCAGCGGTGCCGGCGTGACGGTTGCCGTGCTGGACACCGGCTACCGCCCGCATGCCGATCTGGCGGCCAATATCGTCGGAGGCTACGACTTCATCAGCCAGGACGGCATCAACGATTTCACCACGGCCAACGATGGCAACGCGCGCGATGCCGATGCACTGGACCCCGGCGACTGGAACACCCTGGCCAGCCTGTGCGATGTCGAGAATTCGTCGTGGCACGGCACCAAGGTGGCAGGCATCATTGGAGCCGTCGGCAACAACGGCAGCGGCATCATCGGCGTGGCCTACCGGGCCCGGATACTGCCGGTGCGGGTGCTGGGCGTCTGTGGTGGTTACACATCCGACACCGCCGCCGCCCTGCAATGGGCCGCCGGGCTCAGCGTGCCGGGTGTACCCGACAACCCCCATCCGGCCAAGGTCATCAACATGAGCTTTGGGCGCAGCGGAACCTGCTCCCTGACCTACCAGGCAGCCATCAGCGCAGCGCGCACTGCGGGGAGTGCCATCGTCGTATCAACCGGCAACGAATACTCCAAGACCACCATCACCCAACCCGCCAACTGTATGGGCGTGATTGCAGTGGCTGCACACACGTCAACGGGTGCCGCCAGCGACTACACCAACGTCGGCCCCGGCACCACCATCAGTGCACCCGGCAACAGCATTTACACCACCAAAAACACCGGCACCACGGTGCCATCATCGGACAGCTATGGCACGCACACCGGAACCAGCTTTTCCGCGCCCCACGTGGCCGGTGTCGCCGCACTGCTGATGCAGATCAAACCCGGTATGACACCCGCAGAAGTGCAGACCCATCTGGTGAATTCTGCACGCTCCTACGCCGCCGGAACCTATTGCGCGAGCCGTAGCGACTGCGGTGCCGGATTGTTGGATGCCTTCAAGGCCGTGCACACCCTGCTGCAGTCCCAGGGAGTCGCCAACGCGACGCCGCTGATGAACACGCTACCCACCCAGTATGTGCTGCCGGGCGGCACGCTGCAGTTCACCGCGTCTGCCACGGATGCGGAGGGCGACGAAGTTGCATTTTTAGGCAGCGGCTTGCCCGCTGGTGCGACGTTCAACGCCGTCACCGGTGTCTTCACCTGGAGCAAGGCGCAACCGGCTGGGGACTACACCTTTGTGATCCAACCCACTGACGGTGCGGTGCTGGGTGCCAGTCTGTCCGTCAAAATTTCGGTGACGACGGCCATACCCGCGGAGCCCGTGGTGCCTGTCACTCCCGTAACCCCGGTGGCCAGCGCTGGTGGCGGTGGTGGCTCCCTGCACTGGATCGATGTGATGGCCGGCTTATTCCTGCTGCTAGCGACTACCTGGTTGCGCCAGGCGCCCGCGCAAAAACGTGTGGACCAGCAGGACTGAGAGCAGCCCGCCCACCGCACCGGCTTCGTGGGCCGGGAAATACGTGGCGATGCCCAGCCAGCCCCGCTCCGACGGGTCGCCATTCCAACGCTGCTGCGCCAGTTTGACCGCCAGCCCGATCAACAACAGAACTCCCACGCTACGGGACCGTGCGCGCGACGCGGCAAGGTGTTGCGGTACGCCGAGCAACAAGCCCAGCGCGCTGCCCGCCAACAATCCATGCAAGGCGCCGGACGCGCCCGCATAGTAGGCACAGCTGGTGTCCAGCACCAGAACCACCGCCACCCCCACATAACCGCCGAGTAGCGCGGCCCATTGCACCTGCCCTTGCACCAGACCTCGAAACGCCAACATCAGGACCCCTGCGCCGACCAAGTTCACTGCGGCGTGCATCCAGCCAAAATGCACCCACTGCGCGGTCAGCACCTGCCACCAGGCGCCGCCGTCATACGCCACGCGGTCAAACTGCCAAACCACGTCAGCTCCCGGCCTCAGACCACCCAGTCCAACGCCTGCATATAGGCCGGCTGCACCATCAGCGCGTCCCAGTCCAGCGCGGGCGTGACCGGCAGCAGCGCACGCCGGCGCGCCTCGCTGGCATCACTGGCCTGCCACTGGCCCTTGAGCTGGGCTTCGGTCAGCCCGGCAACCAGTTCGTCCACCGCACTGCCACCGCCAACGCTTGCGGCGGTGGACTGGTTGCACAGCAAGACCATGTCGCACCCGGCGGTCAGTGCCGCCACCGCGGCCTGGGTGTAGCTGACGGCCCTGCCGTCAATCCGGCGTGCACCCGCCATGGACAAATCGTCGCTGAATATGGCTCCGCCAAAGCCCAGTTGGCCACGCAGGATGTCGTTCAACCAGGTGCTGGAGAAACCCGCCGGGCGCGCATCCACGTTGGGGTAGATGACGTGGGCCGGCATCACGCTGGTGGTCACCGTGTTGAGCCAGCGGTAGGGTGCGGCGTCGTCGGCCAGGATGGCCTTGAGGCTGCGCTTGTCCACGGGGATATCGGTGTGGGAATCGGCCTTGACAAAACCGTGGCCGGGGAAATGCTTGCCGCAATTGGCCATGCCGCTTTGCAGCAGCCCGTGCATCAGGCTCTTGGCCAGCAGGCTGACGACGCGCGGGTCGCGACCCAAGGAGCGATCGCCGATGACAGAGCTCTCACCGTAGTCCAGGTCCAGCACGGGCGTAAAGCTCAGGTCCACGCCGCAGGCACGCAGCTCGGCTCCCAGCACGTAGCCACAGGCGGTGGCTGCGTTGGTGGCGTCCAGCGGCCCGGCGTGCGTGTTGGCCTTGGTATTTGTCTTGGTGGGTGCCATCCACATCTCGCCCAGCGCACGCATGGGCGGCAGGTGGGTAAAACCATCGGTCTTGAAACGCTGCACGTGGCCGCCTTCATGGTCCACGCAGATCAGCAGGTCAGCGCGGACCTTTTTGATGTCACGGCACAGGGCGCTGAGCTGCGCGCGGTCTTTCCAGTTGCGCGCAAACAGGATCAGCCCGCCCACCAGTGGGTGCAGCAGGCGCTGGCGGTCGACCGAGGTCAGGGACAGGCCGGCAATGTCGATGATGAGGGGGGCGTGGAAGGTCATGGGCGTACTCCGTTGGCCACCAATGCTATGAATTTGGTAGCTGTATGTATATATTGTAAGAGGGCTAGAGGCCAATATGCCACACAAGCTTTGCGCGCGGAGCCACTTGGTGCAAACTACGCAGACCGAACCAAACGCAATGCCCCCAACCCTTCCCCCCCATTCATGAGCGACTTCCCCACCCTGCGAACCCAACGCCTGAAATTGCGCGAGATCACCGCCGCCGATGCACCGCAGCTGCTGGCCATCCACAGCGATGCGCAAGCCATGCGCTGGTTTGGCACCGACCCCTTCACGGAACTGCGGCAAGCCGAAAAGCTGGTCGAGACCTTTGCCGCCTGGCGCAAGTTGCCCAACCCCGGCGTGCGCTGGGGCATCGCGTTGCATGACAGCGATGCACTGATCGGCAGCTGCGGTCTCTTCAAGTGGAACCGGAGCTGGCGCTGCTGCACGCTGGGCTACGAGCTGGCGCAACAATCCTGGGGCCAGGGCTATATGCATGAAGCGCTGACGTCCGTGCTGGACTGGGGCTTTGACCACATGGCCCTCAACCGCGTCGAAGCCCAGGTGCACCCGGACAACGCCGCGTCCCTCAAGAGTGTGCAGGCCCTCGGGTTTGAGTACGAGGGCCACATACGCGAGGCCGGTTACTGGCTGGGGCGGTACCATGACCTGCTGCAATACGGTCTGCTGCGCAGTGACTACCAAAGGCCCGCACCATGATGAACCTGCAAACCCTTCTGGGCACGGAATTGCCGATCATCCAGGCGCCCATGGCCGGCGTGCAGGGCAGCGCTCTGGCGATTGCCGTGTCCAACGCTGGTGGTCTGGGCTCATTGCCCGGCGCCATGCTTTCGCCCGACGCGTTGCGCCAGGAACTCACTGCCATCCGCGCGCAAACCACGCGGCCCTACAACGTCAATTTCTTCTGCCACACGCAGCCCGAGCTGGACCCCGGGCGCGAGGCCGCCTGGCGCGCCGCGCTGGCGCCCTACTACGCCGAGTTCGGTATAGACCCGGGCAGCATCGACACAGTGCCGGCTCGCCTGCCCTTCAGCGCCGCGGTGGCCGATGTGCTGGCCGAATTTGCGCCACCTGTGGTGAGCTTTCACTTTGGCTTGCCATCGGCTGACCTGGTGGATCGGGTGAAGGCCTGGGGCGCCAAGGTGATCTCAAGTGCCACCACGGTGGACGAGGCGCTGTGGCTGCAGGCCCACGGTGTGGACGCCGTCATTGCCCAGGGGCTGGAAGCGGGCGGCCACCGGGGCATGTTCTTGTCGGACGACCTGACCACCCAGGTGGGCACTTTCGCCCTGCTGCCCCAGCTGGCACGCGCGCTGCACATTCCGGTGATTGCCGCAGGTGGCATTGCCGACGCCCAGGGCGTTGCCGCGGCACTAGCTCTGGGCGCAGCGGGCGTGCAGATCGGCACCGCCTACCTGCTGTGCCCCGAAGCCACGACCAGCGCCGTGCACCGCGCCGCGCTGCAAAGCGATGCCGCCCGCCACACCGCGTTGACCAACCTTTTCACCGGCCGACCAGCGCGGGGCATCGTCAACCGCCTCCTGCGCGAGCAGGGCCCCATCAGCGCCCTGGCTCCCCGCTTTCCACTGGCCACCTCGGCCGTGGCGCCGATGCGCGCCAGGGCGGAAGGTTTGGCCTGTGGCGATTTTTCACCCCTGTGGGCAGGCCAGAATGTCGCGGGGTGCCGGGATGTCCCGGCGGGGGTGTTGACACGGGAGTTGGTGAAAGGGGTGGGTGGAGTGGGTTGAGGACGACTTCAAACGTGCCGGTGCGATCAGGTGTATAAATCGCTGGGGGGATTCAGAATGAACACGGGCGGCATTCCGGTAAACCATCGGCAGGCTATCGAGACTTCACTCGATGGCTACTTGCACGTTTCGAAGTTGGGTCTCTTGATTGACGTGAATGCGGCCTACTGCGACCTTTCGGGTTACACCCGCGAAGAGCTTTTGGGCATGCATATCTCCGCATTGGGAGAAAGTGCGGAACAAGTCAAAGCGAATACAGAACATATTGTCAACTTCGGCGCCTACCGTTTTGAAACGATCCATAGGCGCAAGGACGGCTCACCTTGGAACGCAGACGTATCTGCGGCCTACTCGGACGTCAATGATGGTGAAATGTTTGGCTTTCTTCGGGACATCACCGATCGCAAAAAAACCGAAGCAGCGCTGCGCGAACAGAGCGAGTTCTTCCGTTTGATCACTGAAAACCTGGACGGATTTGTCGCGGTGCTCGACCTCGACGGCGTGCGGGTCTACAACAGTCCATCCTACGTGCGTTTGTTGGGCAAGGGCAAGACTGCCGGGACTTCCTCTTTCGTGGAAATTCATCCCGATGATCGCGACCGCGTTGTGCAAGCCTTCCATACGACTGTCACTACCGGAATTGGGCAACACCTGGAATACCGGTTTATGTTGCCAGACAAAGAAGGCATCCGTGAAATGGAATCCCGCAGCGGCGTCATCCGGGACAGCATGGGCCAGATCAAGAACGTGGCGGTAGTCTCATTCGACATCACGGAGCGCAAACGCATGCAAGCGCAAGTGCATGACATGGCGTTCAACGACGTTCTGACCGGACTTCCGAACCGCCGCCTGCTGGCCGATCGTTTGCGCCAGACCCTGGCGGCTAGCAAACGCAGTGGTTGCTACAACGCCGTCATTTTTTTGGATTTGGACAATTTCAAACCTATCAATGACCTTCACGGGCATGCAGTGGGTGATTTGCTGTTGGTCGAAGTGGCGGGGCGTCTCAAGCGTTTGATGCGTGAGGAGGACACCGTAGCCCGTATCGGAGGGGATGAATTCGTCGTGATACTGAGCGCATTGAGCACCGACAAGGCCGAATCGGCGTCACTCACGCAGGCCATTGCCGAAAAGATCTGTGCTGCCATTTCGAAACCGTATGTGCTCGCGATCCAACCCGGCGGAGACATGAAAGCCACGGTTGAGCACCATTGCACGGCGAGCATTGGTGTATCGCTGTTTGTGGACTACGAAGCCAAACCTGACGACATACTCCGCTGGGCTGATCTGGCTATGTACCAGGCCAAAGAGGCAGGTCGCAATGCCATCCGTTTTCATGATGGATGACATACAGCGGTTGCGAGTGGGCCGGCCACCCTATATTTTTGTGGCCACTTCCACCACGCAAAAGCTCGCCGCGTAGTCGGTCTCGTCCGTCACGCTCACATGGGCGCTCAGGTGTCGGGCGTCAAACCATTCCTTGAGAGCACCATGCAGCACGATGGTGGGCGCGCCACTGGGCAGCTTGGCGATCTCGCACAGGCGCCAGGTCATGGGCATGCGCATGCCCAGTCCAATGGCCTTGCTGAAGGCCTCCTTGGCCGAGAAACGCGTGGCCAGATAGCGCACACCGCGCTCGGGCCAGCGCTGGCTGCGCGCCTGCCAAGTGGCAAACTCTTCGTCACTCAGTATCTTGGCGGCAAAGCGGTCGCCGTGACGCGCCAGACTGTCTCGGATGCGGCGCACGTCGCAGATGTCGGTGCCAATGCCGTAGATCATCTTGCCAGGCAATCCAGATAGGCCTTGATCGTGGCCGCGTAGCCCAGCTCCAAAGCGTCGGCGATCAGCGCGTGGCCAATGGAGACCTCCTGCACGCCCGGCACCGTACGCACAAAGGCCGCCAGGTTGTCGCGGTTCAGGTCGTGGCCGGCGTTGACTCCCAGCCCGGCGTCCAGAGCAGCCTGGGCGGCGCGGGCAAAGCGCTGCAATTGCACATCCTGCTCCGGCGTGCCCCAGGCGGCGGCATAGGGCTCGGTGTACAGCTCCACGCGGTCGGCGCCCACGGCCTTGGCGGCAGCCATGGCTTGCGGCTCCGCATCCATGAACAGACTCACGCGCAGGCCCAGGGCGTGGGCTTGTTCGATCAGCGGCTTGAGGCGGGTGGCATCCTGCGGGAAGCTCCAGCCGTGGTCGCTGGTGAACTGGCCCTCGGAGTCCGGCACAAAAGTCACCTGGTGCACCGGCAGCTTGCGCGCCACCAGATCAGCCACGCAGTCCATCAGGTTGTGAAACGGGTTGCCCTCGACGTTGAATTCGCGGTCCGGCCAAGCCTGTAGAAGTTGGGCCAGCTCGACCACATCGTCGGCGCGGATGTGGCGTGCATCGGGGCGGGGGTGTACGGTGATGCCCGCCGCGCCGGCTTGCAGGCACAGCGTGGCCGCGCGGGTGACACTGGGGATGCCCAGGTGGCGCGTGTTGCGCACCAGGGCGACCTTGTTGAGGTTGACGGAGAGATGGGTTCGCATGGCTGTATACATGGTCCTAGAGACTTTGGATGTCCATCATCATTTGCCGGGTGCGCAGGGTTTTGACACCACAATGGTAGTGCAACAGGGCTCGCAACTGGGGTTTGAGTTCGCTGGTGACGGCGGCACAGGCACGCAGGGTGGTAGTGAAAGGCGCGCCATCCTCTAGTGCTGCCTGCAATTCAACCCATTGTTGGCCGCTCAGGCTGGCACGGTCGTCTTCGTGGGCCAGGCGCAGACCACCTTCAGGCACCAGGCAATAGCGTGCATGGGCCGCCAATGTACCGAGCGTCATGGTCTGCACATCAAGCTGCGGCAGGAGTCCAATTTCTCGCAACAGCAGTAGTTCATAGGTGCGCAGCGCAGCTTGCAGGGCCTCGCCATGCTCGCTGGCCAACACCCGCACCACATTGGCATAGACGTCGAACAGACCCGGGTGTGGGTCGTCGCGGGCCAGCAGGGTGAGCAGCAATTCGTTGAGGTAATAGCCCGACAGGAGCGCGTCGCCTGTGGGCATGACATGGCCGCCTTGCCACTCGGCGCTCTTCAGGGTGCGAATCTCAGCGTCGCCGCCAAAAGCCACGTGCAGCATCTGCAGTGGCAGCAGTACGGGGCGGAAACTGGAGCTTGGGCGTTTCGCCCCCTTGGCAACCAGCGCAATGCGCCCATGGTTGCGCGTCAGCACCTCCAGGATCAGGCTGGACTCACTCCAGTCGTATCGGTGCAGCACATACGCGGGCTCGTCAGAGATGCGTCTTGTGGCCACTTACTCATAGCCAAATGAACGGACGCGGGCTTCGTCATCTGCCCAGCCGGAGCGCACTTTGACCCACAACTCGATAAAAACTTTGGCGTCCGCCAGTTTTTCCAGCTCTACCCGGGTTTCCATGCCGATGCGCTTGATGCGCTCGCCCTTGTCGCCTATCACCATGGCCTTGTGGGTGTCGCGCTCCACCACGATGGTGGCGGCGATGCGCAGCAGGCGCTTCTGGCCCTTTCTTTGCGGCGGCTCTTCCTCAAATTTGTCGATGACCACCGTGGATGTGTAGGGCAACTCGTCGCCGGTCAGTCGGAACAGCTTCTCCCGCACCAGTTCACTCGCGAGAAACTTTTCGCTGCGATCGGTTAGCTCGTCTTCGGCATACCACCAAGCCTGCTCGGGCAGGTATTTCTCGCAGATGCCCAGCAGACGCTCTGTGTCTTTGGCGCTCTTGGCCGACATGGGCACAAATTCCGCAAACTTGTGCTTGTCCTGCATGGTCTGCAGCCAAGGCGCAATATCCCCACGGCGGTGGATGTTGTCCAGCTTGTTGGCGATCAACAGCGTGGGAATGTCTTTGCCCAGCAGGGCCAGCACACGTGCATCCGCTGGCGTGAAGCTGCCCGCCTCGACCACAAACAGAATCAGGTCGACATCGGCCACCGCGCCCTGCACTGTCTTGTTCAGCGACTTGTTCAGCGCGTTGGCGTGCAGGGTCTGGAAGCCCGGCGTATCGACAAACACAAACTGGGTGGCGCCACGGGTATGCATGCCGGTGATGCGGTGGCGCGTGGTCTGTGCCTTGCGTGAGGTGATGCTAATTTTTTGCCCTACCAGCGCGTTGAGCAACGTGGACTTTCCGACATTGGGCTTGCCAACAATGGCAACCAAGCCGCAGCGCTGCCCCTCACCCGCCTGCGTGCCAGGTTGTGCCAATTTGGGGGTGCTCTTGAGCAGGCCTTCGAGCATGCTGTCCAGGTCGGGCTGTACGTCATTTACATCGCTAGCCCTCGTGGGTGCTGCGGCACTTGCTATCTTCTTTGTAGTATTCTTTTTAGATGTCATGGTTTGACTTTTGCCTTGATGGTTAGCAGCATCGCGGCAGCTGCGGCCTGTTCTCCGGATCGGCGCGAGCCACCGATGCCCCGCTCGGTGAGGCGCAATTCGGGGATCTCGCACTCGACATCGAAGCTCTGCTTGTGTGCAGCCCCAATGGTGCCAACCACCTTGTACAGCGGCAGCTTCATTTTGCGACCCTGCAGCCACTCCTGCAACTCGGTTTTGGGATCCTTGCCAATGGCATCCATGGTGGGATTGATTTCCACAGCCTCGAAGAGGCGGTGCACCAGTGCCTGCGCGACGGTAAAACCAGCGTCCAGGTAAACCGCACCGATGAGCGCTTCCAGGGTATCAGCCAGAATAGAGGGGCGCTGCTGGCCGCCGGAACGCACTTCGCCCTCGCCCAGGCGCATGACGTCGGGCAAGCCCAGTCCCACTGCCAACTGGTGCAAGGTCTCCTGCTTGACCAGATTGGCACGCACGCGCGACAAATCGCCCTCCGGCAAGTTGGCCAAACGGGCATACAGCAGATCCGACACTGCCAGGTTCAGCACCGAGTCACCCAGAAATTCCAGCCGCTCGTAATGATCCGCCGAAAAGCTGCGATGAGTCAGTGCCTGGGTCAGCAGGGAAGCGTTCGAGAATTCATGTTGCAAACGGCGCTGCAACTCCACCAGTCCAGGTGCCACGCTATTTGGAGCGGCCAGCGTATTTGAGCGTCAGCCAGGCCGGCCCCGTCAGGTGGATTTCGCGCTGGTAGGAGAAACTTACGACCACTTTTTCACCTTCTTTGGTGATCTCAAGGTCGGTACCTTTGACAGATTTGAAGTCGTCAATTTCGCTCTGTTTGTCGAAAATCGTCCGAATCTCTATAACTGAGCTACCGGCCGCTGCTTTATTGGTTGCCTTGACGATAGCTTGGTACTCGATAACCGTGGGAAAGACCTGCGCGGCTACCACGCCAGTTAATGCGATTACGGTGCCGACAAAGAGCAGACCAAAGAATGTGATGCCGCGTTGCTGGGACTTGCTATGCACTTTCATGTGAATCTTTCCTTTCAATCAAACGAGCCAATGCGCTTGGGATTGCTGAAATTCATCCAGACAAAGAAGGCTTTGCCAACGATATTCTTCTCGGGCACAAAACCCCAGTACCTGGAATCCAGTGAATTATCGCGATTGTCACCCATCATGAAGTAATGGCCTTCGGGCACTTTGCAGGTCACCCCTTCAACGGAATACAGGCAACCGTCACGGCCCACAAAATTGTCGGCTCCGGGAACAAATGCCGGACGTTCGTCATCATTGAGCAATCTGTGTTTTTTGTCACCCAGTTGCTCCTCTAGCTGTTTGAAGTAGCGCATGGCGTCTTCATCAAAAAACTCGGGAACACTGGAAGTGGTAACTGCCTGGCCGTTAATGGTCAAACGCTTGTTGATATAGGCCACCTGATCGCCTGGCAATCCCACCACACGCTTGATGTAATCCAGGCTGGGTTTGGGTGGGTAGCGGAACACCATCACGTCACCACGCTTTGGTGCATTGCCCTCTGTCAGTTTGGTATTGACCACCGGTAATCGCAAACCGTAGGTAAACTTGTTCACCAGAATCAAATCGCCCACCAGCAGGGTCGGGATCATGGAGCCGGACGGAATCTTGAAGGGTTCGACCAGAAACGAACGCAGGAAAAACACCGCGATGATCACCGGGAACAAACCAGCCGTCCAGTCAAGCCACCAAGGCTGCATCAACAATCGGGTTTTGGCGTCGGTGATGTCTCCATCCACCTGCGTGATCCCCATTTTTCCCAGGTCAGCACGCCGCTGGATGTCGGAAGCTTCCAGCATCGCAGCGGCTTGTTGCCGCTGGGGCAAAAAGTAAAAGCGCTCGGCCAGCCAATAGGCACCCGTTACCACGCTTGCCAGAAACAACAACAGGGCAAAGTTGCCGTCTACGAGACCAAAATACCAGGACCCCGCGTACGCTGCGAAAGCCGCCAGGACGGCTGAAGTTAACGCTTGCATCAGTCTTCCACCTGCAAAATGGCGAGGAATGCCTCTTGTGGTACTTCAACGGAACCGATTTGCTTCATGCGTTTCTTGCCTGCTTTTTGTTTCTCAAGGAGCTTTTTCTTGCGCGAAATATCTCCGCCGTAGCACTTGGCCAAAACGTTCTTGCGCAGTGCCTTGATTGTCTCACGGGCAATGATGTTGGCTCCAATAGCGGCCTGAATAGCGACGTCGAACATCTGTCGGGAAATGATTTCGCGCATCTTGCCCACGACAGCGCGACCACGGTAGATACTTTGACTTCGGTGCAACATGATCGATAGCGCGTCGACCTTTTCAGAGTTCAACAAAATGTCGACCTTGACCACGTCGGCCGCACGATACTCCTTGAACTCGTAGTCCATGGAGGCGTAGCCGCGACTGACGCTCTTGAGTTTGTCAAAGAAATCGAGCACGATTTCGGCCAATGGCATTTCATAGGTCAACACCACCTGGCGCCCCTTGTAGGCCATGTTCATCTGCACGCCCCGCTTCTGGTTGGCCAGCGTCATCACCACACCCACGTATTCCTGCGGCATATAGAGGTGCACGGTGACGATGGGCTCCCGAATCTCGGCGGTCTTACCTACTTCGGGCATCTTGGATGGGTTTTCCACCATGATGACTTCGCCGTCGTTCTTCATGACCTCGTAAACCACGCTTGGGGCCGTGGTGATAAGGTCCTGGTCAAACTCGCGCTCCAAACGCTCCTGCACGATCTCCATGTGGAGCAAGCCCAGGAAACCGCAGCGAAATCCAAAGCCCAGTGCCTGCGAGACTTCTGGCTCGTAGTGCAGTGACGCGTCGTTGAGCTTGAGTTTTTCCAGCGCGTCTCGTAACGAGTCGTACTCGCTGGCCTCGGTCGGATACAGGCCAGCGAAAACCTGCGGCTGGATTTCCTTGAAGCCGGGCAGCGGCTCGGTCGCTGTAGCCGCGGCACCACCGGTGCCTGGCTTGATCAGAGTAACCGTGTCGCCAACCTTGGCCGCCTGCAGTTCCTTAATACCGGCAATGATGAAACCCACTTCACCCGCTTCCAAAGAGCTTCTGGGCTGTGTAGCCGGCGTGAACACGCCCAGGTTGTCGGCGTTGTACATGGCGCCCGAGGCCATCATCTTGATGCGCTCGCCCTTGGCCAGGCGCCCATCCACCACACGCACCAGCATGACCACGCCAACATAGCTGTCGAACCAGCTGTCGATGATCATGGCGCGCAGCGGGCCATCCGGATTGCCCTTGGGCGCGGGAATCTTGGCAACGATGGCTTCTAGAATCTCATCGATACCCAGACCGGTTTTGGCGGAGCACACAATCGCGTCGGTCGCATCGATGCCGATCACGTCTTCGATTTCACTGCGTGCGTTGTCGGGGTCGGCGTTGGGTAGGTCGATCTTGTTGAGTACCGGCAGCACTTCCACATGCAAATCGAGTGCGGTGTAGCAGTTGGCCACAGTCTGTGCTTCGACACCTTGCGACGCGTCGACCACGAGCAACGCACCCTCGCATGCAGACAATGATCGACTCACTTCATATGAGAAGTCCACATGCCCCGGCGTATCGATCAGATTGAGGTTGTAGACCTCTCCATTCTTGGCTTTGTATTGCAGCGCTGCGGTCTGCGCCTTGATGGTTATCCCACGCTCTTTCTCGATGTCCATCGAGTCCAAAACTTGCGCCTCCATCTCGCGCGCTTCGAGTCCACCACAACGTTGTATCAGTCGGTCCGCGAGAGTGGATTTGCCATGATCAATGTGCGCAATGATCGAAAAATTTCTGATGTGATTCATCAACGAAAACGCTTAAGTGGTTGAATTAAAAAGAGGGAGGCAAGAAAAAAGGGCGCGTCGAGTATTGACGCGCCCTAAACCAACAATCATTGGCAACTGCGAAGGTTGGAGCTTCATTGTAGGCAAAAAGTCCCGAAAGCAAAGCCCCAAAAACACCACACTGGTGTCGTTGCAACTCAACAACAGTTAATTTATACACAGGTTATCAACAATTCAGAGGATAAGATTCTGCACAACTTGTGGGTGATCTGTGGATCAGCTGTGGGGGAGTTGCCGGCATCCCATATGATGGATTATTCTCGATCCATATACCCATAAAGGCCTTTGCAGGCGCTCTATTCTAACCAATTTTTGAATTGCGCTAGAAAGTTAGCGGTCGCAAACATGCCGGATGGACAGGGTGATGCCATATAAAAAATCTATGAACACCACCCGCAACAACCCCAGAACCCGCAGGGGTTCAGGGTTGATTGTGCAGAAATTCGATCAACGAGCGGGTTTGATGACCGCAATTTGTACCATGTTTGCCCGCAAGAAGGTGACTGGCAAAGCCTTGGTCTTGTCATGTTTGGCCAGCGCCGTCTCGAACTCCTTGATCGACGTGGTTTCCACATTGTTGACTTGCAGAATGACATCACCGTCGCGCAGGCCGGCACGCGCCGCTGCATCGGTTGCAGCATCCACGCGCACACCACCCTTGATCTTCAATTCCTTTTTCTGCGCTTCTGGTAATTCGCTGATGGCGAGCCCTACGGTCTGACCCACGCTGGAGGGTTTGCTCTTCTCCTCACGAGCAAGGCTTTTGCTCGCGGGCTTGTCCGCTTCCGCCTCTGCGACGGTGATGTTCAAGTCCTTGGTGATGCCACGGCGAAACACCGTAATCGTGGACTTGGTGCCAGGCTTGGTATTGCTCACGATTTGCCGCAAGTCATTGAATTTCTCGATGGCCTTGCCTTCGAAACGTACCACGATGTCACCTGCCTCCACGCCCGCCTTCTCAGCCGGTGAGCCACTGTCAACGCGCTGGATCAGCGCACCTACGGGCTTGCCCAGGCCAATCGATTCCGCCACTTCCTTGCTGACCGGGCCAATTGCTACGCCCAGCAGCCCGCGAGACACACGTCCAGAACTGCGGAGTTGATCGCTCACGCGCACGGCCTCATCCATAGGAATAGAAAAAGAAATGCCCATATACCCGCCAGAACGCGAATAGATCTGGCTGTTGATACCCACAACCTCGCCGCGCATGTTGATGAGCGGGCCGCCAGAATTCCCGGGATTGATAGCCACATCCGTTTGAATCAGCGGCAGCAAATCGCCTGTATCTCGCTGCTTGGCACTCACGATACCCGCAGTTACAGTGTTTTCTAAACCAAAGGGCGAGCCGATGGCCATCACCCACTCACCGACCTTCAGGCGACTGACATCACCCACTTTGACAGCAGGCAGCCCTGCGGCTTCAATCTTTACCACGGCAACATCGCTGCGTTTGTCGACCCCAATAATCTTGGCCTTGAATTCCCGCTTGTCAGTCAAAGTCACCAACACCTCGTCCGCACCATCCACTACATGGGCGTTGGTCATGATGAAACCGTCGGCAGTCAAGATGAAGCCGGAGCCAACGCCACGCGGTTGTTCCTCTTCCTGCTGCGGCCTGCTTTGTCGCGGTGCCTGTCGCGGATTTCCCGGCATGTTCGGTGTGGGCAGACCAAACCTACGAAAGAACTCCAGCATTTCTTCGTCACCAGGGCCACCCTGCGCCGTGCGAGTGCTGACTTTCTCCATGGTACGGATGTTGACCACCGATGGGCCGACCTGTTCCACCAGATCGGTGAAGTCTGGTAAGGCGCGGGGCTGCGCCATGACAGGTTGCAGCGGGGCCACGGCCACGTAGGCGGTAGCAGTCATGGCCATGGCCAGCATCAGAGTACGCAAGGGTTTGATCATGAGAGTCTTCATCGTCAGTCTTTCATTCAAAATGTTATGCCTGCCATAGAGTGGACAGTGTTTGCAGAGTTCCAAATAGAGACTCATTTTTTACGTTCAAGAGCCTGTGCAAAAGCATGCAAGGTTTCCGGCGGAACTTCCCCTATTGCGGTTGTCCACCATTCCTCAATCCTACGGGCCAGGGTATGCGTAGCCCCACCCATATCGGTAAAACCCTCACGGGAATGGCGACGGCTGTCATAGGCTTCCACGAACAGGGACACGGTGGCAACCCCATCAGAAAAAACCCACTGCATCGTGCTCTGACCAATGCCAGCCCCACCCGAAGGAGCTGCAGCGGGGCGTTGGTAACATCCCATGGGTTTAAAGCCGTCAACGGGGCGCCGCAATACCCACCCCAGTGCATCGGCAGTCGTCTTCTGCAAATCTGGGCGTAAAACACGGTACCCCTCTGTGCTGCCCGAGCGAGACAATTTACCCACATTCACCTGGGCGTCCAGTTGCAGCTCAGAAAATGCGGCCTGCTCTAGTACTTTGCTGTTTACGTCCAGCGTCTGCAGTTGGACAATGAGACCGGTCTTCTTTTCACTCCATACCCGGTAGCCATAGCGCAATCGATCGTTGGGAGTCAGTTCAAAAACGTCGGCATCGAATCCGGCGATGCGGTCGACTCCGAGCGCCTTCAGACGGTAAAAGTCACCGATGGAAGAATCCGTAGATTTGAGCAGATTGGGAAACAGACCTAGTGATTCACGCACTTCCGCCACAGCCACCCGCGATTGGGGAAAGAAGGTGACGACCTGATCATTGCGTCGAAAGATGGCTCTAGGCGTACCGCTCAATGACTCCACACGTTCAAGTTGCTGGGACCCGTCACAAACGTGCCAAATTCTCGCGCTGGCCATATTGTTGCCAGAGGACACAACAAAGGTTCCTGTGTAAACGCTCTGTCGCGCGGCCTGATGCACACGGTTGAGCCAGGCATTGAGCGTGAGATCAGCCCCTGCAGGCTGCGCGAAGGCGCTCGCGTGGAAAAACAGTGCGTTTGCGCAGATCGCAAACAGCGCAACACACTGACCGAACCAGCGCTTCACCGAGCCGGTCCTTCATACGTTGCATTGCGCAAGAAGCCAGCGGGGACTTGCAACGCGGAGTGCCCACCGAGCTGTCGATGCGCGGCCATCAATTCGTCCAATTGGGGGTCACGCATCATGGGGCCCAAACTTTCGTTGGCCACAACGACGGGAACTTCGGACGAGAGAGCGGGGGCATTCACCGCCATTTGTGCGCCATTTGGCATACCGGGTCGGGTCCATTGGTTCAAGCCGATTACCCCCACCAACGCGGTACAGGCTAGGCCGGCCAGCATTTTCCAACGAAACAGGGATGTATTGGCACTTTCGCCGACAGCATTGACGGCTTCACGAGCCTGAGCCGGAATCGCAGGACGCAGAGGCTCCAGCGCCAATCGGCGTTCAAACCTCTCCAGAAAGGCAAGGTCCCCGCGCGATGGGGCCAATTCAGCACTGCGCAACACGTCGCCTGCCAGATGGTAGGCATGCCAAGTCTGGAACGACTGCGGATCGGACAACAACGCTCCCAGCGCATCGCCATCAGGGCCATCAGGCAAGCAGCCGTCTGCCAAATCTGAAACACGCTGGTTTGCCAGCGAAATCTGGTCATTCATATGCATATCCCTCACCACCGTTTTCCTGTCTGCCTGTCCAACATGGGTCTGACACGCGCGGAGATGGCCTCACGTGCGCGAAAGATACGTGAACGGACAGTTCCCACAGGGCAGTTCATGGCAGTAGCAATCTCTTCATAACTCAAACCTTCGATCTCTCTCAACGTGACGGCCTGCCGCAAATCCTCCGGCAAATCGTCCATGGCAGCGTTGACCACCGCAGCAATCTCCTTGGCTGCCAGAATTGACTCCGGACCTTCATCTGCCGTTGGTTCATTTTTTTTCCGGGAAGTTTCATCTTCGTCATCATTTGCCAAGAAACTTTCCGAAACAGTGGGGTCGTGCTTGAGTTCCAACAGGAATTTTTTGGCCGTATTGACGGCTATGCGGTACAGCCAGGTGTAGAACTGGGCATCTCCGCGGAACTGGTGCAGTGCACGATAGGCGCGGATAAAGGTTTCTTGCGCAATGTCTTCAACCAGATCGACGTCCCGCACCATGCGACCGATGAGTCGCTGGATGCGCCTTTGGTACTTCAGAACCAAAAGGCCATACGCCCGTTGATCGCCCGCCACCGTGCGTTGCACCAGCACGGTATCGCTATCCTGGGAGAGGACTGTCGGATCTTCTTTCACGGCACAGGAGCCTGGTCGGCCGAATCAGGCAATTCCCTTTCACCCGCCGCCTCCGTTTGCCTCGCGACAATCGCCCGTCGCAAGGGTAGCCAGGCCGGATTGCCTCGACTTGCTTCGAGCCACAACCAGGTCACTCTTTTGTCATCACCGACTACGGATACAACCACAACACGCTGAAAGTCCAACAGCAACGCCAAGCGGCAAGGGCGATGAACTTCGAATCCGCTCCAAAACCAATGTTGCCCATCCCAATGCAGAGTGCCATACGGCGACTTCTGCCATACGTGCAAGGCAAAAGCGCCGACCGCCAGCGAAGTGCTGGCCATTGCAACGGTCCGCACATCAATCTCAGCTTGCTCAAAGACGAATGCACCGAGCAGGCCCAGGGCCACAACGGACATCAAAGCGATGAATCGCCCCTGCCAGCGTGACCGGATGGCTGAATAGCTGACCGCAGGGGCCCGACGCATGTCCAATAACGGGAGATCCGTGCCGTTCAGACGCGCTTGAACACCAGGGAACCGTTGGTGCCACCAAAACCAAAGTTGTTCTTGACCGCTACATCGATCCGCATATCGCGAGCAACATTGGCACAATAGTCCAGGTCACACTCCGGGTCCTGATTGAAAATATTGATGGTCGGCGGGCTCTTTTGGTGGTGCACAGCCAGCACCGTGAACACCGACTCTATACCGCCAGCGCCGCCGAGCAAGTGGCCTGTCATGGATTTTGTCGAATTGACGACAATTTTTTTGGCGTGATCGCCCAGTGCGGCCTTGATTGCATTCGTCTCGTTCAAATCGCCCAAAGGCGTCGACGTGCCGTGCGCATTGAGATAATCAATCTGATCGGTGTTCACCCCTGCATTGCGCAGCGCGCTCAGCATGGCACGGCGCGGGCCATCCATGTTTGGAGCCGTCATGTGCCCGGCATCGGCGCTCATGCCAAAACCCGCCAATTCTGCATAAATCTTGGCGCCACGTGCGATAGCGTGTTCGTACTCTTCAAGCACCAGCACGCCCGCACCCTCTCCGAGCACAAACCCGTCCCTATCCTTATCCCAGGGACGCGATGCTGTCGCAGGATCATCATTGCGCGTGCTCAACGCGCGCATGGCAGCAAAACCGCCAATACCGAGAGGAGACACTGTGGCTTCAGCACCACCTGCAATCATGACGTCGGCGTCACCATATTCAATCATGCGCCCGGCGTCACCAATGCAGTGCAAACCGGTGGTACAGGCCGTCACGATGGCAATATTGGGACCTTTGAATCCATACTTCATGGAGACGTGACCAGCGATCATATTGATGATCGTCGCTGGCACAAAAAATGGCGAAATGCGGCGTGCACCGCGATTCGTGTACTCGGTATGCATGCTTTCGATCAAGGGCAGGCCACCAATACCCGAGCCAATCACGCAACCAATGCGCGTGGCTTCTTCCTCGCCCAGCGCATCGCCCGTTGGCAGCCCCGCATCCACCACTGCCTGCATCGCCGCGGCGATACCGTAGTGGATGAAAGAATCCATGGTCCGCGCTTCTTTCGGGCTGATATACGAATCCAGATCAAAATTGCGGACCTCGCCCGCAATTTTGCAGGAGAAGGAGGATGCATCAAAACGGGTGATCAAACCGATGCCGGATTTCCCGGCAAGCACATTTGACCAGGCATCGGCGACCGTATTTCCTACGGGACTGACACAACCCAAACCAGTGACAACAACGCGACGACGGGACATAGCAATCAGTTTTCAGCTTAGGTCAAAAAAAACCGTGTGAAACGGCCGTGTTCCGGGTCGGAAGGTCTGCAGCCCTATCGCTACGCCTTGCTCCGACCCGAGCAGCATCACCATGCGGCGAAAAACTTTATCAGGCTTTCTTGTGTGTGCTTGCGTAATCGATCGCGTTTTGCACGGTCGTGATTTTTTCCGCATCTTCGTCAGGAATTTCAATTCCAAACTCGTCTTCCAGCGCCATCACCAATTCGACGGTGTCCAGAGAATCTGCACCCAGATCAGCCACAAAGGCTTTTTCGTTGGTGACTTGAGACTCTTCCACACCGAGTTGTTCGGCAATAATTTTTTTGACGCGGACTTCAATATCACTCATGGCTTCCCTCTAAGGGTTGTAAAAGAATCCGTAATTTTACCCGGCCTTAGAGCCTCAACTCTAACTGGGTAGCCGAACGGACAAATCGGCTGAACTTCAATGCACTACATGTACATGCCACCATTGACATGCAGCTCCTGGCCAGTCACGTAACTGGCCTGTGGCGACGCCAAGTATGCAACAGCATGGGCCACGTCGGCAGGTTTCCCAAGATGCCCCAGGGGAATCTGGCCCAGCAAGGCCTTTTGTTGGTCTTCCTGCAGGCCGGCCGTCATATCGGTTTCAATGAAGCCAGGCGCCACACAATTGACGGTGATGTTACGCGAGCCCAATTCGCGGGCCAATGCCCGTGTCATGCCCGCTACTCCGGCCTTGGCAGCCGCGTAATTGGCTTGACCGGGGTTCCCCGACGCACCAACAACAGAGGTGATGTTGATGATGCGGCCATAGCGCTGCTTCATCATGGTCCGCATCACCGAACGGCTCATGCGAAAGACACCCTTGAGATTGGCTTCCATCACCGCGTCCCACTCGTCATCTTTCATGCGCATGGCCAGGTTGTCGCGCGTAATGCCGGCATTGTTCACCAACACCTGCAATCCGCCATATTGCTTGACGACAGCATCAACCAGTGCCTCAGCGGCAGCGCCCTGCGTAACGTCCAGCACGCGCCCCGAACAGCCTTCAAAAGCGGCCAGGGCTTCCGATATCTTGGTCGCACCGGCGTCCGTTGTGGCGGTTCCGATGACTATCACGCCCTTGCGGGCCAACTCCAGGGCGATGGCTGCCCCGATACCGCGCGACGCTCCGGTCACCAGGGCAACCTGCCCTTCAAATTTCACTTCGTTCATTCCAATGCACCTTTTGTATCTTGCAAGCTGGCGGGATCAAACAGCGCCAGACCGGTAAGTTCTGGGTCAATGCGTTTGACCATTCCGGCCAGAACCTTTCCAGGTCCGCATTCCACCAGTGTAGTCAGGCCCCGTGACTTGATCGCCTGCACGCATTCCACCCATCGCACTGGGCCGAAAGCCTGGCGGTACAGCGCATCGCGGATCCGGTCGAGATCGGTTTCAACCGCGACATCGATATTGTTGACCAACGCAATCTGTGGTGCGGCCAACGCAACCGATACCAGGCGCTCCTTGAGCTTCTCGGCGGCAGGTTGCATCAGACGGGAATGGAAGGGTGCAGACACCGGCAAAGGCAAGGCCCGCTTGGCCCCGTTGGCCTTGAGCACTTCGCAGGCCTTTTCGACCGCAGCCTTGCTGCCCGCAATCACGGTCTGCGCGGGGTCGTTGAAATTGACGGCCTCGACAATTTCCGGTGAGCCGGCACCAAACGACTGTGTCACCTCCAGGCAACCCGCTCGCACCTTGGCGGCATCCATGCCCAATATGGCGGCCATTGCGCCGACCCCAACGGGCACAGCCTCCTGCATGGCCTGGGCGCGCAGTCGCACCAGCGGCGCGGCCTGCTGCAATGTCAACGCCCCGGCCGCCACCAGCGCCGTGTACTCACCCAGGGAATGCCCAGCCACCGCTGCGGGGGCGATGCCCACTTCCGACATCCAGACCCGATAGGCAGCAACACCCGCCACCAACATGACTGGCTGTGTATTGGTGGTCAGGGACAGCGCCTCCTTGGGGCCATCGTGGATGAGCTTGGCAACATCTTCGCCCAAGGCGTCCGACGCTTCCTGCAGTGTCTGCGCCACCACAGCATGGTCGCCCCAAGCGTCCAGCATTCCCACCGACTGCGAGCCTTGACCGGGAAAAACAAATGCGAATTGTTTCATAGAAATTCAACCATAAAAAAGGCCGCTAGCCCTCGTCAATATTGCGTGAGCAGCTACAAAACCAGGAGCAATGCACCCCAGGTGAACCCGCCGCCAACGCCTTCGAGCAAGAGCGTTTCGCCGGTCTTGACCTGACCGGAACGTACCGCCGTATCCAATGCAAGGGGAATGGACGCAGCCGAGGTATTGCCATGCTGCGCGACGGTGACGACCACCTTGTCCATGGAGAGTTTGAGCTTGCGTGCCGTACTTTGCATGATGCGGATATTGGCCTGGTGCGGAACCAGCCAGTCGATGTCGGCTTCGGTCAGGTTGGCCTTCGCCAACGTGGCTTTGGCGGCACTCTCCAGCAAGCCCACCGCCAACTTGAATACCGCTTGCCCATCCATCTTGAGCAGAGGGTCACCCAAAATGGCGCCTCCGGACACATGCCCGGGGACACACAGGATGCCCACATGCTTGCCATCGGCGTGCAAATCACTGGCCAAAATGCCGGGTGTCGTAGATGCTTCCAGCACCACAGCACCGGCGCCATCACCAAACAGCACACAGGTGGTGCGGTCATTGAAATCCAGAATCCGGGAAAATACCTCAGCACCCACCACCAATGCGCATTTGGCGGCACCGGTCTGGATCATGGAGTCGGCGACCGCCAATGCATAGACAAAACCACTGCACACGGCCTGCACATCAAATGCCGCGCAACCATTGGCTCCGAGTTTATTTTGCAGAATGCAGGCAGTGGACGGGAAAACCATGTCCGGAGTCGACGTGGCGACAATGATGAGATCAACGTCTTGCGGGTTGCGACCCGCCGCCTGAAGTGCACTTCTCGCCGCTTCCAATCCCAAGTCACTGCTGTACACGCCATCGGCCGCGAAATGCCGGGCGCGAATGCCGGTACGCTCTACGATCCAGTCATCAGACGTTTCAACCCCTTTGGCTGCCAACTCCGCCACCAAATCAGCATTGGTCAGTCTGCGCGGGGGCAAATAGCTGCCAGTGCCTGTAATTCGTGAATATCGTTTCATGTTGGGGGCTGATGACACCCGGACAGACTACTGCACGCTTTCAGCGGTTGCCAGCAATGGCGCCGCATGCGCGATACGAACCTGTACACGGTCAAGCAAGTTGTTTCGGGCTGCATCATACGCCCGGTTCAAGGCGAACCCAAAACCCAACACATCGGCCGAACCGTGGCTCTTGAACACCAGTCCGCGCAGACCCAACAATGCTGCGCCGTTGTATCGCCGGTGATCAACCCTATTTTTAAGCGCATTTAACACCGAGTAAGCGGCAATTGCAGCCATTTTGGTGAAAATATTACGGGAAAACTCAGCCTTCAAGAAACTACCGATCATGGCCGCTAGTCCTTCACTGGTCTTCAATGCCACATTCCCCACGAATCCGTCGCAAACCACCAAGTCCACGCCGCCCTTGAAAATGTCATTCCCCTCAACATTGCCAAAGAAGTTCAAGTCACCCGCTTTGGCAGCAGAACGCAACAGTTCACCAGCTTTCTTGATCGTTTCGTTACCTTTAATGATTTCTTCGCCAATATTGAGCAAGCCAACCGTGGGTGACTCCTTATTGCTCAAAACGGACACCAAAGCCGACCCCATGACGGCGAACTGCAGCAAATGCTCTGCCGTACAGTCCACATTGGCTCCCAAATCAAGAACGGTGGTGGCGCCGCCGGTGGCATTCGGAATTTGCCCCGCAATGGCGGGACGTTCGATTCCATCGATCGTCTTCAGGATGTAACGAGAGATTGCCATCAACGCGGCTGTATTGCCCGCAGAAACAGCTGCCTGAGCCTTGCCGTCCTTGACCTGCTGGATCGCCACGCGCATGGACGAGTCCTTCTTGCGGCGTAAAGCAATTTCCAACGGATCATCCATGGTCACCACTTCGCTGGCCGCCACGATCTGGGCGCGGGGATGGGAAAATCCGCTGAAGGCATCCGCAAGTCCCACCAAAATGAGAGCAGCCTCAGGGTGCTGGTCCAGAAAGAGGCGACAGGCCGGCAATGTGACTTGGGGACCATGGTCGCCTCCCATGCAGTCAACAGCAATTGTGATCATGGGGCAGACACCCAAAAAAGAGAAAACATCCAACAAAACCTATTGGCCAGAAACAACAAAAGCCCGACGCTACAGAATCTGCAGCTCCGGGCTTTGCGGAAAAAACCTTGATCAGGCTTCGGCTTTGGTCTTCAGCACCTTGCGGCCACGGTAAAAACCAGTGGGGCTGATGTGGTGGCGCAGGTGGGTTTCACCCGTGGTGGATTCCACAGCAATGCCTGGAACAACCAAAGCATTGTGCGAGCGGTGCATACCGCGCTTGGAAGGTGACTTTTTGTTTTGTTGGACGGCCATGGTCGGCTCCTCAGCAGGGGTGCTGCGCCATTGCTCAATTCAGAATACAAGCAAAAAGCAACACTGGGGGTTAGTAAAAAGCGCGACAGATTTCACACGCTAAGCCTCACATTATAGCCCAAAGCAAAGATTGAGGCTAGCCCTTGTTTTTGAGCTGCTGTAACACCGCAAAGGGATTGGGTTTCTCGGATGCCTCTTCCACAAAATCTGGGTCCGCAACCTGCAGTGTGACTGGGTCGGGGCACACCTCGTGCTTGGGAACCACCGGCAGAGCCATCAACAACTCATCTTCAATCAGTTCTAGCAAGTTGAAATCGCGACTCAACACCATAACATCTTCGTCGGATGCCTCATCCTCCGATTCTGCGAGCTCCTCGGTTGCCACAAAGCGGAACTCCCGATGGAACAGGACCGGGACGTCCACTGGCCCCAAACAACGTTGGCAAATTTGTGGCAGCGCCACTTCACCCGTCAGCACGAGCCATATCTGTTCGCCGGAGCCGCCGTCCGGGCGAACCGCGCCTTGCGCAGTAAAGTACGCGGTCTTTTGCGACGCATCTCCTTGTGCCTCGTCCAAAAGACGGCCAAAGTCGGCCAGATTCTGACTGCCTTCGATGCGGCCCTGTGCGCGGGCAAAGGCGTCAATGTTCAGGTGCTGGGCGTCGTAGTCGTGTTTCATCCGCGCAGTGTAAGAGAATCGGGCCATGCCAGACATTTCCAACCGAAAACTGATCCTCGGATCCACCTCCGCGTACCGGCGCGAATTGCTGGGCCGCTTGCGTATCCCCTTCTCCGTGGAATCACCGCACGTGGACGAAACACCTCTGCCAGGTGAAAGTCCCGCAGAGCTGGCCCGTCGCCTGGCGCTGGCCAAGGCGCATGCGGTCGCGCAGCGATTTCCAGACTGCGTGGTGATTGGTTCGGACCAGGTCGCCGACCTGGACGGACACGCGCTGGGCAAGCCCGGCAACCACGAGCGGGCGACCTCGCAATTGCGCCAGATGCGCGGCAAGACGGTGATTTTTCAGACGGCCCTGGCCGTGGTGTGCCTGGACAGCGGCTTCTGCCAGCAGGATCTGGCTCCGGTCAAGGTCACGTTCCGCGACTTGGGCGACACAGAGATCGAAAACTATCTGCGCCAGGAGCAGCCCTATGACTGCGCTGGCAGCGCCAAAAGCGAAGGACTGGGCATAGCGCTGCTGGACGCCATTGAAAACGATGACCCCACGGCGTTGGTTGGCTTGCCCTTGATTCGCACCAGCCGGATGCTGCGGGCCGCCGGCATTCAACTGCTGACGCGCCAGCGCACACACGCATGAACTCGCCAACTCCCACTGCCAAGCTCGGCGAAAGCGCACCCGGCACCCTGTACCTGGTACCAGCCCCTCTGGATTTTGGGTGCGACACCCAGGCTGCAATCGACCAGGTCATGCCCAATGGAACGCTGGTCATCGCCGCGTCGCTCAAACACTGGATCTGTGAAAACGCCAAATCCACCCGCGCCTACCTCAAACGCATCGCCGAAACCCACCCACTGTGCCAGCCTTTGCAGGCCATGACCCTGCAGGAGCTTCCCCACGCAGTCCACAAAAAAGGCGACCACCAGGGCCAGTTCGATGCGCGCCCTCTACTGCAGGCTGCATTGCGGGGTGAGAACATCGGACTTGTCAGCGAAGCGGGCATGCCGGCGATTGCGGACCCGGGTTCATCGGTGGTTCGTGCGGCCCACGATCTGGGCGTACCGGTAGTTCCGCTGGTGGGGCCGGTGTCCCTGCTGTTGGCATTGGCCGCCAGCGGCCTGAATGGGCAAAATTTTGCCTTTGTCGGCTACCTGCCCAGCACGCCCGCAGAACGCGCCCAGCGCATTCGGGAACTGGAAACCCTGGCCCTCAAAACCGGGCAAACCCAGCTGTTCATCGAAACGCCGTATCGCAACGTGGCCATGCAGCAAGCGCTACTGCAGACCCTGCAGCACAACACCCGCCTGGCCACCGCCAGTGGGCTAACGCTGGACAACGCCGCCTGCCACAGCGACATCGTAAAAAACTGGAAACACAAATCCTGGACGGTAGAAAACACCCAGCCCACTGTGTTCGCGATCGGCCGATAGGGGCAACCTGCCTTACGAAGAGGACCAATTCAGCAGCCATTGCGCATGACCGCCTCTGCCGTCTGGCGGATCAGCGCCAGTGTGGCCTGCTGGGTGAGTGTGGTGGGTCGCAGGGAACTGGTGGCCAATGACAGCTTGGTCCGCAGCACGGGCTCATGAATGGCGCGCACCGAAAACGCCGACGGACGTACGGAGTGGGCCACCGCATTGCGAGACAACACGGCGCAGCCGGCGCCGTCCGCCACCAGGTCCAGAATGGCCGATACACCGTCGATCTCCAGCGCAATTTTCGGGCGACAACCGATGTTGGCCATTTCGGCCTCCACCTGCATGCGAATGGCGTTGGGCCGACTGGGAATCACCAGCGGCAACTGGGCCACCTCGGGCAAAGCAATGGACCCGGGCGCCGGGTCTTCCAGCAAACCGGGGGGACGCATCTGCACCAGCAACAGGTCCTCATCTTGCAATGGGACGGTCTCGATTTCGGCGCTGGACTGGGCGTTGTACAGCACGGCAATGTCCAGACGCCCGTTGACCAGTGAGTCCTGCATTGCAACCGACAGCCCCTCACTGATGGAAATCGTGGCATCCGGCATTTGCTGGCGAAACGCCCGCGTCAAGGGCACGGTCAGCATCCGCGCCACGCTGGTGGGCAGGCCCACGGCCACCCGCCCTGCGAGAGAACCCCGCACCCGGCCCAGCTCTTCCTTGGCCCGCTCCACCTGGTGCAAGATGCCGCGGCCATGCGCCAGCAGCAACTTGCCGGCTTCGGTGGGTACCGCCCCGCGACCATTGCGGGTCAACAGGGTTTGCCGCAACTCCACTTCCAGCAGCCGCACCTGGCGGCTCAGCGCGGGCTGCGCGATGTCCAGCGCAACGGCGGCTCGGGTGAAGCTGCCGAGTTCGGCTACGCGCACGAAGTATTCCAGTTGCTTGAGGTCCATACCGCTCCATATGAATAACCAGAGTTTGATTATGCCAATTTGCAATAACTGATAGTAGGTGCCCGGGCTTACCAAGCGGAGAGCCAGCGTTCAAAATTGCGCCCATGCAATCAACTGCCTCCCCTGCACGGGGCCCCCTCACCGGCATCTCGTCGATGGCCACACGCCAGTTGCTGTCCGAGCTAACGGCCGCCTACGCCCAGCGGACCGGCCAGTCCGTGTTCATCGCGGCGGTGGGTGGTGTGGACGCGGCCAAACGCGTGCAGGCCGGTGAGACCTTAGATGTGATCATCCTGGCAAGTGACGCCATCGCCAAACTCGTGGCATCCGGTCACCTGCGCCCCGACAGCGTCGTGGACCTGGTGCACTCCGGCGTGGCCGTTGCTGTGCGCGCCGGCACGCCTCAACCAGATATCAGCAGCGAAGACGCGGTGCGACAAGCCGTGCTGGCCGCGCCGACACTCGGCTATTCCAGCGGCCCCAGCGGTGTGGCCCTGGCCCAGTTATTTGAGCGCTGGGGCATTGCAGAACAGATCAAGGACCGCATCATCACCGCCCCAACCGGCGTGCCGGTGGGTAGCCTGGTCGCCAAGGGCGACGTCGCGCTGGGTTTCCAGCAACTCAGCGAGTTGATCCATGTGGATGGCATCGCCATCGTCGGCCCGCTGCCACCGGCCATACAAATCACGACTACCTTTTCCGCCGCCATGACAAGTGCGTGCACCCGAGTTGAAGACGTCAACGCCTTGCTGGACTTCATGGTGTCACCCGAGGCGGCAAAAGCCAAGCGCCGCCAGGGCATGGAACCCGCTTGAGATGACACCCCCACATGTTGCTTGGGCCCTCTCGTGCGTTGCGGGTCGCGCCTAGTGGCTTACTGTTGAATGTTTGAACCTGAGGAGACTTCCATGATCATCGACTGCCACGGCCACTACACCACGGCCCCCAAGGCGCTGGAAACCTGGCGCAACCAGCAGATTGCCGGCATCAAGGACGCATCCGTGATGCCCAAAGTGTCCGACTTGAAAATCAGCGACGACGAGTTGCGCGAGTCCATCGAGACCAACCAGCTGCGCCTGATGAAAGAGCGCGGCAGCGACCTGACGCTGTTCAGCCCGCGCGCCAGCTTCATGGCGCATCACATCGGCGACTTCAATGTGTCCAGCACCTGGGCTGCCATCTGCAACGAGCTGTGCTACCGCGTCAGCCAGCTTTTCCCTAGTCCCTTTGTGCCGGTGGCCATGCTGCCGCAAAGCCCAGGTGTCAACCCCGCCAGCTGCATCCCCGAGTTGGAAAAGTGCGTCAAGGAATACGGCAACGTCGGCATCAACCTGAACCCCGATCCGTCGGGCGGTCACTGGACCTCGCCGCCATTGAGCGACAAGGCCTGGTACCCCATTTACGAGAAGATGGTGGAGTACGACATTCCCGCCATGATCCACGTATCCACCAGTTGCAACGCCTGCTTTCACACCACCGGCGCGCACTACCTGAATGCCGACACGACAGCATTCATGCAATGCCTGAACAGCGATCTGTTCAAGGAATTCCCGACGTTGAAGTTTTTGATCCCGCATGGCGGAGGTGCGGTGCCTTATCACTGGGGCCGTTTCCGGGGTCTGGCTCAGGAACTGAAGAAGCCACTGTTGCAGGACCACCTGCTTAACAACATTTTCTTCGACACCTGCGTCTACCACCAGCCTGGCATCGACCTGCTCAACACTGTGATTCCGGTGAAGAACGTGCTGTTTGCCAGCGAGATGATTGGCGCCGTGCGCGGAATCGACCCCGAGACCGGCAACTATTACGACGACACCAAGCGCTACATCGAGGCGTCCAAGATCCTCAGTGCTGCGGACCGTCACCAGATTTATGAAGGTAATGCCCGGCGCGTGTTCCCGCGGCTGGATGTTGCATTGAAAGCGAAAGGCCAATGACCATGAATACCTTAGGCATCGTCAAACGCAACATCACCCGCGCTGACCGCGCCGCCGTCGACAAGCTGTCCCGCTTCGGCGTGGCCACCATCCACGAGGCCATGGGACGCGTCGGCCTGATGAAGCCCTACATGCGCCCCATCTACAACGAAGCCCGCATCTGCGGCACGGCGGTCACCATACTGCTGCAGCCTGGCGACAACTGGATGATGCACGTGGCCGCCGAGCAGCTGCAGCCCGGTGATGTGGCCGTAGCCGCCTGCACCACCGACAACGCCGACGGCTTCTTTGGCGACCTGCTGGCCACCTCGTTCCAGGCGCGCGGTGCGGTGGGCCTGATCATTGACGGTGGTGTGCGTGACGTGAAGGACCTGACGGACATGAAATTCCCGGTGTTCAGCAAGGCCATCCATGCAAAGGGCACGATCAAGGCGACTTTGGGCTCGGTCAACATTCCCGTGGTGTGCGCGGGTACCCAGGTCAACCCGGGTGATGTGGTGATTGCCGATATCGATGGCGTGGTTGTGGTGCCGGCGGCCATTGCCCAGCAAGTCGCGGATGCAGCCGAGGCGCGTGAAGCCAACGAAGGTGATAAACGCGCCATCTTTGCCTCGGGGGTTTTGGGACTGGATTACTACAAGATGCGCGAAGGCTTGGCGAAGGCCGGGCTGCGTTATGTGGACTAGACGCCTGGGCGGCAGAGCGTTCTGTTCCGTGTCCCCCGGCCTTCGGCCTCCTCCTTTACCTACACAGAACGCTCTACCGCCCAGGCTTGTGGCACTTTGACAAATCGGCCTCTTGCCCTCTTGGATATTGCGTAAGCAGCTATCTTATCGATAGCAATAATCAGGAACCCTATGGAATTCACCAAGACCCCTGGCTGGCTGGACTGGTACACCGGCCCCAGCAAGCCGCGCTTTCAGCTACCACCCGGCAGCGTGGACGCGCACTGCCATGTGTTCGGCCCCGGCGACCAATTCCCCTATGCGCCGGAGCGCAAATACACGCCGTGTGACGCGTCCAAGGAACAGTTGTTTGCGCTGCGCGACCATCTGGGGTTCGAGAAGAACGTCATCGTGCAGGCCACCTGCCACGGCTCGGACAACCGTGCGCTGGTCGATGCTTTGAGAGCGTCCAAAAACAAGGCGCGCGGCGTGGCTACCGTGAAGCGCGATGTGACGGATGCCGAGTTGCAGGACATGCACGCCGCCGGTGTACGCGGCACGCGCTTCAACTTCGTCAGGCGTCTGGCCGACTTCACGCCGCGCGAGGTGTTGCTGGAGATTGCCAACCGCATCGCGCCGCTGGGCTGGCATGTGGTGGTGTACTTCGAGGCGCAAGATTTGCCCGAGCTGTATGACTTTTTCACCGCGCTGCCGACCACGGTGGTGGTCGACCACATGGGCCGCCCCGATGTCAGCAAGCCTGTGGATGGACCGGAGTTCGCGCTGTTTGTGAAGATGATGCGCGAGCACAGCAATATCTGGAGCAAGGTGAGCTGCCCCGAGCGGCTCAGCGTCACCGGCCCCAAGGCCTTGAACGGCGAGCAGCATGCCTACCAAGACGTGGTGCCCTTTGCCAAACACCTGGTCGAGACCTTCCCGGACCGCGTGCTGTGGGGCACCGACTGGCCGCACCCCAACCTCAAGGACCATATGCCCGATGATGGCCTGCTGGTGGACTTCATTCCGCAGATTGCCACCACGGCGGAACTGCAGCGCAAGCTGCTGGTGGACAACCCCACGCGTTTGTACTGGAGCTAGCCATGTCACTCGACAAACCGTATCTGGACGTGCCCGGCACCACCATCTTTGATGCAGAACAGAGCCGCAAAGGCTACCACCTGAACCAGTTCTGCATGTCGCTAATGCAGGCCACCAACCGTGAGCGCTTCAAGGCCGACGAGAGCGCCTACTTGAGCGAATGGGCGATGACCGAGGAGCAAAAGCAGGCCGTGCTGGCGCGTGACCTGAACCGCTGCATCGCGGCCGGCGGCAACATCTACTTTTTGGCCAAGATCGGCGCAACCGATGGCAAGAGCTTTCAACAAATGGCAGGCAGCATGACGGGCATGACCGAAGACGAATACCGCAACATGATGATTGCCGGCGGCCGCTCGGTCGAAGGCAATCGCCTCATCGGCGAGGATGGCGATGCGCAGGCGCAGAACCAACCGCAGGGTCGCGCCGGCCAGAAAGCGGGGGTCTGACATGGCCCGCATTACCGCCTCCGTTTACACCTCGCACGTGCCCGCCATTGGCGCCGCACTGGACCTGGGCAAGAGCAACGAGCCCTACTGGCAACCGGTCTTCCAGGGCTACGAGTTTTCCAAACAGTGGATGAAGGACAACCAGCCCGATGTCATCTTCCTGGTCTACAACGACCACGCCACGGCCTTCAGCCTGGACATGATTCCGACCTTTGCCATTGGCACGGCAGCCAGCTACCAGCCGGCCGACGAAGGCTGGGGCCCGCGCCCCGTTCCTGTGGTCCAAGGCCACCCGGAGCTGGCCGCGCACATTGCGCAGTCGGTCATCCAGCAGGACTTTGATCTGACCATTGTGAACAAGATGGCCGTGGACCATGGGCTGACCGTGCCACTCTCGCTGATGTGCGGGCAACCGCAGGAATGGCCGTGTCCGGTGATTCCGTTTGCCGTGAACGTGGTGCAGTACCCCGTACCATCGGGCCAGCGCTGCTTCAACCTGGGCAAGGCGATTGCCAAAGCCGTGGAGAGTTTTGATGAAGATCTGAACGTGCACATCTGGGGCACCGGCGGCATGAGCCACCAGTTGCAGGGGCCGCGCGCGGGGCTCATCAACAAGGAATTTGACAACGCATTTCTGGACAAGCTGATTGCCGACCCGGCGGCAGCGGCTGCCATTCCCCACATCGACTATGTGCGCGAAGCTGGGTCCGAGGGCATTGAGCTGGTGATGTGGTTGATCGCCCGGGGTGCTATGAAAGATGTAGCAAACAAAACGGCTTCCACGAGGGCTAGACACCGTTTTTACCATGTGCCTGCCAGCAACACGGCCGTTGGCCATCTGATATTGGAGAACACCTGACCATGACAAAAACCATCAAAGTCGCCCTCGCTGGCGCCGGTGCCTTCGGCATCAAGCATCTGGACGGCATCAAGAATGTCGAAGGCGTGGAAGTCGTCTCGTTGATCAGCCGCGATCTGGAGAAGACCCAGGAGATTGCGACCAAATACGGCATTGGCCACGTCACCACTAACCTGGAGGACAGCCTGGCCTTGCAAGAGGTGGACGCCGTCATCCTGTGCACACCCACCCAGATGCACGCCGCGCAAAGCATCGCCTGCCTGAAGGCGGGCAAACACGTGCAGGTGGAGATTCCGCTGGCAGACTCGTTGCAGGGTGCGCAAGACGTAGTGGCCATGGCCCAGCGCAGCGGCCTGGTTGCCATGTGCGGCCACACCCGCCGCTTCAACCCCAGCCACCAGTACGTGCACAAGGAAGTCACGGCTGGCCGCTTCAACATCCAGCAAATGGATGTGCAGACCTACTTCTTCCGCCGCACCAACATGAACGCGCTGGGCCAGGCCCGTAGCTGGACCGACCACCTGCTGTGGCACCACGCGGCCCACACGGTGGACCTGTTCGCCTACCAGTGCGGCAGCCCCATCGTCAAAGCCAACGCCATCCAGGGACCGATTCACCCCGCGTTGGGCATTGCGATGGACATGAGCATCCAGCTCAAGGCCGCCAACGGCGCCATCTGTACGCTGAGTTTGAGCTTCAACAACGACGGCCCCCTGGGCACCTTCTTCCGCTACATCGGCGACAGCGCGACCTACCTCGCGCGCTACGACGACTTGTTCAATGGCAAGGAAGAAAAAATCGATGTATCCAAGGTAGATGTGTCCATGAACGGCATCGAGCTGCAGGACCGCGAGTTCTTCGCCGCCATCCGCGAAGGCCGCCAGCCAAACAGCAGCGTGGCCAGCGTGCTGCCCTGCTACCAGGTGCTTCACGATCTGGAGTTGCAACTGGCGGGTTCAACGTAGACATTGAGGCGCTGACCCTGCGTCACTACTTGACGTCCGCGATCATCGGGTCGAAGGGAGTGCTCAGAAATGCGGCCAGCGTAACGAACGGCTTGCTACAAATATAGTAGCTACATGCGCATATTTCACGGGGTCTACCGCCATATTTCCCTCTGAAGACTTCTGTAAAATACCTCAAACCCCCAGGTAGGTCGCCAGCGCCGCACTGCCCGCCACATCCTCCGCCGCGCCCTGCAACACCACCTGCCCTTTTTGCAGCACCAAAGCTTGGTCGGCATGCGCCAACACCCGACGGTAGTCGCGGTCCACGATCAGGGTGGAGATGCCGCCCTTTCGGGAACACGCCGCGCCCCTCGGGCACATAGGCCACGCCGAGGCGGACGACCTCGTGCGGCTTGAAGCGCGAAGCGTACTTGCAAAGAGGGTGATGTGGCCGTCGCGCTGCGCCACAGGGCCTAGCAGCGTGCGGATCAGCGTGCTCTTGCCCATGCCGTTGCGCCCGAGCAGGCCCGCGGTCTGGCCACAGGCAATTTTCAACTGGGCGCCGTGCAACGTATGGGGGTGTTTGTGCACCCCAGTGCCGACTGGTGCAGCGCGCATGGAATCTGAACCAGTTGGCGCAGGGCTATGTGGAGTTTCTGGCGACCTATCAGCCGGTGCTGACCGAGTTGCAGACAAGGGTCGCAAATGCCTGGTCTCGGTAACCGCTTTTCCAGCCAGTTCGCTATACCAGCAGTTGCAGTTGGCCAATGGTGTAGTGCCACCATCCACGCACTTGCTGGCGCAACGATTCCAGTTAGGCTTAATTTCAGCCGTAAGGCACAACCCGCATTGGCGCGTGGCGCATGTGCAGGGACATGCCGAGCGCTGCCATGTGGTTGGAGTTGCGGCTCAAAATGGTCTGGGACAAGGGCAGGAACTCGGACTCTTCGTACTGTGCGTGCGCGCGGTAGCGGGTAACCAGCAGATCAATGTCGGCCACGTTGATGTCGCTGTCGCGGCCCTTGGCCACAGCCTTGAGGCCGGACTCCAGCCGTTTCCATACAGCTTCCAGTTCGCGGTGCTCAATGGTCAAGCGCGCCACCATGAACTGCACC
>CAINUX010000255.1 GCA_903853895.1 uncultured beta proteobacterium | reverse complement strand
GGCCTTCTTTGCCCAGCACCCGCAGCTTGTTGAGCGCGCTCGTGCCCTGATCGTTCGCAATGCCCAGCAGGAAGTGCAGCCCTGGGAGATGCTCGTGGTTCCCGGTGAGGTGGATGGTTCCCGTGGGACCTTTCGGGCACCACCTGAGAGTTGCACACTGAATTCTGCCAACGACTACGAAGCTATCCAGGCTTGGTTGTCCTTGCACGAGGCGGCCGCCACCCAGCGTGCTTACAGAAAAGAGGCCGAGCGACTGATCCTGTGGGCCATCGTCGAACGCGGCAAAGCACTATCTTCCCTGAACACGGAAGACGCCATTGCTTACCGGGCGTTTCTGCGGCACCCGACACCGGCCAGGCGGTGGATTGGCCCACCCCAGGCGCGAACATCACCGGACTGGAAACCCTTTGTGGGCGGTTTGGCACCCCGCTCTGTGGCTTATGCCTTGGCGGTCCTTGGTGCCATGTTTCGCTGGCTCATGGAGCAGCGCTATGTGTTGGCCAACCCATTCTCTGGGGTCAAAGTGCGTGGTGCTTCGCACGCGGCACCTATGGATACGGGGCGGGTGTTCTCTGAAGGGGAATGGGCCATCATCCGAGCAGTGGCCGATGGGCTGGAATGGACCTATGGTTGGCAGGTACCGGCGGCGCAGCGTTTGCGCTTTGTGCTGGACTTTGCATATGCCACGGGACTGCGGGTCAGCGAGCTGGTCGGCGCCAAACTGGGACAAATCGAAGTCGATTCGCATGGCGACCACTGGATCAAATTGGTTGGAAAGGGCAGCAAGTCGGGCAAAGTTGCACTGCCGCCGCTGGTGCGCTCCGCGTTGGACCACTCGCTGATGCAACGGGGTTTGCCCATTACGCCAGCGCATTGGAAGCCTTCCACCCCCTTGATTGCCGACCTGGGCGACCCAGACGGAAAATCGGGCATCACCGCCACCAGGGTCTGGAGCCTTATGAAACGATTCTTCACCACGGTAGCGACTGCAATCGAAAAGGAGGCACCTGCCACTGCGGAAAAGCTGCGCAAAGCCAGTCCGCATTGGATGAGGCACACGCACGCCACGCATGCTTTGGCGCGCGGTGCCGAACTGACCACCGTGCGCGACAATTTGCGCCACGCGTCGGTGGCCACAACGTCGATCTACCTGCACACCGATGAGGTCAAACGGGCTAGGCAGATGGGTGATGCGTTTGGGGCGCGGTCATAAAGGGATGGGCAGGATAGCGCGTTCTTTTAGCTCTGCTTTATTCCATTGACGGAATATTCCATGGAGGCTATACTTGTCGCATGATTTGGGATGTTGAGTACACAGACGAATTCGGCGAGTGGTGGAACGGTCTGTCTGAAGATGAACAAGAGTCTCTGGATGCATCCGTGCGCTTGCTGGAGGATCGAGGCCCGAATTTGGGGTTTCCTCACAGCAGCGGGACTAACGGATCGAAACACAGCCATATGCGTGAATTGCGCACGCAGCACGATGGGCGACCGTATCGAACCTTATATGCGTTTGACCCGAGACGTTCGGCCATCTTGCTGATCGGAGGCGACAAGACTGGGGACGACCGGTGGTATGACGTACACATCCCGATTGCGGACGGACTCTACGATGAACACATAGAGCAACTTCGAAAGGAAGGACTGATAAATGGCAAACAAATTCTCTGACTTGCGCTCGCGCATGGCACCCCAGGCCCAAGCGAGGGCGGCGGTTAAGGCGCAAGCGATGCTTGCCGAAATGCCACTCAATGAATTACGGCAAGCCCGTGGCCTGTCCCAAAAGATGCTGGCTGAGGTGTTGCACGTCCAGCAGCCGTCTATCGCCAAAATGGAGAAGCGCACGGACATGTATCTATCAACGCTGCGCAGTCACATTGAAGCGATGGGTGGGCAGTTGGACGTGATTGCGCGCTTTCCGGATGGTGCGGTCAAAATCAGCAACTTTGGTGATCTGGGGTCCGCTGCGGTAGCGTGACTATTCCGGGCGAGTGGGACCCAAGGGTTAACCCTTTTGCCTTACCGATACGATTTGCACCTAAACCGAGATTACCCCGATCCAGCGAGGAGCCGCTCATCCAGGCCTAAAGCAACTTTGAACCGCATCCGCGAGTTATGGCGCGGAGTCGGCTCAGTTAACGCGCTAGTACGGAGGCTGCTCACAAATTTGCAGCTCATTGCCGGACGGGTCCTGAAGGGTTGCGAGGGTGCCACCCCAAAACTGCTTCTCAGGCGCACCGGTGAACGTGACACCGCGAGACCTTAGGTTTTCGTAAGCTGCCTTCGCACTAGGCACGTCAAAGGACAGGCCAGTGAAGCGACCAACGAGATCTAGCTCTTCCTGAGGCGCGTCGTTTGAAACTGCTTCGACAACAAGTGTTGCCGATCCGGCATCAAAGACGCAGAAACCGTGCGAACTACCGTCCACCTTCACGCTAAGGCCAAGTGCGCCGGCATAGAAACCCTTCGCACTGGAGATGTCTCGAACAAAAACTCGAGCTGTGTTGAGGTTCAAGACAATTCTCCCGCCAAAGTCCTTGAGATCAAACGAAAGTGTAAACGGTTAACTCGCTAACGACTATAGCCCAATGGACCAAGCAATTGAATGTAAGCTCCAACGCTGCTCTGCCGTCGCCAGCCTCGAAAGACTGAGTGTCACTAACGAACGTCTGCCTTGGAGCTTTTGCGATGGACAAATCTTGAAATTGGACCGGCACCGGCTAAGACCGCTATTCAGAAGACAGCCCAAATCTAGGTGTCGCAGCGACCGACCGCTTTCGCCCCGATCCCGACATCTGCACAAGGCTTGTGACCATCAGCAATGGGTCGCGAGCCGAGTCTTCACGCGCCTCAAAACTCATACCGGCAAAGCCAACCCGCCGCTGCGGTTCTGGTCGTCGACATCCATGCTCGCCACGACCAAATACATCCCCAATCCCGACGCCTCCGCCACCAGCTTGCCGCTGCTATCCCAAATCCCGTTGCGCCCCGTCGACACATATCCGCTCGATGGCTCACCGTGGTTGGCGATGAGCACCACTATGCCTTGCTCCCGCGCATATGCCTGCCACAATGGCACGCCATGTTCGGCGGCGGCTTGCGCCAGCGCCAGGTGCTCCTGTACGTTGGCCGCCACGTCCAGGTGCACGGAAATGCTTTGCGGGCGATGGTGGTTGCTATACCACTGATAGCTGATTGCGCAGTATTTACGAGGGCTAGTGGACTATTTTGCATGCAGGAAGGAGGTCTGCGGAGGCCTGCCTGGCAGGTGCAGTGCGGCAGTGTGCGCCGGTGTCTGCGCCAGCAACTTGCCACGCTTGAACACCTTGAGCCGCGTGGCTTTCAACCGCAAGGCCTCCACCGGGTCGCGGGCTTGCAGCAGCACAAAGTCCGCATGGCAGCCTTTCTCCAGCCCATAGCCTTGTAGCCCGAGGATCTTGGCCGGGTTGATGGTGATGGCCTCGAAGCACTGGCGCATGGCGGCCTGGCTGGTCATCTGGGCCACGTGCAGGCCCATGCTGGCCACCTCCAGCATGTCTGCGCTGCCCAGCGCGTACCAGGGGTCCATCATGTCGTCCTGGCCAAAGGCCACGGTCAGGCCCGCAGCCATCAGCTCGGGCACGCGGGTGAGTCCCCGGCGCTTGGGGTAGGTGTCAAAGCGGCCCTGCAGCGTGATGTTGACGCAGGGGTTGCTGGCCACATGGACCTGGGCTTCCGCCATCAG
>CAINUX010000254.1 GCA_903853895.1 uncultured beta proteobacterium | reverse complement strand
TGGCCATCTACAACCTGGAGCGGCCTCACTTCTCACTACAATTGAAAACGCCCGATGAGGTACATCGGGCGTCTCTGGCTGGAGTTCGTCAGCCGGTAAATCCTGCAACTTTAGGTGTCAACCTATAGCAGGACGGGTCAGCAACATCCGCAAAGGCCGCCAAGCCTCCGGGATGTAGTGGCGGCGGCGGCTTACTTGATGTCGTCGGCAATCACTTTCACGATGCGCTGTGCGGACACCGAGGTTTCAGGCGCGCCCTTGGAGTCCAGTACCGATACCGTGGTCACATTGGCCACACTGCGCACAGCAATCTGGAACTTGGCTGCATCCGAGTTTTTGTCCGAGCTACTGAACAGCTTGCTGAAAAAGCCGGGTTCCGACTTGTCTGCATTGAGTGGTACGTAGCGCACAAAGTAGATCCCCTGCTTGCGGTCACGGTCCTCAACGGTAAAGCCGGTGCGATCCAGTGCCAGGCCCACGCGGCGCCAAGCGCTGTCAAACCCTTCTTCCATGCGTACCACGGGTTGGCCGTTTTCGGTGGCAACGTCTGCCGTCTTTTTCACCGGGGCCGCACCGGCCACCAGAGTCTTGGCTTGCGGCTCGCTCACACCCAACTTGACCATCAGTCGACGCAAGAACTCGGCTTCGAGTTCCGGGTCTGCCGCCCGTGGCTGCCAAACGGTGTTGCCAGCTTCTTGGCTGGACTTATCAGTGACCGTTTCAATCATGCCGCGGTGGCTGATAAAGATTTCGGTCTCCCCGTTGACATTGCGCTCAAGGCGTGTGCGAAACTTGTCACGCTCTGCCGTTGAATACAGGGAGTCAAGCAACTTGCCCAATGTGGAGCGGACAATATCCTGTGGGATCTTGGCCCGGTTCTCTGCCCAGTCGGTTTCCATGATGCCCAGGGTGTTTTGGTCCATGGCCAAGAGGAAACCATTTTCCTGCCAGAAGTCTTTCACCGGGTCCCATAGCTTGTCGGCGGGACGATTCACCACTAGCCAGCGTTGGTTGCCGGCGCGTTCAATGCGTACATCTCCCAAGGCAGCCACTGCAACAGTCGGGGCTGCTGCGGTGGTTGGCAGACCCGCCTTGAGGCTCGACGCGGACACCGCACCGCCCACCACCGCGTAATGTGTGTCCTTGGACAACTGCGTCAGGTCGGGCGGAACATCCAGCGTAGGAACCTTGACGTTGCTGGCGCTGCGATAGTCCACCTTGTCGGCTTGCAGAACGGTACAGGCCGACAGTGATATCGCTGCGCTAACCAGCGTCAATTTGAAGAAAGGGTTCACAGAAATCCTCGAAATGGAAAAAGGGACTCAGATCAAGCCGGTGGCGCGCATAGCGCGCTCCAGCGTTGGCCTATTGTCTTCGGTCATAATGGTCAATGGCAGGCGAAGCGCATCTTTACACAGTCCCATGCGGGCTGCGGCCCATTTGACAGGGATGGGGTTGGATTCTACGAAAAGCGCCTTATGCAGCGGCAACAAACGCAATTGAATTTCCATCGCACGTTGCACGTTGCCAGCTATAGCCGCCGCGCACAGCTCGTGCATGAGTCGTGGAGCCACATTCGCTGTCACGCTCACATTGCCTTGGCCGCCACACAACATCAGGGCGACAGCGGTCGGGTCATCGCCTGAGTAGATCGCAAAACCCTTCGGGGCGTCCTTGATCAGCCACTGCGCGCGTTCGATATTGCCGGTGGCTTCCTTGATGCCCACAATGCCGGGCACCTTGGCCAGACGCATGACCGTGTCATGTGCCATATCAGCGACAGAGCGTCCGGGCACGTTGTACAGCACCACGGGCAAATCCACCGCCTCAGCAATCGCCTTGAAGTGCAGGTACTGCCCTTCCTGGGTGGGCTTGTTGTAGTAGGGTACTACTTGCAACTGGCAGTCGGCGCCTACCTTCTTCGCAAACCGAGCCAATTCAATGGCCTCAGCGGTCGAATTCGCACCGCAACCCGCCATGATGGGCACCCGACCAGCGGACTGCTCCACTGACACGCGGATGATCTCGCAATGTTCTTCAACACTGACGGTCGGGGACTCCCCCGTGGTGCCCACGACGCCGATGCAGTCGGTCCCTTCGGCGATGTGCCAATCGATCAGCTTGCGCAGCGCCGGGTAGTCCACGGAGCCATCGTCCAGCATTGGGGTGATCAGCGCCACGATGCTGCCTGTGATTGGGCCTTGAGGTGAGTTCATGTCGATCATTTGTTCTGTAATCGGATATTTTAGCGACTTGGGGTCAGAGCACATTTGCTAGCAGGCGCACGAACGGCGGCAATGCGCTGCACAACGCGGGGCGGGTCCTGCAGGGTACCGTTTTCATAGGCCACGACCTCCAGCCCCGCACAGGCTTGCAGCAATTCACCGGGTTGCAACAGAAAATCAGGCCGCGACGGGCGCCCCAGCGTTTCATTGCCGTCTGCGAAGGTTTCATAGAGCAGCACCCCGCCCGGAGCGACGCTGTTCACTACCGTTTGCATTGAGGGCCGCCACAGATAATTGGTCACCACCACTGCGCCAAAGGTCCGCAGGGCACCGTCGATCTGCAAAGGCCATGGATTGTTCTCAATGTCGGCGCACAGCAGCTCTGCGCAGGGCGCATGCAAACGGGCTTGATTGGTGTCGCGATCGACACCCGTGACAGCATGCTGGCGGGCCGCAAACCAAGCCAGGTGCCGACCACTTCCACAGGCAATATCCAGCACGGTTGCTCCGGGCTCCAAGAGGTGCGACCAACGAACGATCCAGGGCGAGGGATTCAAAAGCACGACCACAGCTGATTGGCCATTTGCACCATGAAGTCGGGTTGGCTGTACAACAGGAAGACGGCGCCCAGCACCCCCATGGCCAGCACTCCCATCAACAGGCGAAGGCGCGTGCTCATGGCGTCACCGCGCCCCGAGGCATACCGCGGACAATGGCAGCCTCTTTGACAGGCAGGTTGATCAACGCCGCGGCAATCCCCAACGCGATGGCGATGTACCAGACGATGTCGTAGCTGCCGGTCTTGTCATACAGAAAGCCTCCCAGCCACACCCCCATGAACGACCCGATCTGGTGGCTGAAAAAGACGAATCCACCCAGCATGGACAGATGCGCCACGCCGAATATCTGTGCCACGGTGGCATTGGTGGGCGGTACGGTGGATAGCCACAGCAGCCCCATAACGGCCGAGAATACATACACACTGGCCGGTGACAGCGGCACCAGCAAAAACACGCTGATGGCGATGGCGCGGGCCAGGTAAATAAAGGCCAGGATGTTCTTCTTCGCCATTTTTTGGCCCAGCGCGCCAGCGGCATAGGTGCCAAATACATTGAACAAGCCGATCAGCGCCAGGGCATAGCTGGCAACCTGAGGCGAAAGTCCCTTGTCCTTGAGGTAGCTGGGCATGTGCACGCCAATGAAAACCACCTGAAAACCGCACACAAAGTATCCCGCCATCAGCAACTGGAAGCTCGGGTATTTGAGGGCCTCGCGCAGGGCCTGGCTAATGCTCTGGTCCCGCGCCGGGGCGCCGCCGCTCGCAAAACCGGGCTCGCGCAGCCCCCACGACAGGGGAATCATCAGCAGGGATGCCATGCCCAGCAGCACCAACGCCTGTTGCCAGCCAAAGTGGCTGATCAAAAAGCCTTCGGTCGGCACCATCAGAAATTGCCCGAACGAGCCGGCCGCTGCTGCCACGCCCATGGCCCAGGAGCGTTTCTCGGCGCTTACGTTGCGTCCAATCACCCCATAGATGACCGCATAGGTGGTGCCAGCCTGGGCCATGCCGATCAGCACCCCGGTGCTGAGCGAAAACAGCAGCGGCGTGTTGGCGTAGGCCATGCCGACCAGTCCCAGCGCATAGAGCAGCGAGCCCACCACGATGACCTTGAAGGCGCCAAACCGGTCGGCCGCAATGCCGGCAAAAATGCCGGAAATACCCCAGACCAGATTCTGGATCGCAATGGCCAGCGCAAAGGTTTCCCGAGTCCAGCCCTGGTCTTGCGTGATGGGCTGCAACCACAAGCCAAAGCCGTGGCGAATACCCATGGACAGGGTGACGATAGTGGCGCCGCAAGCCAGTACCTGCAGGGTCGACAGTGATGTGGAAGATGCGCGCATAGCTGGATTGTCGCCAATCCGGGAGCCCGTTGCCGGGTCTTGGGCAATGCCATCCCATTGTGAGGCTGTATTTACGTACAGCCTGCCGGGGCTAGCCGATTACAATGCCGCCCTATGTCAGCTAAACCACCAGCATCCGCCACCCCCGAATATTCCGAAGGTTCCATCCGCGTTCTCAAGGGCCTGGAGCCTGTTAAACAGCGTCCGGGCATGTACACCCGCACCGACAATCCGTTGCACGTCATCCAGGAAGTGCTGGACAACGCGGCCGATGAATCCCTGGGTGGATTTGGCAAAAAGATCAAGGTCATCGTCCACATGGATGGCTCCGTCACCGTTGAAGACGATGGCCGCGGCATCCCTTTTGGCATGCACCCCGAAGAAAAGGCGCCGGTCATTGAACTGGTGTTCACCCGCCTGCACGCCGGTGGCAAGTTCGACAAAGGCAAGGGCGGTGCCTACAGCTTCTCCGGCGGTCTGCACGGCGTTGGCGTCAGCGTGACCAATGCCCTGGCCAAACGGCTGGAGGCCACGTCCTACCGCGAGGGCATGGTGGCCGCACTGGTGTTTGAGAACGGCGACGTGACCCAGGCGCTGCAAACCCGCAAGATCGGCGAGGGTGAGCGCAAATCCGGTACGACGGTGCGCGTCTGGCCCGACGCCAAATACTTTGAGTCCGCAGTGTTGCCCATGGCCGAACTGACGCACTTGTTGCGCAGCAAGGCGGTACTGATGCCTGGTGTCAGCGTGTCCCTGCTGGTGGAAAAGACCAAGGAAACGCAGACCTGGCTCTACAAGGGCGGTCTGCGTGACTACCTGACGCAAACGCTCAACGGTGATCCTGTCATTCCGCTGTTCGAAGGCGAAGGCTTTGCCGACAGCCAGAGTGACAATTTCGCCGAAGGGGAGGGCGCCTCGTGGTGCGTGGCCTTTACCGAAGACGGCCAGCCGGTGCGCGAGAGCTACGTCAACCTGATTCCCACTAGTGCTGGTGGCACGCATGAGAGCGGCCTGCGCGACGGCCTGTTCACGGCGGTCAAGAGCTTTATCGAGTTGCATTCGCTGCTGCCCAAGGGTGTGAAGCTAATGCCCGAAGACGTGTTTGCCCGCGCCAGCTATGTGCTGTCCACCAAGGTGCTGGACCCCCAGTTCCAGGGCCAAATCAAGGAGCGCCTCAATTCGCGCGATGCCGTGCGTCTGGTCTCCAGCTTTGTGCGCCCCGCGCTGGAGCTGTGGCTGAACCAGCACGTGGAATACGGCAAGAAATTGGCGGAGTTGGCGATCAAAGCCGCCCAAAGCCGACAAAAGGCCGGCCAAAAGGTCGAAAAACGCAAAAGTTCGGGTGTGGCCGTGCTGCCCGGCAAGCTCACCGACTGCGAAAGCAAGGACATTGCCTACAACGAGGTGTTTCTGGTCGAGGGTGACTCGGCCGGTGGCAGCGCCAAGATGGGTCGCGACAAAGAAAACCAAGCCATTCTGCCCCTGCGCGGCAAGGTGCTCAACACCTGGGAGGTGGACCGCGACAGATTGTTCGCCAACACGGAAATCCACGACATCTCGGTCGCCATTGGCGTCGATCCCCACGGCCCCAATGATTCGCCCGATATGTCCGGTCTGCGCTACGGCAAGGTCTGCATCCTGAGTGATGCGGACGTGGACGGCTCCCACATTCAGGTGCTGCTGCTGACGCTGTTCTTCCGCCATTTCCCCAAACTCATCGAGACCGGGCACGTGTATGTGGCCCGTCCCCCGTTGTTTCGGGTTGACGCACCGGCCCGTGGAAAGAAGCCGGCTTCCAAGGCGTATGCGCTGGATGAAGGTGAGTTAACGGCAATTCTCGACAAATTGCGCAAAGAAGGCGTGCGCGAGGCGGCCTGGAGCATCAGCCGCTTCAAAGGCCTGGGCGAAATGAATGCCGAGCAGCTGTGGGACACCACGCTCAACCCCGACACGCGCCGCCTGCTGCCCGTGATGCTGGGCGCCATCGATTTCGGTGCGACCGAGGCCCTGATCACCAAACTCATGGGCAAGGGCGAGGCCGCCGCGCGGCGTGAATTGATGGAACTGCATGGCGACTCCGTAGAGGTAGATATTTGATGGTTTCGTTGTTGTTGAAGGCCCGGGCGTTCCGGGCGCCCCTGCTGGGGGCCGCGTTGTTGTGTTCCCTGCACCTGGCTCACGCCGACATGTGGACCTACGTAGACCCGCGGGGCGTCAAGCACTTTGCTTCCAGCCGGTTGGATGCACGGTACAAGCTGATGTTTCGTGGCATGCCTGCGTCCGATGCTGCGGGCCAGTCCGACAGCGGTACCGTCACCACCGTGGCACGCTTCGCGCCGATCGGCGGCGCCGGGCGCAGCGTGGCCAGTCTGGAGTTGTCGCCGGCATTTCTGGCCATCAAACCCTATCTGCGCACGGCAGCCGATGCCAACCAGCTCGACATGGCCCTGTTGCAGGCGGTGATTGCCACGGAGTCCGGCTTTGACCCGTCCGCAGTGTCACCCAAGGGCGCCGTGGGGCTGATGCAGGTAATGCCCGCTACCGGCCAGCGCTATGGCTTGGCCAACGACCGTGGCGGCTCCGTGGCGGCCAAGCTGACCGACCCGCGGACCAATATCAACACGGGTGCGCGCTACCTGCGCGACCTGATCAAGTTGTTTCCGGGTCAGTTGGAATTGGCCGTTGCGGCCTACAACGCCGGTGAGGGCGCCGTGCAAAAGGCCGGCAACCGGATTCCCAATTACAAAGAAACCCAAAACTACGTTCGTTCAGTGATGAGTCTGTACACCCGGTTGAACCCGCAAGCCCTGCGCAGTGATGGCGCATTGCAGACTGCCCGTGTGCGTGGTGAGTTTCTGGCCCCCCAGGCCCCTACCGACCTATTGAATTGATCCCCTATGACCGACCAACCCATTCTTGACCTGGCCCCCGAGCCGCCCCGCGACGGCGGCGATGACGAACTGAACCTGGCCACCTACGCCCAACGCGCCTACCTCGAATACGCCCTTTCTGTCGTCAAGGGCCGTGCCCTGCCCGACGTCTGCGACGGGCAGAAGCCGGTGCAGCGCCGCATTTTGTACAGCATGTCGCGCATGGGTCTGGGCTTTGGCGGACCCAACGGCAACACCGGCGCCCGCCCCGTCAAAAGCGCGCGCGTGGTCGGTGATGTGCTGGGCCGCTTTCACCCGCACGGCGACCAGGCGGCCTATGACGCACTGGTGCGCATGGCGCAGGACTTTTCGCAACGCTACCCGCTGATCGACGGCCAGGGCAACTTTGGCAGCCGCGATGGCGACGGTGCCGCCGCCATGCGCTACACCGAGGCGCGCCTGGCCAAGATCACCAGCCTGCTGCTGGACGAAATCGACATGGGCACGGTCGACTTTCAGCCCAACTACGACGGCTCTACCGAAGAGCCACGCCAGTTGCCGGCACGCCTGCCATTTGCGCTGCTCAATGGCGCCAGCGGTATTGCCGTGGGTCTGGCCACCGAAATCCCCAGCCACAATTTGCGCGAGATAGCCGACGCCTGCGTGGCCTTGATCAAGACGCCCGCTCTGGCCGACGAAGCCTTGGCCGCGCTGGTGCCCGGCCCCGATTACCCGGGCGGCGGTCAGATCATCAGCAGCGCTACCGATATTGCCGACGCCTACCGCACCGGCCGCGGCTCGCTCAAGGTGCGTGCGCGCTGGAAGATTGAAGACCTGGCACGCGGCCAGTGGCAATTGGTGGTGACCGAGCTGCCACCGGGGGTCAGCAGCCAGCGCGTGCTGGAAGAAATTGAAGAGCTGACCAACCCAAAGGTCAAGGCCGGCAAGAAGGCCCTGTCGCAGGACCAGAACCAGCTCAAGGCCAGCGTGCTGTCCGTGCTGGACGTGGTGCGTGACGAGTCCAACAAAGACGCCGCCGTGCGCCTGGTGTTCGAGCCCAAAACCAGCCGCATCGAACAGCAGGAGTTGATCACGGCGCTACTGGCCCACACCAGCCTGGAGACATCGTCGCCCATCAACCTGACGATGATTGGTCTGGACGGCCGGCCCACGCAAAAATCCTTCCGCCAGATGCTGCAGGAGTGGATTGCGTTCCGGCAAACCACCATCGAGCGGCGCTCGCAGCACCGCTTGTCCAAGGTGCTGGACCGCATCCATATTTTGGAGGGCCGCCAGACGGTTCTGCTCAATATTGACGAAGTGATCGCCATCATCCGCCAGTCGGACGAGCCCAAGGCCGCGCTAATGGAGCGCTTCAACCTGTCCGATCGCCAGGCCGAAGACATTCTCGAAATCCGCTTGCGCCAATTGGCCAGGCTGGAAGCCATCAAGATCGAGCAAGAGCTGTCCGAGTTACGGGGCGAGCAGGGCAAGCTGGAAGAAATCCTGGGCAACCCGTCTGCACTGCGCCGCCTGATGGTCAAGGAGATCGAGGCCGATGCTAAAACCTTTGCCGACCCGCGGCGCACGCTGATCCAGACCGAGAAAAAAGCCGTGCTGGAGATCAAGGTGGTGGACGAACCCGTCACCGTGGTCGTCAGCCAAAAAGGCTGGGTGCGCACCCGCACCGGCCATGGCCACGAGGCCACCTCGTTTGCCTTCAAGGCGGGCGACGGCCTGTACGGCACGTTTGAATGCCGCAGTGTCGACACGCTGCTGGCCTTTGGCTCCAACGGCCGCGTCTACTCGGTGGCAGTCTCGTTGCTGCCGGGCGGGCGGGGCGATGGCCAGCCGGTCACCACGCTGCTGGAACTGGAAAGCGGCACGCAGCTGCTGTATTACTTTGCCGGGCCAGCCGCCGCAACCTTGTTGCTGAGCAGCACCGCAGGCTATGGTTTCATGGCGACCGTGGACAACATGGTGTCGCGCCAGAAAGCGGGCAAGGCCTTCGTCTCGGTCAACGACGGCGAGACTCTGTGCTGCCCATCCCTGGTGCTGGGCGCGCAGGCGCGCGTGGTCACAGCCGGTACGCCGGGCGTGCTGGTCGCGCCTGCTACCCATGTGGCCTGCGCCTCCACCGGCGGGCGCATCCTGACTTTCGAGATCAGCGAACTCAAATCCATGGCCAACGGTGGCCGCGGCCTGATGCTGATCGATCTCGAAGCCAAAGATACCCTGGCCGGTGCGGCCGCCTACACCCGCAGCGTGCGCATCGCCGGCATTGGCCGCGGTGGCAAAGACCGTGAAGAAACGCTGGAGATCCGCAGTCTGAACAACGCCCGCGCTGCAAGGGCGCGCAAGGGCAAGGCGGCGGACCTGGGCTTCAAACCCACCAGTGTGACGCGGGTGGAGTAGAGGTCTATTGGTAAAACAGGCCTCTAGCCCTCGTGAAATAAGCGTTTGTAGCTACTGATTTAGTAGCAGACGTGCCACACGTCGATGCAGGCCCCTGGCGATCAGGCGGTTTGCATCGCTTCTGACTCTGCCTGCGGCAAGGCATTGAGCAGATCGACAGTTGCTTGATCCCGCTGCAAGGTAAACGCAGCCGGTATCACTAGCGTGGTGATCCCGTTCAACGTGGCGGTGGGCAGGTCGCGCAGTCGAATCGTATCCATGCGCGGCGTTTCCAGGGGATTGGTCGCTGCTTCGTACAGGATGACCGCATGGTCCAGCGGGTAGTCGCGGGCCAGCTTATCCACCAGCACCTGCAACCGGGCTGATGTGGTGTCAAAACGTTTGCGGGTCAGGTCACCGGCAATGTAGGGCTGCCACAGGATCAGCAGTGCGGTCGGATCCAGTCTGCGCTCGAAAATCATGAACTGCGTGGCTTCCATCGACACCATGCCGGTGGCACCGGGGTCAAGCCCCAAGTCTGCGACCAGGCAGTCTTCCGCAGAGATGCCGGGCAACATTTCTGCACTGAAACCTTCGGCGCGCGCGGCCTTGATCGCCATGTGTGAAATGCAGGCAAATATGCCCGGATGGCCATAAAAGGCGGCGCAGACCGTTTTGCCCGCGCGCACCTCGTCCAGGATTGTGGCCGACATGCGTCGGTAGGTATCGTGGCGATTTTTGCCCTCAATATCGCAATCGTCGTAGTAGTCCAGCAGGCAAATGTATTGCTTGGCAATGTCCTGCAGCCATTTGCGTGCAAAGCGATTGGGCACGGCCGCCACGACCACGTCTGCCGTCTCGATATAGCTGCGCGCCAGCGGCGTCAGTTGCCCGGCCATGCGCATGCCGGTGCCGACGCAAATCAGTTTTCCGGGTTTGGTGTGCGTCATGGCCTAAAAGCATCCGAATGTTGGTACACCGTGACGCGGTTGCGTCCTTCGTTCTTGGAAAAATACAGGGCCTTGTCCGCGGCGGCCAGTGCTTCCTCAAAGCTGAGTGTTCCATTGGCGAAGCGCGTCGCGATGCCAAAACTGGCCGTCATTTGAAAGTTAAAGCCACTGTGGCGGGAGTCCACAGCAGCAATGGCTGTGCGGCAGCGCTGCGCCACGGCTCGGGCTTCATCTTCTGAAAACGTTGGCAAACACACCGCGAACTCTTCACCGCCCATGCGACCCAGAATGGCGTCCTTGGGTAGTCTGCGTTTGACAGTGTGGCAGACGGTCTTCAGCACCCAATCACCGGTCGCGTGGCCATAGGTGTCGTTGATCTTCTTGAAAAAGTCCATGTCAAACAGGATCAGACTCACCACGCTGTTTTTGTCGTTGAAAGCCTTCTGCGCAGACTCCGTAAAGTGGGCCCGGTTGCTCACCTGGGTCAAGCCGTCGATTTGTGCGGACTTGCGAAAGCGGTTTTTTTGCCGCAGGGTTCTGGCAAAACTGGCTCCGAGTATGGTCAGCGCCACCAGACCCAAGGTGAGCAGCAACACCAGGTTCTGGTACTTGCCCTTCTGCAGCGCAGTCTCGATGTTGAGGGTCTTGTTCTTCTGTTCCAGCAGGGCCATTTGGTTGGCCTTGTCCTGGGTCTCAAACTTGACGCGTTGGTAGGCCAGGCTCTTTTGCTGTTGGTCGTCAAAGGCCTTCTTTTTCAACGCCAGATTGATTTCGTAGTAGCCAATGGCCGCTGCCAATTGACCCCGGGCGCGTTTGACCGCCGCCATGGTTTCGCTGGTCTTTTCCTGCCAGTCCAGATCCTTGGCCGACTGCGCACGTTGGTAGGCCTGTGTGCCAAAGTACTCTGCGCGGTCCATATCACCAGTTTTGAGGTAAGCGCGGGCCAGCGCCTCTTCGACGGCAGCCAGCCAGTTTGAACCCGTGCCCACCGTTTGAAATTGCTGCACCAGGGGCAGGCTGGCCGCGATTCCTTTTGCGTGTTGCCCCGAATCGACCAGATCAATGGCCGCGAAAGTTTTCACGATCAGGGTCATCATGTGATCCTTGCTGGCATCGCAGGCCTGAAGGGCACGGGGCACCAGTGACTGTGCCAGCTCTCCATTGCCCAGCTTGAAATTCAGTTCTATCTTATTGCCCAGACCGAAGCACAGCGTGCGGGTTCCGGCTTTGCTCGTATCCAGCGCGATCATGCGCTCCGCAAACACCAGGGCCTCGTCATACGCGCGCAAGGTGGTCAACAAGGATACGGCCCCGTTGAGCACCAACAGCTTGGAGCCCGTATTTTCGATGGATGGCAGCAAGAGAATGGACTCATTCATCGCCTGTAGGGCACTTTCGTAGTGGCCCAACGCGCGGTTGCCATCCACCAGATCGTAGAGCAGGCTGGCACGGGTTGACGGTTTTGTCACCTGGCCAATGATGGACTGAGCCAATTCAATGCGCTCTTCATGCCGGCCCTGCCAGCCCAGGTACTTTCCATAGATTGCGTGGTACCTGTGGTTCTGCTCCGGTGTGAAACTGTCCCGTAGTGCTTGTAGTTTGGCGAGCGGAGCGGACGCTGTTTCTGGTGTCGAACGAACTTTTGCCAGGGACTCGTGCAGCAAGTCGTCCACTGCGTTTGGCGCGTCGGCGAGTGCCAGGCCAGAGCAGCCCAGCGCGCACACCAACACGGCAATGGCTCTGATGCGCTTGCCCATCATCGTGTCAATCGATTTGTCCCTATCGCACGTCGCCCTCACAGCTAGTCTGGCCAGCCTGACCATCCGCCAAGTCAACGCCCGCCAGCTTTCCGATCGCCGCTCGGTCCCCGGACAACACGGACGCATGTTCGGCATCGCTTAGGCCAAATTGCGTCATCGCGGCTTTGGGGTCCGTCGCGTGCGCTGCGCGGGCGGCAGAGTCAGTGTCCAGGAGATTGAGGTAGTTCAGCAGGTTTGACATGGAAAGTCTTTCGGGGGAAGAGTGGTTGGTGGACTTTGGTCCATCGCGGATTCTATAGCCCATATGTTTACGGGCGGCGTAAGATGGCTGACCTCCGATTCAAACCCGCACCGACTATAGCGCCATGACGTCTGCGACCAGCCCTGTCACCGAAGAGCCAAGACTTTTGTTCGACAAGATTTCCCAGTTTGACTTTGCAAAGGTTACTGATCGGTATATCAAAGATTCCAAGGTGTCGCCGCAATTGGCCGCAGAGACTTTGGTTGAACTCAAACGCTGGTTTACCTTGTGTGCCTTGCACCCTGAGAAGACGTATGCGACGGGTGGACAGGTTGACGAGATGTGGCACACCTTCATCCTGTTTACCAAAGACTACGCACGGTTCTGCCACGACATCACTGGCGCATTTATCCACCACGTGCCCGAGGTCGCCAGCGGTGACATTGAAGCCCAGATCAGGTCTGCCGAGAAGATGCGCGACAAGGTTCGCCTGCTGGAGACAGACTATTTGACCTATTTTGGTGCGCTGCCGCCCGGGCATCTCTGGCCGCGGTCGCCAAAGGCCAACACGTTTGACAACGCCTTTCGCTTCTTAGAGGCGATGTCCCAAACGCAGTTGCCGGGTTGACGCTATTGCTTCCAGCCCCCGCCCAGCACCTTGTACAAGGTCACCAGGTTCTGTGCCTGTTGCACCTGCACCTGCACCGCGGCCTGTTGCACTGCAAACAGTGAGCGCTGGGCATCCAGCACGTCAAAGGCATTGGATGCGCCGTGTTTGAAGCGCAGGTCGGTCAGCTCCATGCGGGTTTGCTCGGCAGCCAGCTGGGCGTTTTGGGCGCGTAGTTGTTCGCCCAGCGTAGCGCGGCCGGCCAGGGCGTCGGCCACTTCGCGGAAACCGGTCTGTATGGCTTTTTCGTACTGGGCCACCGCAATGTCGCGGGCCACCTTGGCAGACTCCAGATTCGCCTGGTTGCGGCCATAGTCAAAGATGGGTAACAGCAACTGGGGCACAAAGGTCCAGGCCGTTGTGCCTTTGTTGAAGAGCGTGTCCAGATCGTTGCTGACCACTCCGGCGCTGCCGGTGAGCGTAATGCGGGGGAAAAAGGCGGCCCGTGCGGCGCCAATGTTGGCGTTGTTGGCCAGCAGTTGCTGCTCGGCCTGGCGGATGTCGGGGCGGCGCGTCAACAGATCAGAAGGCACACCGGCCGGCAAATCTGGCAGCATGCCTTGCGCATTGATGGGTAGCCCGGCTGGCAAGTCAGCAGGCAGAGGTTGGCCTACCAGGAGCGTTAGCGCATTCTCGTCCTGCGCACGTAGGCGTGTGGTTTGGGCGAACGCCGCTTTGGCGCCCTCAAGCAAAGACTGGGACTGGCTCAGCTCCAGCTTGGATGCCGCCTCGTTGTCAAATTTCAGTTGAGTTAGCCGCAACGACTCTTGCCGTGTGGCCAGCGACTCGCGGGTGACCCGCAGCAATTCATCATTGGCCAGCAGGTTCAGATAGGTGTTGGCTACTGAAGCTAACAGGCTGATCTGCACGGTTTTGCGTGCCTCTTCGGAGCCCAGCAATTGGGCCTGCGCGGCCTGGCTCAAGGCGCGCACGCGGCCAAAGAAATCCAGCTCGTAGGCAGTGATGCTAAAGCCTGCGGTGTAGGTGCTGCTAATGGCGCCCGACGCAACTGGGCCGCGGCTGCCGGTGATGCCAGCATTCAGCGTGGGCAGTTCATCGGCACGGCGCACCTGGTACTGGGCGCGGGTCTGCTCGATAGCGAGCACGGCGATTCGCAGGTCGCGGTTGTTCTGCAGAGACAGCTCAATCAGTCTTTTCAGACGGGCATCCTTGAAGAAGTCCTGCCAGGCGATGTCTGCTGCAACGGCGCTTGCAGTGGCAGCAGGTGCCGAGCCGACCGCCATGGCAGTTTCCGTTGCAAAACTGGTGGCCACCGGCGCGGCGGGCCGCTCATAGGTTGGGATAAAGCTGCAAGCAGCCAGTGCCATGGCGGCGGCTAGCGTTGCCATGCGGGGGAGGGTGCGGCCAAGAGAGACGGTCATACGTGGCTTATTCATGGCTTTCCACTCCGATCTGGTGACCGTGCTCTGCATCAAACTGGTGCTGGCGTTCGCTGCCCTTGAAGATGGAGCGCACCACCACAAAGAAGATGGGTACAAAGAACACGGCGAGGATGGTGCCCACCAGGCTGCCACCAATCACGCCGGTGCCAATGGCGCGCTGGCTGGCCGAGCCGGCGCCGCTGGAGATGGCCAGCGGCAGCGTGCCCAGCATAAAGGCCATGGACGTCATCAAAATCGGCCGAAAGCGCATGTGGGCCGCCGCCAATGCGGCCTGCACGGCCGTCTTGCCCTGGGCCTGCAGGTCCTTGGCAAACTCGATGATCAGAATGGCGTTTTTGGCAGACAGGCCGATGATGGTGATCAGGCCGACCTGAAAGTACACGTCATTGGAGTAGCCGCGCATCACCGTGGCCAGCAGGACGCCCAGCACACCCACGGGCACGACCAGAATAACCGCCAGCGGGATGGACCAGCTCTCATACAGCGCGGCCAGGCACAGGAACACGGCCAGAATGGCAAAGGCGTACAGCACCAGGGCTTGGGAGCCGGCGATCTTTTCCTCGCGTGACAAACCAGTCCACTCAAACGCAAAGCCTTCGGGCAATTGGGAGGCCAGTTTTTCCATTTCAATCATGGCGTCGCCCGTGCTATAGCCGGGCGCTGCCGAGCCACCGATACGCATGGCGGGGTAGCCGTTGTAACGAATGGTCTGCATGGCGCCCTTGATCCAGCGCGTGCTGGCAAAGGCGGACAGCGGCACCGGCACGCCGCGGGCGTTGGGGGTAGTCAATTTCAAGATGTCATCGGGCTGCATACGAGCTTCTGCCTGGGCCTGCACTACCACGCGCTGCAGGCGCCCTTGGTTGGGGAAGTCGTTGATATAGGCCGAACCCAGCGCGGTGGAAATGGTGCTGTTGATGGAATCAAAGCTCACTGACAGGGCGCTGGCCTTGTCACGGTCAATGTCGATCTGAAGTTGCGGTGCATCCTCCAGGCCATCGGGGCGCACTTGCGTGAGCACCTTGCTCTTGGATGCCATGCCCATCAACTGGTTGCGCGCAGCCACCAGGGCCTCATGCCCCTTGCCACCGCGGTCCTGCAGGCGGAAGGTAAAACCGGACGCCTGGCCCAGCTCGGGAATGGCCGGTGGGCTTAAGGGGAAGATGAAGGCATCGCGTATGCCCATCAGGCCACCAAAGGCGCGCCCGGCGAGGGCCTGGGCAGACTGCCCCTCGCCCTTGCGCGCGGACCAGTCTTTCAGCGTGATAAACCCGAACGCCGCGTTTTGCCCCTGGCCCGAGAAGCTGAAGCCCAGCACCCCCACCATGCTTTGCACCTCTGGCTGCTTCAGCATAAAGGCCTCGACTTGCTCTATCACGTTTTGCGTGCGCTCACGGGTTGCGCCGGGTGGTAGCTGGATGCTGACCAGCATCGTGCCCTGGTCTTCATTGGGCAGAAAAGCGGTGGGCAGGCGCACATACATCACACCCACCACGGCAATGATGGCAGCGTAGATGATCAGGTAACGACCTGCGCGCGTCAGGATGCGGGCGACCCAGCCCTCGTAGCGCTTGGCGGTGCTGGAGAAACCCCGGTTGAACCAACCAAAGAAACCGGTCTTTGCATGGTGGTGCCCGGCCTCTACCTTCTTGAGCAAGGTGGCGCACAGGGCGGGCGTGAGCGACAGTGCCATGAAGGCAGAGAAGCTGATCGATGCAACCATCACCGCCGAGAACTGGCGGTAGATATTGCCCACCGCCCCCTGGAAGAATGCCAGCGGAACAAACACCGCAATCAGCACCACGGTTACGCCGATGATGGCGCCCGAGATCTGCCCCATGGCCTTGCGCGTAGCCTCCAGCGGTGGCGTGCCTTCTTCGCTCATGATGCGCTCGACGTTCTCCACGACGACGATGGCATCGTCCACCACAATGCCGATCACCAGCACCATGCCAAACATGGTCAGCACGTTGATAGAGAACCCCAGTGCCAGCAGCGTGGCAAACGTGCCCAAGAGCGCGACCGGCACCACGATGGTGGGGATGATGGTGTAGCGGAAGTTCTGCAAGAACAAATACATCACCAGAAACACCAGAATGACGGCAATGAACAGCGTCTCGGCCACCTGGGCGATGGAGATCTTGACGAAGCGCGAGGCGTCATAGGGGATGGTCCACTTCACGCCCTTGGGAAAGTAGGGCTGCAGCTGGGCCATGCGGTCACGCACCGCCTTGGCGGCTGCCAGCGCATTGCCGCTGGGCGCCAGCTGGACGCCGATGCCGGCCGCGGGTTTGCCATTGAGGCGGGCCGATGTGGCGTAGGTCTGTGCACCCAGCTCGATGCGGGCCACGTCTTTCAGGCGAACGGTGGAGCCATCGGTATTGGCGCGCAACACCACATTGCCAAACTGCTCCACGGTACTGAGCTGGCCGTCCACCACCACGGTGGCGGCGATAGACTGGCCGCTGACATTGGGCAGCTCGCCAATAGAACCCGGCGACACCTGGGCATTTTGCGAACGGATGGCGGCGTTGACCTCGGCGGCGGACAGGTTGTAGCCGCTGAGCTTGGCCGGGTCTACCCAGATACGCATGGCGCGCTCGGTGCCGAACAGCTGGGCCTGGCCGATGCCGGGCAGGCGCTGGATCTCGGGCAGCACATTGCGCGAGGCGTAGTCACCCAGGGCCACGATGTCGATGTCCGGGTTGTCGCTGGACAGCATGGTGAACAGCAGGAAGTTGGACCTGGCCTTATCCACCCGCACACCTGCTTGTGTGACAGCCGCAGGCAGGCGCGGCGTTGCGCGTGACAGGCGGTTTTGCACATCGACCTGCGCCAGGTCGGGGTTGGTTCCGGGCTCAAAACTGATCGAGATGGTGCCTGTGCCGTTGGCCTGGGCCACGGACTCCATGTAGATCATGCCGGGCGAGCCATTCATCTCGCGCTCGATCACACTCAGCACACTGTCTTCCAGAATCTGGGCCGACGCGCCGGGGTAACCAGCCGAAACAATGATGGTGGGCGGCGCCACCGGCGGGTATTGGGCAACGGGCAATTGCGTGATCGCTACGCCGCCCATCACCAGGATGAAGAGCGCGATCACCCATGCAAAGATGGGTCGGTTGATGAAGAACTGGGCCATGTGCAGCGCCCCTTACTTGCTGGCCGCGGCCACTGGGGCGGCTGTGGGAGCCGATGCAGGCGCAGAGGCCGCAGCGCCGGGTGCAGACGCTCCAGCTTTCCATGGCACGGCCTTGACCGGCGCGCCGGGCACCATCATCTTCTGGAAGCCGTCAACAATGACCTGCTCACCGGGCTTGAGCCCGTCCAGCACCACCCACTGGTTGCCCTGCGCATTGCCAATCTTGATCGTGCGTGGCGCGGGCTTGTTGTCAGCGCCGACCACCAGCACCGTGTCGCCCTGGTTGGTGCGGGTGACCGCCTGCTGCGGCAGCAATATCCCGGCGGGAATCTCGGCCTGCGACAGGCGCACACGCACATACTGGCCGGGCAGCAGCATGCCGTCCGGGTTTGGCACCTCGGCACGCAACGTGATCTGCCCGCTGGTGGCGTCCACCGTCAAATCGGTGAACAGCAGCTTGCCCGGGCGGGGCAGCTCGCTGCCGTCTTCCAGCACCACCCGCACCGGCACCGAACCATCACCTGCGCTGCGCACCTGCTTGGCGGCAATGGCCTTACGCAGGCGTAGCACGTCGGTGGTGGACTGGGTGAAGTTCACGTACACCGTATCAGTCTGCTGGATCACGGCCAACTGCGTGGCCTCAGCCGCGCTGACCAGTGCGCCTTCGGTCACCAGCGACTGGCCAATGCGGCCTGAGATGGGGGCGTTGACTGACGCGTAATCCAGGTTGATCTGGGCCGTTTGGGCGGCGGCCTTGGCGGTGGCTACATCGGCCTCGGCCTGCTTTTGGGTGGTCAGCAATGTGGTGTATTCCTGCTTGCTGATGGCATTGGCTTCTACCAGTGGCTTGTAGCGTTCGACCTGGGCTGCGGCCTGCGCCAGATTGGCCTGGCCCTTGGCAAGGCTGGCCTGTGCGCTCTCCAAAGCCGCGCGGTAGGGACCCGCGTCAATCTGGTACAGCGCTTGCCCGGCCCGGACGGAGCTGCCCTCTCGGAACAGGCGTTTGAGCACCACGCCATTCACCCGGGCCCTTACCTGTGCCACGCGAACTGCGCTGACACGGCCTGGCAGTTCGGTCTGCAGGGCCACGGCCTCGTTCGCAACCGTTACCACACCCACGGTGGCGGGCGGTGGGCCGCCGGCACCCGCACCACCACCGGCGCCGCCAGGTGCTGCGTCCTTCGCACCGCAGGCGACCAGGGCTGCAGCGGTCAGTGGCAGCAAAACCAGTAGCGACGGGCGTTTGATGGAAAAGGGGGAGGAGGGCTTGTGCGCAGCGTCAGCAACGGTAGGGTACGAGGACATAAAGAATCCTTTTGGATAGCTAAAACGGGGACCTGGCGGGGGTGGTCGCAGCAACGGGCTGGCAATTTCAAAAATCTGGATTAGTATACATACATGAATGAATGTAAATTGAGCGTGAAAGGCAATAACCCTGTTTCCGACATAGTCCCATAAATATGGCTCGCAGAACCAAAGAAGACGCCCTGATCACCCGCGACCTGATACTGGACGCGGCCGAGCGCGTGTTCCTGCGCCGGGGTGTGGCCCGTACCGCGTTGCAGGAAATTGCGGAAGAGGCGCATCTGACGCGCGGCGCCATTTACTGGCATTTTCAGAACAAGGCCGACGTGTTTGACGCCATGTTGCAGCGCGTGAAGTTGCCCATGTTGACCCGGCTCAACAGCCAGCCGCTGGCCGAATCCGATAACCCCTTGCAGCACCTGCGCCAGAATGTGGCAGCCGCCTTTAACGAAACCGTGCACAACCTGCAGGTGCGCCGGGTGTTTGAGATTGCCTCACACCGCGTGGAATACGGCGACGACCTGCAAGCCGTGCGCGAACGCCACATCACCCATCGCGCCGAGCGCGTGGTGGACCTGGCGCGTGTGCTGGCAATGGCCCAGACCAAGGGCCAGGTGCGCCCGCAGTTAGAAACACATTCAACCGCCGTGGGCCTGTACGCCCTGCTGGACGGCTTGATGACCAACTGGCTGCTGCAGCCTGAGGCCTTTGACCTGGAGGTGGTGGGCTTGCAGGCGTTGAACGCCTACTTGGCTGGGCTGGAACGGCCTGCTACTGATTTGCTATCAATAAAATAGCTAACGGCGTAATGTATTCGAGGGCTAGTGGCACGTTTTGCTTGCATAGGTTTCGTAAAAGTGGCCTGAACCTCATTCTCAACTTCCATGTAAAAAAGGCATCATGAAGCTGGAATCTCACGGATCGACGCTGCGGGTAATCCGTTTGCGCCCACGGGCCGACACCAGCGGACCCGCAACCCGGTTAGCCTTAGTCGGTACTCGGTGCGGCAGCGAACCGACCAATCGCGGGCCGTTTGCCTATGCTATGCCGCCTCCGAAATTTCCCGCTTCCAGAAAGTGCCCCCATGCCCATCTCCGCAAACGCTGACACGCCGGAAGGACCCACCCTGTCACAGCGAAGTCCGTCGCCATTCTCGTTGGCTGCGTGGAAGCAATTCGTCCAGGTAGCCAAGCCCTACTGGTTGGGTGACCAGAAAAAAGCAGCATGGACGTTGCTGGCTCTGCTCATCGTCCTGATGCTGGCCGAGACTCAATTCGCCGTGATGCTGAACGAGCAGAGCGGCGAGATGGCATCTGCACTGGCGGGAAAGGAAGCCGATCGATTTTGGAAATCGGTGTACGCGTGCTTGGGCATCTTGGTGTTCGCCGTGCCGATCTACGCCTTCTACTACTACATGCGCGACGCGTTCGCCAACCAGTGGCGGCGTTGGCTCACCGGCCGCTTCCTGGATGGGTATTTGCGCGACCGCAAATACTACGCGCTGGGTTCCATGGGTGAGATCGACAACCCGGACCAGCGTATCAGTGAGGACATCAACACGTTCACCGGCAGGTCCATCCATTTTCTGCTGATTTTTTTAGGCTCGCTGATGCAATTGGTGGCCTTCAGCACGGTGCTGTGGTCGATTTCGCATTTGTTGGTGGGGGTGCTGGCGGTGTATGCGTTCTTGGGCACCTTCGTCGCGCTTTACCTTTTCGGCAAGCCGCTGATCCAGCTGAATTTCTGGCAACTCCGGCGCGAAGCGGACTTCCGCTTTGGGCTGATGCGCCTGCGCGAGAACGCCGAGTCCATCGCGTTCTACCGCGGTGAACCACAAGAGCGCGCACAGATCGATAGTAAATTTGGCAAGGTGTTCACCAATTTTGCGCGGCTGATCAAGCAGCAGCGCGCGCTCAATATCTTTCAACGCGGCTTCAACCAGCTGACCATCGTATTGCCCAGCGTGATTCTGGCCAATGCGGTTTTGTCGGGCGAGATGGAAGTCGGCCGGGCGGTGCAGGCGACCGGTGCGTTTGTCGCGGTGCTGGGCGCCGTCGCGCTGATTGTCGATAACTTCGAGAGCCTGAGCCGCTTCGTGGCGGGCATAGACCGGCTGCAGGCCTTGTCGAGACTGGTGTTGACCGACCCCACGTCGCAACCCGAAGCACCCAACGACAAGCATCCACTCATTCAGACCGAAGTGGGTGATCATCTCGCGCTGGATGCGGTCACGCTGTATACGCCCCAATACGAACGCATGCTGGTGAAGGAACTGACCCTGACACTGAAGCCGGGGGATGGGCTGCTGATCACCGGTGACAGCGGCTGTGGCAAGAGTTCGTTGCTGCGCGCCATTGCGGGTTTGTGGCGCTCTGGCACGGGCGTGATCCGCCAGCCGCCGATTGAAGACCTCTTCTTCCTGCCGCAGCAGCCGTATATGCAACTGGGCAGTTTGCGCAGCCAACTCATTTACCCCAGCCTGGAGACCAGCCTTGGTGACGAGCGTTTGCTCGAAATACTGGACGAGGTGCATATGGAAGAGTTGGCTGAACGCGTAGGCGGCCTGGATGCCGTCCACGACTGGGAGAAGCTGCTGTCGGTGGGCGAGCAGCAGCGCCTGGCCTTTGGGCGCGTGCTCGTGCGCCAACCTCGTATCGTCATCCTGGACGAAGCCACCAGCGCGCTGGACAGCAGCAACGAAAGCTCGCTGTACGAACGCCTGCGCAAAGCCGGTACCACCATCATCAGCATCGCCCACGGCCCCGCCGTGCTGCGCCACCACACGCTCGTGCTGCGGTTGGTGGGGGCTGGCGCATGGGAGCTGCACCCCGCAGACGGTTACCAGTTTGACGGGCCTGTGGTGGTTGATTCAGCCTCGACAACGCAACGCGTGGCTTGAAATGCTGATGGGATTCTTGTCGGGAACTTTGGTGCAACTTCCCGCAGAGAGATTTCAGTGCGCTACGTTTTTAGTAGCGAATGAGACAATACCGACGAGGGCTAGAGGCCAATTGGACCAATAGTCTCTCCCCGAAATCAGGCCGCAGCCGCCTGCATCGTAATAGCCACCCCACCCAGCACCGCATTGCCCGACAGCGGATCACGCAGCTGGTCGTCCAGTAGCGCGTTGATGTTGGCGCCGGGGCGCTCGGCCGCCACGCGCAGTTGCGCACCGTGCGCGTCGTGGCCCCAGCCGTGCGGCAGGCTGACCACGCCGGGCATCATCTCCGTGCTAACGTGCACTTGGGCCCGCACGCTGCGGGGGCCGCTGTGGATGGTCGCCAGCGCGCCGTCCGTCAGCCCCAGCCGCGTCGCGTCCGCCGGGTTGACCAGCGCGGTACAGCGAAACGGCCCCTTGGCCAGCACTGGCAGGTTGTGCATCCAGCTGTTGTTGGTGCGCACGTCGCGCCGACCGATGATGACCAAATCGGGCGCTAGCCCTCGTAGATCCTGCTTGGCGCGCTGCAAATCTTGTAGCAACGAGGGGGGAGCCAGCTCCACCTTGCCGCTGGGGGTGCGCAGCATTTCGGGGATGCGGGGCTGCAGTTCGCCCAGGTCAATGCCGCCTGTGGCGTTGGAGGCCTGCACCTTGGCCAGGGTCAGGCCGTCGGGCTTGCGGCCAAACTGGTCGCCATAGGGGCCGCTACGCAGTGCCACTTCCAGTGTGCGCTGTGGGCCTTTCAATCCTTGGGTCGCCGCGATGACGGCCTCAGCATGGGCGCCAAACAGGCGCTGGGCGTCTTCGGCAAACTGGGCGTCGTCCAGCGCGTTGGCGTCGATGCTGGCGCCCTTGCCCTGGGCTATTGCCGCCAGTTTCAGCAGGGTCTGCCATTCCTCGGGCTGGCCGGGCGCGGCGGGCAACACCGGCGGGCTGTAGCGCGCATGGTTGCGCCAGGAGAGTTGGGGAAAGGCGACGTCGTAATGGAAGTCTTCCAACGGCGAGACGCCGGGCAGGATCACGTCCGCATGGCGGGTGGTCTCATTCAGGTAAATGTCCATGCTGACCATGAAGTCCAGCGTGTCCAGCGCCTTGGCCAGGCGCGGGCCATTGGGGCTGGAGAGCACCGGGTTGGTAGCCACCGTGAACAGGGCGCGGATCTGGCCCTCGCCGGGGGTCTCGATCTCTTCGGCCATGCAGGTGATGGGCAACTCGCCATACACCTCGGGCGCGCCGCTGACGCGGGCGTGGTGGCGCCCGGTGGTGACACCCTTGCCCACTCCGGGTTTGCCGGCCGTGTTGGACGCAAACGCCGCCGACTTGGCGAACAGCGCGCCACCGGCTCGATCCAGATTGCCGGTCAGTGTGTTGAGCACGTCCACCAGCCAGCTGGCCAGCGTGCCGTATTCCTGCGTGCAGGTGCCGATGCGGGCATAGACGGCGGCACGTGGGGCGGCTGCCAGCTCGCGCGTCAGGGTGCGGATCGTGTCCGCGCTGATGCCGCAGCGTGCGGCCACGGCCTCGGGCGTGAAGGATGCAACCGCCTGCTGCACCTCGGTCACGCCGTTTACCCAATCAGCCACCGTACCCAGCTGTACCAGGCCCTCGGCAAACAGGGTGTGGACCATGGCAGCCAGCAAAAATACATCAGAGTTCGGGCGGATGAAATGGTGGGCATCGGCCACGGCAGCGGTCTCGGTGCGGCGCGGGTCGATCACCACCAGCTTGCCGCCGCGCGCTTGCAGGGCCTTGGCTTTGCCGCGGAAGTCGGGCACGGTCCACATGCTGCCGTTGCTGACCAGCGGATTCGCACCCAGCACCAGCAGATAGTCGGTGCGGCTGATATCGGGCAGGGCCACCGACAACCAGTGGCCAAACATCAGACCGCTTGCGAGCTGCTTGGGCATCTGGTCCAGCGTGGAGGCCGAGAACACGTTCTTCGTGCCCAGGGCGCGGGCCAGCTTGCCAAAGTAGGTCAACAGGCCGATTTTGTGGGCCGAGGGGTTGCCCACTACGACGGCAGTGGCGTTGCGCCCGTGCTGCGCCATCAGCGGCGGCAGGCGGCGCTCAATCTCGGCGTAGGCCTCGTCCCAGCTCGCTTCCTCGAACACGCCGTTGCGCTTGATCAGCGGCGTGCGCAGGCGGTCCGGGTCTTCGTGCAGGTCTTTCAGCGCCACACCCTTGGGGCAGATATAGCCGGCGCTGAAGACGTCGGCCTCGTGGCCGCGGATGCTGATGACCTTGCCGCTCTGCACTTTGATTTCCAGTCCGCAGCAGGCTTCGCACAGGGGGCAGATGCGGTGGTGGGTGGTGGTGTCGGTCATGGGTTCCTCGGGCGGTGGCAATGTGTTAAAACTATTGTGCCGCGTCGCCGCAAAAGGCGCTGGCGCCAACATGACACTTCCATCCGACGCCCCGCCCGCCCCGCCGCGTGCGCGCCTGCACCCCGACATTCTCAAGCTCGGTCTGGTCAGCTTTTTGACCGACCTGAGTTCGGAGATGGTGTTCTCGGTGTTTGCGATCTTCTTCACCACCGTGGCCGGGGCGTCGGCGTCGCTGCTGGGGTTGATCGAGGGCCTGGCCGATTGCTCGGCCTCGTCGCTGAATTACCTGGCAGGTTGGCTGTCGGACCGTGGCGGCAAGCGCAAGATCTTCGCCATCGCAGGCTATGGTTTTTCCACGCTGGCCAAGACGATTTTGCTGGTCAGCACCTCCATCGTGGGCCTGAGCCTGTTTCGGGTGATTGAGCGCCTGGGCAAGGGGTTTCGTGGGCCGCCCCGCGATGCCTGGCTGTCGTCCATTGCGCCCAAAGAGACGCGCGGCTATGCTTTTGGTGTGCACAAAGCGCTGGACAAGGCTGGTGCGGTTCTCGGTCCGCTGGTGGCCTATGCGCTGCTGTCGTGGCTGGGCGAGACGCCCGAAGGCTACCGCATGCTGTTCTGGGTGGCCTTTGTGCCGGCCGTGCTGGCGGTGGTGGTGCTGGGCTTTATGCAGGACAAGCCCGGCATCAGCCGCGAACATGAAAGCGTGGGTGAAAACTGGAAGCTGCTCAGCCCCGGGTTCAAGCGCTTCCTGCTGCCGGCCGGCATCTTCGCGCTGGGCTACTTCAGCCTGGGCTTCTTGCTGCTGAAGGCGCATGCGGCGGGCTTCAGTGCCAGCCAGATCGTGCTGCTGTATGCGCTGTTCAATGCCACCTGTGTGGTGGTCGCGCCGCTGGCGGGCAAGCTGGGCGATGCGGTGGGGCGCAGCCGCGTGGTGCTGCTGGGCTACGCGCTGTATGGCTCCATCAACCTGGCGCTGGTGTTTGCCAGCAGCCAGTGGGAAATCATTGCCGTGTTTGCGTGCTACGGCCTGTTCTACGCGGTGGAAGACTCGCAGAGCAAGGCCCTGATTGCTGACCTGGAGCACGACCGCCGCGCCACCGCCATGGGGGTTTACAACTTTGTGACCGGTTTGCTGTACCTGCCCGCGTCGCTGATCGCCGGTGCGTTGTGGACGCTGGCGCCCGAGCTGGCGTTTGGTCTGGCGGCGCTGTTGTCGCTGGTGGCGATGGGCGCGTTTGCCGTGCTGCGCCCGGCCGGGTTCAGTCCGCGGTAACGCGAATCTGCATTAGGCGGCGGGCGTCGGATGTTCCGCTGCTGCTATAGCTGCCCGCACCGGTAGTGCGCCCGCTGGTGGCAATGGTGACCCACTGGTTGAGTGGCGCAGTCACCGTGGTGCTGTAGCGCTGGCGTGCCGTGGCTGGCAGGTCGGAGCTGGTGCGCTCGTCCACGGCCGAAGACTGCACTTCGATCTCCAGTCTGACCGGCTTCTTGCCACCCGGCCAGTTCGGTGTGACAGTGAAGCTCTGACCCGACTCCATCCAGGTAATGGCCTGCGTCACGCCACCGGCCTGGCTGCTGGCCGAGGTGCCGGCAGCGCTGAGCGTGGCGCTTTGCGATTCGATCTTTTGCACCCACTGCATGGGCACGGACTGGTTGATCTGCAGGCTGGCTTTTTCGCCGCTGCGCACCCGCACCTGCTGGGGCGCAAAGTCGACCGCACGGTTGGCGGTGCCCACGGTGTACGCGCCGGACGATGCGTTCGGGTTGTCCTGCTCGCCTTCCTTTACCTGGCGCAACTCGACGGTCAGGTCGTGCACCACCGCGCGCACCGTGACACGACCGGGTGACTCGGCCCAGGTCGCAACAGGCGCCATGCACGCCGCGGCAATGGCGGTTATCAAAGCCCTGACAGAAGTGGTTCGCATGGTGGTGCCCTTTGCTGCAGGTCAAACGGGGTGGGATCAGGTACCTATTTCAGCACGACTCTCGCCAATTGGTTTTATCATGGCAGTAACAGGAGAAAACCATGCGTAGCCAAGTCAGCGTCACCTTCAAAAACACCGCACCCGTTCGTATTGAACTCGGCCCCGAGCAGGCGCTGGACCGAGAGGTCGCGCGCAAGTGGCTGGACGATCAGTTCACCGAGATGGAGTGCGAGCCCTTGCGCGCCACCGGCAAGCTGCTGATGGCAGACCGCGTGGTCGTGGTTGCCCAGGCGGCCGGGCCTGTCAAGTTTGCGGATCCCGCATGGGCACTGGCCTTTGCGCAGGCGGCCAGTGCGGTGCTGGGCAAACCGGTGATCAATGTGGACGCGGATGCGCTGAGCATCACTTATTGAATAAACCGCGTAGCGGTGACCGTTAACGGTAGAAGGCTTCAACCCGGCCTTTGAGCTTGATCATCATCGGCTGACCCTTGCGGTCCACCGTTTTGCCTGCGGGCACCTTGACCCAGCCTTCGCTGATGCAGTACTCGGCGACGTCCGTGCGTTCCTTGTCGTTGAAGCGGATGCCGATGTCGTGTTCGAACACGGCGGCGACGTGGTGGGGGCTGCGGGCGTCGGTGGACAGATGATCGGGAAGGGGTGGGCGGGAATCAGCTTGGTTCATGGGTGTTTTTTATAGCGTGACAAACCCCAATTCTCGCCCATGCCGTTGGTCCGACGTGTCGTAGCACCCGCACTAGGGTCGCGCAGTCGGAGTTTTGTTGGCGGCGGACCACTGTGGCTCGTCGAATTCCACGAGGTTTACATCCACTGGCAGGTCAACGACCTCTAGTTTGGGTTCGGGCTCTGGATCGGGATTGAATTTGGCCCTGGGGAAGGGCGTTTGAAGTGGCGGTGCTTCAAATAGCTCGAGGCCTGCTGTCTTGCGCAGGAACTGGGCCTCGTACGGTTCGGGCTCACTGTCCGGTTCAACGGATGGACCTTCGTCCCAACTCTGTGGCACACGACGACGTTGCCAGAGCATGACAATAGCGCCGGCACACAGCATCAGCGTCGCTACCAAGCCGTAGAACCATTCTGTCGATATCCGTTCGGACTCTGCCCGTTCCAATTGTTTTTGCAGAACCAGCAGGGTGGCTCCGTTCTTGGCGGTTTGCTCCCGCAGACTTTGAAGATCGCTTTCGAGTCTTTGCAAGCGCTCGGAGTCCTTGTTCACCGGCTCCACGGGTGGGGCGGTGGCAGCGGCTTCCAGCGTCTTGATGCGCTCGAGCAAAATGTCCACGGAATCCAGTTGGAGGCGGGCGCGCTGAGGCCTGGCTGGTTTGGCCGCACGTGTAGATGGTTTGACTTTGGCGACTGTTGTGCGCGGTGTAGCAGAACGAGCGGCGGCAGTAGTCATCCCCTCACGCGCAAGACCGGCTGGTAGCGCACGTGCCGCGCCCGGTTCCGTGTCGGCCGACATTGGCAGGGTCTCGACTACTTCCGGGAGCGCACGCTCGGCAGGAACTTCCGCAATCACGGGAAAATCTGCCAGCAACACAAAGCGCCGCATGGACTTGTCCTCGCAGCCGACGCGCAGGTTGACCGTTACCACCGGCTCATTAATTGGGGTGCTGGATCGCAGCTGCAGGCGTACCGTATCTGCCTGATCGCTGGGTTCCTGCTGAACGTGAACGCGAGAAGCATCCTGCCGAGTTTCCGCGTAATAGACGTCCGCATGCACACACAGTGCGGCGGTGTCTGATAGCGTGTCATTGACCACCGGAATACTCAATTCTAGGGGTCGCCCGATCCACGCGGCTCCCTGTGCCGGGCCAATAGTGAGCGATGCACACTGCACTGCCACACTGGCCAAGGCCAAACCGATTGAGACCTTCTTTTTGGTAAACATATCAGTCTCTCGTGATATGTTTACATCTTGTCACAACTGGCTTGGTGCAACAACCCTTAGTTGAGGGATTTGCTGCAGTACTTGGGCGCGCGCCGCGCCGCGTGTCAGGCGGGCATGCGTCGTGCTAGCAGCGCGCCCGTGTAGCGTGCCTCTAGAGGAATGCGGACCTGCAGCGGGCTGCCGGGTGCCACAGTGATGGATTCGCCGTCGAGGTTGCGCATCTGCTCCAGCGTGACAGTGTGGTTGCCGCTGGGGTGGATGATCTCGATCTGGTCACCGACCAGGAATTTGTTCTTGACCTCGACCTCGGCCCAGCCGTCGGCTACACCGCGCACCTCGCCGACAAAATGGCTGTGGCCGATATCGGAATGGCCGGTCTCGTAGTTCTGGTAGTCCTGTGACGGGCGGCGCTCGAGGAAGCCGCTGGTAAAGCCGCGGTTGGCCAGGCCTTCCAGCTCCGTGATCAACTGGGGGTTGAAGGACCGTCCGGCCACGGCATCGTCAATGGCGCGGCGGTAGGTCTGCGCCGTGCGGGCCACGTAGTACAGGCTCTTGGTGCGGCCCTCGATCTTCATCGAGTCCACGCCGATCTTGACCAGGCGCTCCACGTGTTCCACGGCGCGCAGGTCCTTGCTGTTCATGATGTAGGTGCCGTGCTCGTCTTCCATGATTGGCATCAGCTGCCCAGGGCGGCCAGCCTCTTCGAGCAGGTAGACGTTATCTGCCGCCGGGTGGCGGGCGCTGCCACCGCAGGCGGCGAAGGATTGCTCGGCTTCCTCTTGCGCTTCGTTGAAATTGAAACCGGCCTCCATCTTGACGGCGATGGCCTCACCCGTGTTGGCGTCCACCGCGCTGTCCTGGGTGCTGTAATTCCATCGGCAGGCATTGGTGCAGGTGCCCTGGTTGGGGTCGCGTCGGTTGAAGTAGCCCGACAGCAGGCAGCGGCCCGAGTAGGCGATGCACAGCGCGCCGTGCACAAACACTTCGAGCTCCATGTCCGGGCATTCCTGGCGGATTTTTTCGATCTCGTCCAGGCTCAGCTCGCGCGACAGGATGATGCGGGCCACGCCCACCTTTTGCCAGAACTTTACCGCCGCGTAGTTGACCGTGTTGGCCTGCACCGAGAGGTGAATCGGCACGTCAGCAAAGTTGCCCTTGTCCATGCCTTCGCGCACCATCATGATCAGACCGGGGTCGGCCATGATCAACGCATCGGGCTTGAGCGCGATGACGGGCTCGATGTCTCGCAAATAGGTGCGCACCTTGTCGTTGTGCGGCAGCAGGTTGCTGGTGACAAAGAATTTCTTGCCGCGTGCGTGGGCTTCGGCAATTCCGATGCCGATTTGCTCCAGTTTGAATTCGTTGTTGCGGGCGCGCAGACTGTAGCGGGGCTGACCCGCGTAGATGGCGTCGGCGCCAAAATCAAAGGCGGCACGCATTTTGTCCAGCGATCCGGCTGGCAGTAGCAATTCGGGGGATTTTGTGCTCATGCCCCGTATTGTCCCGCACCCGTTCGCCAGTGACAATGCCGCCCTAATCGGAACACAATAGCGCCATGGAAGAACAGATTCTGATAGCCGGTGGCGGCATTGGCGGGCTGGCGGCGGCGCTGGCCTGTTCCCGCGCGGGCTGGCCGGTCGCGCTGCTGGAGCGCACCCACGAATTTGGCGAGGTGGGGGCCGGCATACAGATGGGCCCCAATGTGATGCGGCGCCTGATTGCCTGGGGACTGGAGCAGGAACTTAAGGAGGTGGTGGCGTTTCCCGAACTGCTGCGGGTACGCTCGGCCGCCAAGGGCGAGGAATTGGCGCGGCTGCGCCTGGGTGAACGCATGCGCACGCGCTATGGTGCGCCCTACGCAACGATACACCGGGCCGACCTGCACACGCTGTTGCACAAGGTCGTGCAGCAGCGCAGCGACGTGAAACTGGTGCTGGGTCAACGGCTGGAGTCATTTGTGGACAGCGGCAGTGGCGTGCAGGCTCAAACACTGGATGGCTCGGCCCTGGAAGGACAGGCCCTGATTGGTGCAGACGGGTTGTGGAGCACCGTGCGCCACCGCTTGCTGCAGGGCGCAGAACCCCGGGTGACCGGGCACCTGGCCTACCGGGCGCTGATCGCGCAGCGGGACCTGCCCGCCCACCTGCGCAGCCAGCAGGTCACGGTGTGGCTGGGCCCCAACTTACATGTGGTGCAGTACCCGGTGCGCAAAGGCCATTGGCTCAACGTGGTGGCCATCGTGCACGGTGCAGTCACGGGGGAGGTGGACGACTGGGACAATGCCACGCACGCAGGTGATTTGCGGGTTGCCATGGGCAAAACCTGTGACCGCCTGCAGGACCTGATCAGCGCGATTCATACCTGGCGCCTGTGGGTGTTGTGCGACCGACCGCCCATGGCCGGCGCCCATGAGCAGGCCCGGGGTCGGGTGGCTCTGCTGGGCGATGCCGCCCACCCCATGCGCCCCTACATGGCGCAAGGTGCCGGCATGGCGATAGAGGACGCGGCTTGCCTGGAACGCCTGTTGGCGGTGCCCGGGCTGAGCATGGCCCAGCGGCTGGAGCGCTACGCCAAGGAGCGCTGGAGGCGTAACGCACGGGTGCAGGCCCGCTCGATCCGCAATGGGCAGATCTTCCATGCCCAAGGGCTGGTGCGCTGGGGCCGTGACCAGTCCATGCGCCTGCTGGGTGAGCGCCTGCTGGATGTGCCATGGCTGTACCGTTTTTAAGAATATGCTGATACGACGCAAGTTTTTGCTGTGGGGCGGGTTGGCTGCATCGGCTGCATCGGCGGCCGTGGCGCCTTGGCCCCGCAAACCGGTGCGCATCCTGGTGGGGTTTCCTGGTGGCTCTAGCCCGGACCTCACCGCGCGGGCGTTGGCCGAGCCTTTGTCCCGGGCGTTGGGCCAACCGGTCATCGTCGACAACCGGCCCGGAGCCAGCGGCAACATTGCCGCAGACCTGGTAGCCAAGGCCAGCGACGACCACACGCTGGGCCTGATGATCAACGGCAACCTGACGATCGCACGGCAGCTGAACCCCAGGACCCCCTACGATCCGCTCAAGGACCTGGCGCCGGTGTCTCTGATTGGCACGGCCCCGCTAGTGCTTGCCGTGCCTGCCAGCTATTCCGGCTCCGCCCAGGATTTCGTGGCAACCGGCCTGCGTGCGGGCAACACCTGGAGCTACGGATCACCGGGCCTGGGCACGGTTGCACACCTGGGCATGGAAATGCTGAATGCACAGACCGGTCTGGCCCCGGTGCACGTGCCCTATCCCGGCAATCCGCAGGTCATCAATGCCTTGCTGGGCGGGCAGATTCAACTTGCCTTGTTGCCACCGGGCCTGGCCATGGCGCAGGTGCGCGCCGGCCGCCTCAAGGCCATTGGTGTCACCTCCGCCGGGCGCAGTGTGCTGGTGCCCGAGTTGCCCAGCATGGCGGAGTTGGGTATCCAGCGCTATGAGCTGGAAATCTGGAACGCCGTTGCTGCACCCAGCGGTCTTCCCAAATCCGTCGTCAGCAAACTCGCGGTGTTGATCAGCGAGACCGTGCGCACGGCGGATATGCGCCAGCGGCTCTTCAACCAGGGCTGGCAGGTGGTGGGCTCCTCGCCTGAGGGGCTGGCCAATCGCATGCGGGCCGATGCTGCCCTGTTGGGCGGGGTCATTGCTCGCCTGGGGATTCGCAATGAATGATGCGCTGGAGCAATACCGCAGACGGGCCGGCGTTTACGACCTGGAATTGGCGGCCTTCGAGCCCATCCGCCGCAGTGCCATCGCCCGGCTGAAACTCAAGCGCGGCGATGCGGTGCTGGATGTGGGTTGCGGTACCGGCCTGAGCTTCGATGGGTTGCAGCAGGTGATTGGCCGGCGGGGGCGCATCATCGCTATTGAGCAATGCCCGGAGATGCTGGACCAGGCCCGCGCCCGGGTCGCGCACGGCGGGTGGACCAATGTGACGCTGCTGCAGGCGGCCGTCGAGAGCGCACCGATACCGTGCCGGGTCGATGCCGCGCTGTTTCACTTCACGCACGACATTCTGCGCAACCCAGACGCCGTCTGCAATGTGGTGGACCATCTCAAGCCGGGCGCCACAGTCGTAGCGGCGGGGTTGCAATGGGCCTCCCCCTGGAACTGGGCCGTCAACTGCTTCGTGATGGGGGCTGCCCTGTACTCGGTGACGTCGTTGGACGGTTTGGACCAGCCCTGGAGCGTGCTGGCCGAGCACATTGGCGAGATGCAGGCGAGCGCGGAGCTATGGGGCGGCGCCTACATCGCCAGCGGTGTGTTTTCCGGGTAGCCGTGTGCGCCAGACGGAGATTTGAAAACGCGTCACGGGTTTGCTAAGGTTACACCGTGACTGCTCTCTCTAAGGAGTTGAAAATGTCAGGTTATCCCGTGATCGAACAAGACGGCGAATGCGCCTCGGTAACAACCAAAAGAGAGGCAACCGGGCGCTGGATGGCCTGGGTGCACTTTGAACGCGGAGCGGACTTTGCCCGGTTGAAAGGCCATGCCACGATACCCCACCGCGTGCCCAACGATTACACCAGTGAAGAGCAGGCGGTGCTGGCTGCCTATGCCTTTGCGCGGGAGCGGATTGCTGCCGGGAAGTCGGACGCCTAGCGCTTCATGCGCGACGGGGAGTCCTTGGAAATACCCCAAGGGTCGCTGCCCGGGGGTTTGGGCATTCCGTTATCCAGGTCTTTGGCGTACCACAGCGCAAGGCCCACGCCACCCACAATCACGACCACGCCGATCACCAGCTTGACAGCGGTGACCCAGACTTTTGGTTCGTCTTTTGGGTTTTTCTTCATGCGCACACTCCGGTAGATGGCTTAGTTCTGGCGACCCAGCAGCAGGTATTCCATCAATGCTTTCTGAACATGCATACGGTTTTCTGCCTCGTCCCACACCACCGATTGTGGGCCATCAATCACGTCGGCCTGCACTTCTTCACCGCGGTGCGCAGGCAGGCAGTGCATGAACAGGGCGTCGGGCTTGGCGGCGGCCATCATTTGGGAATCCACGCACCATGCGGCAAAGGCCTTGCGCCGGGCGTCGTTCTCGGCCTCATAACCCATGCTGGTCCACACATCGGTGGTGACCAGATCGGCGCCAGCGCAAGCTTCTAGCGGGTCGCTATAAGTTTTATAGCTGCCTGTGCCCATTCCACGAGGGGTAACGGCCACTTTTTCATCCACCTCGTAGCCGCTGGGGGTGCTCACTCGCAGGTTAAAGCCCAGGCTGGCGGCGGCCTGTAGCCAGGTGTTGGCCATGTTGTTGCCGTCGCCCACCCAGACCACGGTCTTGCCGGCGATCGGGCCACGGTGTTCGATGTAGGTGAAGATGTCCGCCAGAATCTGACAGGGGTGAAACTCGTTGGTCAGGCCGTTGATGACCGGCACGCGCGAGTGCGCTGCAAAGCGCTCGATCTTCGCTTGCTCATAGGTGCGGATCATCACGATGTCGGTCATGCGGCTGATCACTTTGGCGCTGTCTTCAATCGGCTCCGCGCGGCCGAGCTGGCTATCACCCGTTGTCAGATGCACCACGCTGCCACCCATCTGGTACATGCCTGCCTCAAAGCTCACGCGGGTGCGGGTGGACGCTTTCTCGAAAATCATGGCCAGCGTGCGGTCGACCAGCGTCTGGTGGCGCACAAAGGTCTTGAACTTGTTCTTGATGAAGGCCGCGCGCTCCATGAGGTAGTGGTATTCCTCGGTGCTGAAGTCAGCGAACTGCAAATAGTGCCGCACGGGCGGCGCACCCTTGGGCAGGGTGCTAGGGATGCCGGTCTGCTGGGAGCTCATGCGGTTTCTTTCAACAGAGTCTGGATCAACGGGCACAGGATGGCGACGATCTGGTCGGCTTCGGCCACCGTCAGTATCAGCGAGGGCACCAGGCGCACCACCGAGTCCGCTGTCACGCTGATCAGCAAGCCGGCATCGGCCGCACGCTGGACCAGGGCGCTGCAGGGCTTGGCAAGCTCAATGCCCAGCATCAGCCCCATGCCACGGATTTCCTTGACCGCTCCGCTGGCCAGTTCGGCCGCCAGTGCGCGCTCCAGGGCTGCCTTGAGGTGGGCACCGACCGTGGCCGCATTGGCCAGCAAGCCTTGTGCTTCCATGATGCGGATGGTCTCGACCCCGGCGCGCATGGCCAGCGGGTTGCCGCCAAAGGTGCTGCCGTGGTTGCCCGGGGCAAAAATCGATGCAGCCTTGGGTCCGGCCACAACTGCCCCCACTGGTACACCGGAACTCAGGCCCTTGGCCAGCGGCATCACGTCGGGTTGGATGCCCGCCCACTGGTGGGCAAACCATTTGCCGGTGCGGCCCATGCCGCACTGCACTTCGTCAATCATCAGCAGCCAGTCGCGCTCGTCGCACAAGGCGCGAACATCGCGCAGGTAGTCCATGTGCATGGGGTTGACGCCGCCTTCGCCCTGGATGGCCTCCAGGAACACGGCGACCACGTTGGGATTGTTGGCTGTCGCGGCCTTCAGTTGCTCGATGCTGTTGATCGGCACGCGGATGAAGCCCTCCACCAGGGGCCCAAAACCGGCCTGCACCTTGGGGTTGCCGGTGGCGCTCAAAGTGGCGATGGAGCGGCCATGGAAGGCCTTTTCGTAGACCACGATCTCGGGGCGCTCGATGCCCTTGTCATGGCCAAACTTGCGTGCCAGTTTCAGCGCCGCTTCATTGGCTTCCAGGCCGGTGGAGCAGAAGAATACATTGGTCATGCCCGAGCGCTCGACCAGCAGACGGGCCAGTTCTTCCTGCAACGGGATATGGTAGTAATTGGACGTGTGGATCAGCTTGGTGACCTGGTCCTGCAGGGCAGCAACCAACTGGGGGTGGTTGTGACCCAGCGTGTTGACGGCAATTCCACCTAGCGCATCCAGGTACTCGCGACCATTCACGTCCCAGACGCGGCAACCCTGGCCATGGCTCAGGGCGATGGGCAGGCGGCCATAGGTGTTCATCACGTGGGGTGAAGAGGGCGCGGCGGGGGCAGTGGTCATGAAGGGGCTCCAGGGTAGTGTGGTCCGTTGAGCCGCAATTTTAGGCGGTGCCCTGTGGCACATCTTTGACAATTTGGCATCACAGTGATGCGATGGCGTGTCAGCAAACCGATGGCCCGGCTCAGATAGAATTCTTGTGCGGTGCAACAGAAAGTTCGGTGCCGCAGTTCTGCTGCCTCCAAGATCATGCCTTTGACGTCCTTTAAAGAAATCTACATCCTGGGAGTGACCCGAAGCGGCAAGACGTTTCGCCCCAGTGACTGGGCGGAGCGCTTGGCTGGCGTCATGAGCCAGTTCCGTCCGGGCGGGCCCCAGCCGGGGAGCCACCTGGCCTATTCTCCGTGGTGCGTGCCGACTTCCATTGGACAGGTTAAATGCGTCATCGTGCACAGCGATCTGCGCGAATACGACGTCATGGCCTGGGATTTTTGCTTGAACTTTGCCAAAGACAACGAATTGCAGGTCAGCGAGACGCGCCCGCAACCGTCGGCTTGATCGTTTTGCGGTCCACGGCCACGACGCCTTTCATGCCCGCGTCGTAGTGTCCGGGCTGCAAACAGGCAAACAACACCTTGCCTGAATGTGTGAATCGCCAGATCACATCCCCGCTTTGACCTGGTGCCACGCTGACCATGTTGTCTTCCGCGTGCTCCATGCCCGGAAATTTCCTCATCAGTTCGGCATGTTCCTTCAGCGCCTTTTCGGTGCCCAATACGAATTCATGTTTGAGCTTGCCTCTGTTGTGAATCGTGAAATGGATGGTTTCACCCTTCTGGACCGCGATTTTGGCAGGGGAGAAGCGCATGTCGTCGGTCATCTCAATGGCTACGGTTCGGTTGGCCTGCCCCGCGGTACTGGGTTTGCCGATGGCCGGTGCATCATGGGCGTGGTCGCCCGTGTGGCTGCCGCTGGCCCAGGCAGTGCCGGCGAGGTTCGATCCGACCAGCAGGAGCAGGGAGAAGGCGGCGATGAGTGAGATTTTCATGGTCGTTCCTCGACAGGGTGGACTACTATGGTGCAGGCGTTTGTGAGCGGTGCAGGGAAAGCTGAGGAGATTGTCGTGCAAAGAAAATTTCACCGTGCGGCTTGGCCTGCGCTGGGGGCTGCCGTCCTGTTTGGGGCCAGCACGCCGTTCGCCAAGCAACTCCTGGGCGGCGGCCTTGTCGCGTCTTCGCCTTTTCTGGTGGCAGGGCTGTTGTACCTGGGGAGTGGGCTGGGCTTGACCGTCCTGAGGATGTTGCGCGACCGGGGCTGGAAACCGGCCGGACTGCGGACGCAGGAGTGGCCCTGGTTGCTGGGAGCCATCGCGTGCGGGGGTGTTTTGGGCCCCGTGTTGTTGATGGTGGGTCTGTCGCACACCACGGCGGCCACGGCTTCGCTGTTTCTCAATCTCGAATCGGTCCTGACGGCGGTACTGGCCTGGCTGGTCTTTCGGGAGGCCACAGACCGCCGTATCGTGGCGGGTATGGTGCTAATCGTTGCCGGCGGAGCCATGTTGGCATGGTCGGACCAACGCGTTTCTGCGTCCGGTATCGGTCCCCTGGCCTTGGCAGGCGCCTGTCTGGCGTGGGCGGTGGACAACAATTTGACCCGCAAGGTGTCGGCCTCCGATGCGTTGTTTGTTGCAGGCAGCAAGGGGCTGGTTGCCGGGTGTGTCAACACCGGGCTTGGATGGGCCATGGGCGCGGTCTGGCCCTCCATGGAATGGGTGTCATCGGCCCTGCTTATTGGCTTCGTGGGATATGGCATGAGCCTGGTGTTGTTCGTTCTTGCCCTGCGTGGCCTGGGTGCAGCGCGTACGGGCGCGTACTTCTCGACGGCGCCATTTTTTGGGGTGGCGCTTTCGGTGGTGCTGTTTGGGGAGCCTACCAACGCAGTGTTCTGGGCTGCTGCTGGGCTGATGGCCGCCGGCGTCTGGCTGCACCTTACCGAGCACCATGCGCATGACCATGCGCACATGGCCTTGTCCCACGGCCATATGCACAGCCATGACGACCACCACCAGCACAGCCACGACTTCGACTGGGACGGATCAGAGCCGCATGCGCATATGCACCAGCACGTACCGCTGCAACACCGGCATGCGCACTTCCCGGACATCCACCACCGGCATTCGCATTCTTGAAGCCAACAAAAAAGCCGTTCAATCGAACGGCTTTTTTGCTTTGCTGGCAGCGCACCCGGTGCAAACGGCAGACCCCGAAAGGTCTGTGCGATGTGCCTAAATTTTAGGCTGCAGGTTTAAGCTGCGACGGCCAGGGCTTTCACCTTGGTCGACAGACGGCTCTTGTCGCGAGCTGCCTTATTCTTATGGAAGATGCCCTTGTCGGCCACGGTGTCAACCACGGCTTGCATCTTCGCAAACAGTTCAGTGGCCTTGGTCTTGTCACCGGCCAGAACTGCCTTCTCAACGTTTTTGACCGCAGTACGGTACTTGGAACGCAAAGAAGTGTTTGCTGCATTGATTTTGACGTCCTGACGGACGCGTTTACGGCCCGACGCCAGGCGTGGGTTCTTTTTCTTGGGTTTTGTAGATGCCATAGTAATAGTTCCTTGTGTCTGAGGATGATGCCAGCAAAGCCCGCAATTGTAGCACTTCTGCCGTTTTTGACTCCCCACTTCCCCAGCCCCTTCTCCCCCGTCGGGCGAGGGGGAGCTGTTGAACAGCCGGATTGTTTTTGTTGCGCCGAATACGGAATTACGGCCAAGGCCGAGGGGAGTGGATAGAGTGGGGATGACTTATGAGGGTGAAATTCAAGGCGCTGCGGGCTACACTCGCCCCCGTGAGCCTCATCAAATCTGCCTCCATCGTATCGCTGCTGACCCTGGCGTCGCGCATCACCGGGCTGGTGCGCGATTTGCTGATGGCGTCCACCTTTGGCGTAAGCGCCATGACCGACGCCTTTTGGGTGGCGTTTCGCATTCCCAATATGCTGCGCCGCATGTTTGCAGAGGGTGCCTTCAGCCAGGCCTTTGTACCGGTGCTGGCCGGCAGCAAAGAGACGGATGGCGAGGAGGCCACCCACGCGCTGATCAATTCCGTTGCGACCCTGCTTACCATGGCACTCTTGCTGACCTGTGTAGTTGGCGTCGCGGGTGCGCCCATCCTGGTCTATTTGCTGGCCAGCGGCTTGAAGCCCGAGGGTTTTGACGCTGCGGTGCTGATGACACGCTGGATGTTCCCCTACATCGCCTGTATGTCGCTGGTTGCTCTGGGGGCGGGGGTGCTTAACACCTGGAAAAATTTTGCCATTCCGGCCGCGACTCCCGTGTTGCTCAATGTGGCCATGATTCTGGCGGCCTGGCAGGGTGCTCCGTGGTTCCAGCAGTTGGGTATTGAGCCGATTTACGCCATGGCAGTGGGTGTGATGCTGGGCGGATTGTTGCAGCTTGGGGCCATCCTGCTGGCCATGTGGCGCATGGGCTTGGCTCCGAAGATCCGGCTCAATATTGCAGCAGCCCGCGCGGCGTGGGCGCAACCTGCTACCAAACGCATCGTGCATCTCATGGGGCCGGCCTTGCTCGGTGTTAGCGTCGCCCAGATTTCACTGATTATCAACACGCAAATTGCTTCGCACTTGGCCGTTGGTTCAGTATCCTGGCTTACCAGTGCTAGTTTGCTGATGGAGTTTCCTACGGCCATGCTGGGCGTGGCACTGGGCGTGGTGCTGATGCCGCAACTCGCGGCAGCTAAAGCCGCCAACGACGCCGACAGGTTTTCCGAGATGATTGACTGGGGCTTGCGTCTGGTGGTGCTGATGGCCGTGCCCAGCGCAGTAGCTCTGATCACCTTTGCGCAGCCCCTGGTAGCAGTGATCTTCCACAATGGCAAATACGCTGATGCGGATGTGGTGCAGACCAGCGCCGCGCTGATGGGTTACGGCGCGGGTCTGCTGGGCCTGGTTGCCATCAAGGTGCTGACGCCGGGCTATTTTGCGAGTCAGAACATCCGCACGCCAGCCCTGATCGGTATCGCGGTGCTGGTCATTACCCAAGGTCTGAATCTGCTGTTCGTGCCGATGCTGGCGCATGCCGGTCTGGCCCTGGCAATTGGTGTCGGTGCCATGGTCAATGCCTTGTGGTTGCTGGTGGGGCTGGTGCGCAGTGGCACCTATGTGCCACGACCCGGCTGGGCGCGCTTCGGGTTGCAGGTTATTGCGGCCAGTGCCCTGTTGGCGGTGTTTCTGATGTGGGCCAATGGCGCCTTTCCATGGCTTGCCCTCAAGGCCGAAAAGCTTAAGCGAATAGGGCTTCTAGCCCTCTTGATATCTGGGTCTATTGCTATCTATTTTGCAGCAATATGGGCCACTGGTGTGAAGGTACGGCAGCTGTTGCGGCGCTGATTTCAGGATGTCTTGACGCCATGAACCTGTCCTTTGACCAGCCCACGCCCCTTGAATACTTTGCATCCCTGGTCGGCAGCGACGGCGACTTTGCGCTGTTTGAGGCCGCAGTCAGCCTGGGCCAGGACGAGTATCCGGAATTGGACGTGCAGACGGTTTTGGGCGATGTCGACCAGCTGTTGGAACGCGTGCGGCGACGGCTGGCAAGTGACAGCGGTCCGGTGCAAAAGCTGCGCATCCTGAACCAGTTCTTCTTCCATGACTTGGCTTTTGCTGGCAACGTCAACGACTTTTACGACCCCGACAACAGTTTCATTCATCGCCTGCTGCAGAGCCGCCGTGGCATCCCCATTGCCTTGGCAGTGCTGTGGATGGAGCTGGCCCAAGGCCTCGGTTTGGCCGTGCGCGGGGTTGGGTTCCCCGGGCACTTTCTGGTCAAGGTGAATCTGCCGATGGGGCAGGTCGTGATTGACCCTTTGAGCGGAAAGTCGCTCAGCCGGGAAGAGTTGTCTGAGCGGTTGGAGCCCTACCGCAAGCGCAGCGGCTTGGTGGACGAACTGGAGACGCCGTTGGGCCTGTACCTGCAAACGGCACCTTCGCGCGAGATCATTGCCCGCATGCTGCGCAACCTGAAAGAGATTCACAAGGCTCAAAGCGATTGGGCGCGTCTGCTGGCGGTGCAGGAGCGTCTGGTCGTGCTGTTGCCCGAATCGTGGCCTGAGTACCGCGACCGTGGCCTTGCCCATGCCGAGTTAGGCCACATTGAGCAGGCTCTGGCGGATCTGGAGTGCTATCTGGTGCACGCCGATGACCGTGTCAATCTGGATGCCATTGCGGATTGGGTGGACGCGTTGCGGCGATCCTGAGGGCGACAGGTCGCTGCCTATAATCCCGCAGCCCGCGCACCCAAAAGGCTGTTGCGGTCGTGCCGGATCAACCCGGCCAGTCCACACTCAACCCGATTTCAGGATTGTCCATGAAGCTTCACACCACAGCGCTCGCGGCCCTTGCCGTTTGTTTCTTACCCCATGCTCTGGCCGCACAACGCGGAGTGATCGCGCAACCCACTGCGGCGCAGATTCCCCAGCTGTGCGACAAGAGCATTGCCCAGGCACGTCAGCGCGTGGCCAAGCTCAAGGCCTTGCCACTACAGAGCGTCAACGTGAAGACGGTCTTGCACGCCTGGAATGTGTTGGACATGGGCTTGCAGGACATTGGCGGGCCCATCGGATTGTTGTCCGAAACCAGTCCGGACCCCGAGGTGCGCAAGGCCGCCGAGGCCTGTGACCTGCTGCTGTCTGCCCTGCCCAATGAATACCTGCAAAGCGAAGCTTTGTTCCAGCGGGTCAAGGCGCTGCGCACGACCGATCCGATCGACACCATGGCGCGGCAAAGCATTCTGGATGACTTTGAAGAGCGTGGTGTAAGCCTGCCGGCGGCCAAACGCGAGCGGGCCAAGGCCATTTTTGAACGACTGGACAAGCTCTCCCAGGACTTCTCCCGCAATGTGCGCGACGTTACAACCAAGCTGGCCTTTTCTGAAGCTGCCTTGCAGGGGGTTTTACCCGGGGTGCTGAGCAATCGGGCACGCGATGGCGAAGGCAATTTTGTGTTTGGCCTGGACTACCCGGAATACGAGGCCATCATGGGTAACGTGCAGGTGGAGAGCACCCGCAAGGCCTACTGGAGCGCATTTCAGAGCCGTGGCGGTCAACCCAATTTGACGCTGCTGGACGAAGCGGTGAAGCTGCGGCTGGAGCTGGCGCAGTTGATGGGCGACGCCAGTTATGCGGACTGGACTATCAAGCGCAAGATGGCGGGCTCGGCCGCTGCAGTGACGCGATTCCTCGACGAAGTGCATGGCAAGGTCGAGGCGCTGGAACGAAGGGAACTCGCCGAGTTGCGCGCCGAGAAAGTCGCTTTCACTGCTGATAAGGATGCCAGCCTCAAGCGTTGGGATGTATTGTTTTACCAGCAGCGTCTGAAGAAGCAGCGCTATAGCGTGGACCAGAACGCCGTTCGCATTCAGTTTCCGACCGATCCCACGATTGACTGGATGATGAAGGTGACCAGCACCCTGTACGGTGTGCAGTTCAAACCCAACAAGGATTTGCCGGTCTGGCAGTCCGATGTGCGTGGCTACGATGTGTTTGACAGCGCCAGTGGCAAGTACCTTTCGAGTTTCTATCTTGACCTGTTTCCGCGCGATGGCAAATACAAGCACGCCGCGGCATTTCCGGTTCGAGGCGTATCGTTGGCGGGCGGGCGCACGCCGGTGTCTGTGCTGGTAACGAACTTCAGCCGGGACGGCTTTGACCAGAACGAACTCGAGACACTGTTCCACGAATTTGGCCACATCATGCACGGGGTGCTGTCGCGCACCCGCTATGTGCTCAACGCCGGTACCGGCGTCAAGCGGGACTTTGTCGAAGCGCCTTCGCAGATGTATGAAGAGTGGTCGCGCAGGCCTGAGTCCCTCGCCTTGTTTTCGCAGGTGTGCCCGACCTGCAAGCCAATTGATGTCACGCTGATCGAGCGCATGAACGCTTCACGGGCTTTTGGCAAAGGCATTCAATATGGGCGCCAGCGCCTCTATGCGGCGTGGGACATGGCCTTGCACACGTCGATGGTGGTGGATCCCATGCAGACCTGGATCGCTCTGGAAGGCAAGACTCCACTGGGTTATGAAGCCGGTACCTTGGTACCTGCCGCATTTGGCCACGTAATGGGTGGCTACCAAGCGGGCTATTACGGCTATATGTGGTCGGAAGTCGTGGCACTGGACATGCGTTCGGCCTATGGTTCCAACGTGATGGATACCCAGGTGGGCGCACGCTACCGCAAGCTGATTTTGGAGCGCGGTGGCGAGCGTGCTCCGTCTGAGCTGGTGGAGGCGTTCCTGCAGCGCAAACCGTCGCCTGACGCGTTTTTCAGGGAAATCACGGGACACTAAACATGTTGCACGCCACCCACCGCATCCCGGGACTGATCCTGCGCGATCACAGTTTTGAACTACCCCTGGACTATTCCAATCCTGCACAGGCCATCAGCGTGTATGCCCGCGAAGTGATCGCCCCCGGCAAGGAAGATGCGAGCCAGCCGTATTTGGTGTACTTCCAGGGTGGTCCGGGGTCGGGTGCGCCGCGGCCCAGCAGTAATAGTGGGTGGTTGGGCCGCGCGCTGCAAGATTACCGGGTGTTGTTGCTGGATCAACGGGGTACCGGGCGTTCCACACCGGTGACGACCCAGGCACTGGCGGGCTTCACCGATGCCCTGGCACAGGCCGACTACCTGATGCACTTCCGTGCAGACAACATCGTGCGCGATGCGGAGGCTATTCGCCAGCAGCTGACCGGTCACACGCCCTGGAGCATTCTGGGGCAAAGTTATGGCGGATTTTGTGCCCTGCGGTACCTTAGCGCGGCACCCGAAGGGCTCAAGGAAGTGCTGATCACCGGTGGCATTCCGTCACTGTTCCGCCCGGCAGATGATGTGTATAGAGCCACCTACCGACGTGTGCTGGCCAAGAATCGCGTGTACTACCAGCGCTACCCTGGCGACGTGGAGAGGGTTCGCCAGATCATTGACCATTTGTTGCAACACAACGTGCGATTGCCCAGTGGCGCTCAACTGACTGCGCAGCGGTTTCTGCAATTGGGGCTGCAGTTTGGCATGAGTGACGGCTTTGAGTCGGTTCACTATTTGCTGGAGGAGGCCTTCGTGACACGCAGTGATGGGGGCGTTGACCTGCAATGGAATTTTCTGTTCCATCTGGAGCACATGCAAACCTTTGATACGAACCCGATCTATTCGCTGTTGCACGAGGCCTGCTATACCCAGGGTGCAGCCAGCCAGTGGTCGGCCCACCGTTTGCAGGCCGAGTTTCCCGAGTTTGCGCTGCAAGGTCCTGCCCCAGTGATGTTTACCGGTGAGATGATCTACCCGTGGATGTTCGACGCCTACACGCAGTTGCAACCACTCAGGGCGGCAGCGGAGCTTTTGGCGGATACAGACGCGTGGCCTGCCCTTTACGACGTTGGGCGATTGCAGCAAAACACCGTGCCGGTGGCGGCGGTCGTGTACTCCGACGACATGTACGTGCACCGTGAGTTCTCAGAGGAAACGGCAGCGCTGGTTCCGAATGTCAGGCTCTGGGTTACCAACGAGTATGAACACAATGGTCTGCGAGCAGATGGTGCAGCCGTTTTGGGGCGTTTGCTGCGGATGGTACGCGGCGAGGTTTAGACCCTCGGCGGCCCTCAGCCATTTGGCGCCGGTTGCACCAAGCCTAATGGCCAACTACGGTGACCGATGGCAGCGTAACGCTCACTCCAAATACGGTAACTGTTGGCAAGGTAATTTGCATGGCCGATTCCCGGGCCATCGCGTCGAGGCGCATCAGCATGGAACCGTTGATGACCAAGGTCATGATGATTGCAAAGGCAAGGGCGACAGGCTTGAAGTGGGTATGGTAGTCGTGCAACATGCTCTTCTCCGGTTTCGGGCCAAGCGGGTCCGATACCTCAAGTCTAGGCATTGCGCCTGAAAATTCCACACCTGTTTTGACGAGTCGCGTCTGGGCGAAGAAAACGAAGGCGCCACCCCAGGGGCGAGCCACGCGTGGTCCCATGCTATGGGTGACCTGAGGGCGTGCCACTTTGGGCAAACTGGTGCCAGGCACGGCGCAACTGGGTATCGGAACTGAATCCTGCCATCTCTGCGGCCTGGGTCACGTTGCGACCAGACTGCAAGGCGGTTTGGGCCACGGCCAGCCGAATACGGCGCAAGTATTGCAAGGGGGCAACTCCAACGTGCTCCAGAAACAGCCGTGTCAGGTGGCGTGGTGAGGTATGGGCGATCTCGGCCATGGCGGGAACTGTCCAACTGGTATCGGGCGAATGGCTGACGGCGTCCTGTACCCGATGCAGGGCCGGGTGCAGGTGCGCGCGGTAGGCCAGAAAGGGTGACAACTCAGGGTCGTTCGGGCCACGGCGCAGCGCCACCACCATCGTTTGTGCCACTTGTGCAGCCAGCGCCGGGCCACACATGGCGCTGATGCGGTGCAAGACCAGATCAATGCCAGTCGTGACCCCGGCGCTGCTGTATACGGGCGCGTCTTCTACGAACACCCGGTTGGCCACCACGTCGCAGCGCGGCTCCACCTGTTGTAACTCGTCCAGATGCTGGTGGTGGGTGGTGGCCCGCCGCCCAGCCAGCAGGCCGGCGTGCGCGGCCAGCACCGATCCAGCGCAGATGGTGACCAGTTCCACCTGCCCGGCGGCCAGGCGCAGGCCGCGCAGCCAGTGCAGCAGTGCCTCGGTGGAGGGCTCGTCAATCGGAATCCGTTGACCCGGCATGCCTATCAGCACCACCCAGAGCGGTCGCAGATCGGGAGCCTGTGGAGCGTTGGGCGGCGTGGGTAATGGCAGCAGACCGGCCAGCTGCAGGCCGACCGAACTTACGACCTGCGGATTGGGCCCGACGAACTCAAGCGCAAAGCGCTCGGGCTGGCCCTGGCTGCGCAGCAGCTGGTTGGCGATGCGCAGGGCCTCGGCCGGGCCCGCCCAGTCCAATGCAAGGCTGTTGGGGAGCAAAACGAACGCAACGCGAATCAGGGGCTGGGGCATGCGCGTTCAAGTGCCTGTGGCACGCTGCACAGCGTGGCGAAACGGCCCTCCAACACCGTGGCGGTGCGGGTCACGATGTCGGTGGCGGCCAGGATGCGACCATCGGGCTGAACCATGTCAAAGGTCAGGGTGGCGTCGGGCACAAAGTCCACACTCCAACCCAAGTCGGAGGCGTGGCGGGTGGTGGTCTCGCAGCACTGTTCGGTACGAATTCCGCTGATGATGAGGCGTTGAATGCTGTTGCTGGTCAGCCAGACATCCAGGCCGGTGCCCACCAGCGCGCTGTGGCGGTTCTTGGTGAACGTGGCGGCGGCGTCAAAGTCCACCAGTCCCTGCAAAGGGCGAATCTGGCCGGATTCGGGCGCAAACGGATTGTCGGCCGCGCGAGGGCCGCTGGTGTGAAAAATGCGCACCACCGGCACACCGTGCTGCACGCAGCCTTCGATCAGCGCGTTTTGGGCGGCCAAGTAGGCGGGCAGGTCCCGCTCCGTAAAGAACGGGCGGTGTCGAAAAGATTCTTGGACATCGATCACTATCAGACAGGTATTCATGGTTGGCTTTCCCAATTATGGAGGTTGAAGCCTTTATTTTTACTGGGATGAAGTACGCGAACCACGCGAATCTGGACGAGATTCGATCATTTTAGGACATAAGCGCTGCTACACGGACTGTGCCGAGCGAGGTCGTTTTTCGGCGCGTCTAGTGGCGCAGCAGGAAATTCGGAGCGTCCAGTTTGTGCACTTCACGACCCGGTCGCGTCAACGGCAGGGTGTTGGCAGCACTGTGCGCCATGGGCGGTGAAGGGGAAAAAACCGACAGCCGACTACCGTGTACCAAGGATTCTTGCGCCGGCATCAGACTGGCGGGTCTCGGAGACTGGATGCGTTCCCCCGGTGGACCGGGGCTGTGGCTGGTGGCCGCGGGCCATGCAACGTTTCCTTGGTCGGGCCGCAGGTCCCCAGGCGTTGGGGTGGCAACCATTGCGTGTGGGAGCAATTGGGTGACACGTTGTAGCCACGCCAAAATGGGTTCCCACTGGGCAAGATCGGGTTTGGTGCCAGCGCCGCGCAGGTCGAAAATGGTTTGGCCGCTGTCCAGGCTGCGCACATAGGCTTGTGTTTCGCGCAAAACGCCGAGAAATGGCACATGGAGCGCATCGGCCCACTCACGGAGGGTTTGGGCGGCATGTGTTCTGGCATCGACGCGCATGCCGACCACGCCCAATTTGCAGCGGCCGGTGGCCAGGCGGGGCAATGCCATCAGTTCGGCTATGCATGCACTCGCCGACTCACGGTCAAAAATGGAGTTGCATACCGGGATGACCACCGCATGTGCGCCCATGATCACCTTTGCCAATTCAAAGCCGTGCAGACCACCCGGTGTGTCCAGCACGACGTGCGTGACTCCCGAAGGCACTTTGAGCACGTTCCTTTGGTCGATGGTCCAGGGAGCGATGGCGGGCAACCGGGGATCGCGGCGTTTGAGCCAAGCGCGGGTGGATTGTTGGCGATCAACATCGCCCAGCATGACCGCAGCACCCTGGCGGGCCAGCCATGCAGCCAAATGGGTGGCCATGGTGCTCTTGCCACTGCCACCCTTGCGGTTGATCACTGCGATTACCGGCATGAAGACCCACCTTGTCACCAACAGATGGGCGGATTCTGGATCAAAAGGTGCCGGAAGTCCAGTCGATACGGGAGTTTGCAGCTATAAATTCACTAGCAACGGGCAGAAACGGCAAGACGCCACACCGTGGCGTCCTGGCTTCTCAGGCCACGACAACCTGTGGGGTGTCTCCGGCGACAGCAATCGTCCCGATGGCGTAAACAGTCTCACCTGCGGCGCGCAGCGTGTCCGCACAGGCACTGGCGCTGGCTGCGTCAATCACCACGACCATGCCAATTCCGTTGTTGAATGTCCGGTTCATTTCGATGTCGTCAATACCTGCCGTTTTCTGTAGCCATGCGAAGAGCTCGGTCTGGGGCCAGCTGCCCTTGTTCAGATGGGCGGCCATGCCTTCGGGCAGCACGCGGGGGATATTTTCCAGCAACCCGCCACCGGTGATGTGGGCCAGGGCTTTGATCGGGTGGGCGGCCAGTGCAGCCAGCACGTTCTTCACGTACAGACGGGTGGGTTCCATGATGGCCTGCTTGAACGGCTTGCCGTCCAGGGTGGCGGGGAGCGTGCCGGCAGCTTCAGCGCGGTCGATGCACTTGCGCACCAGGCTAAAGCCATTGGAGTGCACACCATAGCTGGCCAGACCGAGCACAGCGTCGCCAGGTTGCACCGTTGCGCCCGTCAGAATTTTTGACTTTTCGACCGCACCAACGGCGAAGCCGGCCAGATCGTATTCGCCAGCAGGGTACATGCCGGGCATCTCAGCCGTTTCGCCGCCAATCAAGGCGCAGCCCGAAAGCTCACAGCCCTTGGCGATACCGCCAATTACCGCAGCCGCCGTATCCACGTCGAGCTTGCCGCAGGCAAAGTAGTCCAGAAAGAACAGGGGTTCGGCCCCTTGCACCAGCACGTCGTTGACGCTCATGGCCACCAGATCAATGCCCACGGTGTCATGCATATTCCACTCAAAGGCCAGCTTAAGTTTGGTGCCTACGCCGTCGGTCCCGCTCACCAGCACGGGTTCCTTGTACCGTTTGGGCACTTCGAACAACGCTCCAAAGCCCCCGATGCCAGCCAGCACGCCTTCGCGCATGGTCTTCTTGGCCAGGGGCTTGATCCGCTCGACCAGCGCGTCGCCGGCGACAATATCAACACCGGCATCTTTGTAGGACAGGGGGGTGGGGGAGCTTGTTTGGGTCATGTGAATTGGCGTACAAAGGCTGCTTGAACTGAGCCCGATAGAATTTGGCTAGATTTTAAGGGTTCGCCCTCGCGTTTCTGTATGCAATTCACCCCTCCCCAAAAAACTTTTGTTGCCTGGAGCCTGATCGCTGTCCTGCTGGCCGGTGTGTTGTGGTTGTTAGCGCCCGTGCTGACGCCGTTTGTCGTGGCGGCCGTGCTGGCGTACGCCCTGACACCACTGGTGGACTGGCTGGACGATGTCGGTCGCGGCCGGATTCCCCGACTGCTGGCTGTGGTGCTGGTGGAACTACTATTTCTGGTGGCGCTGTTGGCAATACTGCTGCTGATGGTTCCCATCATGGCCAAAGAGCTTCCGCTGTTGCGCGAACAATTGCCCTTGTTGCTGGAGGGCTTGAACAACTCGCTCAAGTCCTGGCTGGCGCAATGGGGCATCCACATCACGCTGAACGTCGCCAGTGTCAAGGCCTTTGCTGTGACACACCTGAGCGGCAACATGGAAGACATTGTCGGTTCGGTCCTTGCATCGCTCAAATTGGGCGGTAGTGTCGCGTTGTCACTAGTAGGCAACGCCATACTGATTCCTGTGGCGCTTTTTTACCTGTTGATGGAATGGGACCACTTTGTCCAGCAATTGCGGCATCTGATTCCACCGCGTCTTCGCGCTGCGACCGATAGTTTCATGGCCGAAGCCGATGCGGTGTTGGGGCAGTACCTGCGGGGTCAGTTGCTGGTGATGCTGATTCTGGCGGTCTTCTATAGCGTTGGGCTGGGCCTGTTCGGACTGGACCTCGCGCTGCCAATTGGCATTTTTACCGGCCTGGCGATTTTTGTGCCCTATCTCGGCTTTGGAGTTGGTATGGTCCTGGCGGCGCTGGCGGGCCTTCTGGAGTTCTCCGCCGAATCGGGGCTTGGCTATACGGTGGCCATGGTGGCCACGGTGTATGGTCTTGGCCAGGTGGTTGAGAGTTTCTTTCTGACCCCGCGCCTGGTGGGCGAGCGCATTGGGCTGCACCCGCTGGCCGTCATTTTTGCGTTGCTGGCTTTTGGGCAATTGTTTGGTTTTGTCGGTGTGCTGATTGCGCTACCCGTCAGCGCCGTGCTGCTCGTCGCGGCGCGCCGTATCCGGACCGGGTACTTGTCCAGTCGTCTTTACCAGGGCTGATCGACACGCATGAAACAAATTGCGCTCGACATTGGCCTCTCCGCAGGCCCCACCCTTGCCAATTTTTGCGCTGGCCCGAACGCGGCGGTCCTGCGCCACATGGAAATGTGGGTAGGCGCCAAGTCCAACTCCAGCAACCATGTGGCGACGCGTTCGCCCGTGCCCACCTATTTCTGGGGTCCGACGGGCAGTGGCAAAAGCCATTTACTCAAAGGCGCGCGCGAGGCGCTGCGGGAGCAGGGTGGCCGCGTGGGCTGGCTGGACGCGTCGGTGCACGAGGCGCCGGAGTTCAATGAGTCGTGGGCCGCGGTGGTGCTGGATGATGTCCACTTGTATACCGCCGCCCAGCAGCACACCGCGTTCAACTGGTTTGTGAATGCCCAGACCCATCAGCGTCCGGTGCTGGCTGCCGGTGAGTATGCGCCGGTGGAGCTCAAGCTGCGCGACGATTTGCGCACGCGCCTGGGTTGGGGCCATGTGTTCAGCCTGCAGCCTCTGAGTGAGCCCGAGCGCCGGGCCGTCCTGCGTCAGGCTGCCGATGCACGGGGGGTCTTTCTCGGCGACGACGTCATGGATTTCATGCTCACCCGCTTCAGCAGGGATCTGGGCAGCCTGATGGAGTTGTTGGAGCTGCTCGATGGCTATGCCTTGCAAACCAAGCGGGCGATCACCATACCGCTGATCAAATCCATGATGGACAACAATTGATGACTCGAATCGCTCTCTTTGACCTGGACCATACGTTGATTCCGATCGATTCGGACCATGCCTGGGGTGAGTTCACCATCCAGCGGGGCTGGGTGGACCCGGTAGCCTTCAAGCGCCAGAACGATGCGTTTTATGCCCAATACCAGGCCGGCACGCTCGATGTGCACGACTACGTGCGTTTTGCGACCCAATCCATTTGTCAACGTGGTGCTACTGAATCAATAGCAGCACATGCTGATTTCATGAGGGCTATCGTCCAGAATTCCTTGAGAGAGTCGGCGCTGGAGCTGGTCCGTGCACACCAGCGTGCGGGCGATCTGGTTGTCATTGTGACGGCGACCAATGAATTTGTGACCCGGCCCATTGCAACAGCGTTTGGCGTTGACGAACTGATTGCCGTGGAGCTTGAGCGCGACACCTCAGTGGGTGGCACGGGCTGGTTCACCGGCGGCATACGCGGCGTGCCCTCGTTTCGCGAAGGCAAGGTCACGCGGGTTGAGCAGTGGTTGAGAATGCGTGGTCAGGACTGGGGTGACGTGCACACCACGTTCTATTCTGATTCCATGAACGATCTGCCACTGCTGGAGCGGGCCGACGTGGCGGTGGCAACCAACCCTGATGACCGACTACGGGCGCTGGCCCGGGAGCGCGGATGGCGCATACTTGACCTGTTTTGAGGACTGAGCTGGCCACTGCGTGGCGGCGGACTGTCCCGCAAGAGAAAAAATGATCAAAAAATTTATAGACAAACTACTGGGCAAATCGCCCGCCGCACTTGCCCGCAAGAGCCCCAAATTTGGCAAACGGGTGGACGTGCCGGTCGAGGTGCACGGCATAGACCCCAACCTGGTGGACGAGCGGGCCATCAACGTGGTTCGCACGCTGCACGCTGCGGGCTTTGAAGCCTATGTGGTGGGCGGCGCGGTGCGTGACCTGCTGGTCGGTTTGCGGCCCAAGGATTTTGACGTGGCCACCAACGCCACGCCCGAGCAGGTCAAGGGCCTGTTTCGGCGCGCCTTCATCATCGGGCGGCGCTTTCGCATCGTGCACGTGGTCTATGGCCGTGGGCGCGAGCATGAGGTGATTGAAGTCTCCACCTTCCGAGCCTACCTGGACAATGCCGCGGCCGAACAGGTGGCGGGCAACGAGAAGACCAGCAAGAGCGAGCTGGCCGGCATGAAACACGCCGTGGACTCGACCGGCCGCGTGTTGCGTGACAACGTCTGGGGCCCGCAGGAAGAAGACGCGGTGCGCCGCGACTTCACCATCAACGCCATGTACTACGACCCCCAAACGCAGGTGGTGGTGGACTACCACAATGGTTTTAAGGATGTCAAAAACCGTGTCATTCGCATGATTGGGGACCCGGCGGCGCGTTACCGGGAAGACCCGGTGCGCATCATCCGCGCCGTGCGCTTTGCCGCCAAGTTGAGCCCGCTGGGCTTTGCGCTGGAGGCCAAAACGGCCGCGCCCTTGGTCAAGTCGCAGGGGCTGCTGGCCGATGTGCCACAGAGCCGCCTGTTTGATGAAATGCTCAAGCTGTTGCAGACCGGGCATGCATTGGCGTCCATCGAGCAGCTGAAAAAACTGGGCATGGCAAGCGGCATCTACCCGCTGCTGGACGTGGTGGTGGAGCGCGCCGAGCAACCCTTTGTCAATGCCGCGCTCAAGGACACGGATCGCCGGGTCGGCGAGGGTAAGCCGGTGGCTCCGAGCTTTCTGCTGGCCTGCGTGCTGTGGGCCGATGTACGCGACGGCTGGGCACGCCGATTGGAACAGCACCAGCATTCGCACCCGGCACTGATGGATGCAATAGACGACGTGTTCCATGCCCGCATTGGCGATGTCTCGGGCGGCGGCAAACTGGCCGGCGATATGCGTGAAATCTGGGTCATGCAACCGCGCTTTGAGAAGCGCGTTGGCAGCACGCCTTTTGGCATGGTGGATCAGCCGCGATTCCGGGCGGCGTTTGACTTCATGCGCTTGCGCGCCGACATTGGTGAGGTGGACGAAATGCTGGCTGACTGGTGGCAGGAGTTCAGCATGGCCGACGACAACCTGCGCGAGGATTTGGTGGATCAGGTGCGCGAAGAACAGCAAAAGCGCAAGCACGCGCCGCGTGTGCACCGTGTACCGCGGGCCGAGGCACCGGCAGCTGATGGCGCCCTGTCGGCCCAGACGCCGCATCCATCCGACACGGCCGTTGCGGCCGGCTTTGTGGGGGCACCAGGCGAGGGTGATGCAGGAGACGCACCACGCAAGCGCCGCCGCCGTAGACGTAGCGGTGCTGCCAAGGGAGCAGGTGGTGCGGACGGCGCGGGTGATTCTGGCAACTAGGTTGGCGCAGATGCGCGAGCCGGTGACCGCCTATGTTGGCCTGGGCGCCAATCTGGGTGACGCCGCTGGCACGCTGAAGGAGGCCATACGGCAATTGGGTCTTGTAGAGGGAGTCTCGCTCGCGAGCCAGTCATCGCTGTATCGTTCAGCCCCTGTTGACTCCAGCGGGCCGGATTACATCAATGCTGTGGTGCAGTTGCAGTCCCAGCTGACGGCGCCAGAACTCCTGGTGTGCTTGCATAGGATTGAGCAGGCGGCTGGTCGCGAACGGCCTTACCGCAATGCGCCCCGCACGCTGGACCTGGACATCCTGTTGTACGGTGATGGTCATATCAGCAGTGCAGTGCTGACCATTCCCCACCCCCGCATGTGGCAGCGGGCGTTTGTGCTCTTGCCGCTGGCAGAGATTGCACCCCAGTACACCACGCAAGCACGCTTGAGCCATGTCCTGGCGCAAGGCGTGGTCAAACTTCGGTAGTGCTTGTGCGGCGGCGGCGCATGGTGTTATTCTAGGCAAAACACAACTGGCCATGCCGGTATAACGCAGGAGAAAAACCCCATGGAACAACTCGGTCGCCTCAAAATTGCCACGAAGTTGTGGGTCTTCATCGTGATGGTGCTGGCCTTGCTGACCACGATTGCTGGCGTGGGCCTGGCGCGTAGTGCGGGAATACTGGCAGAGGGGCGGGTGCGTCTGGACGTTGCTTCGCAACTGGTGCATGTAACGACCCAATGGAATGGATTGACCGAGACCAATGCGGTGCGCAATACGGCCATCATTCTGAGCGGCGAGCCGGGCGTTGCCGCAGCGTTCAAAGACGCGGTGACCGCTACCAGTGACCAAATCACGGTTCTGCAGAAAAAACTCGAATCCATGCCCATCACGGATGCGGATCGCGCGCAGTTGGCGAAGATTGCCGATCTGCGCAAACCCGTGATTGAGCTGCGTGAAAAGGCCCGCAAGGCGCGCTCGGACGGCAATGCGGAGGAAGCCTTGAAGATCCTGAACACCCAGTACCTGCCGGCGATGGGCCTGTATGTAGGGGCGCAAAAGGAATTGGTCAAAATGCAGGAGCAGCACGTTGTCGATGTGCAGGCCCAGACCGAGAGCCGTCGACAAAGCAATAGTGTTGGTATTGTCGTGGGGCTGGTAGTCGTGGTGGTGCTCATTACGGTGGGCACCGGTTGGTTGGTGCGATCCATCCGCGACCCCCTGGACCAGGCCAACGCCTTGGCCGCACGCATTGCACAAGGTGACTTGAGTTCCAGCATCAGCACCCAGCGCGAAGATGAGTTTGGCAGCCTGCTGCGTTCGCTGGCGACCATGAACGATTCGCTGGGCCGCATGGTGGCCCAGGTGCGCATGAGCACCGACAACATTGCCACCGCCAGTGCCGAGATCGCCCAAGGCAACAACGACCTGGCCCAGAGAACCGAGCAAACGTCAAGCAACTTGCAGTCCACGGCGTCCAGTATGGATGCGCTGACCGTCACCGTGCAGCACAGCACCGAAAATTCTCGCCAGGCCAGTGCCCTGGCCGCCAGCGCCTCCAACGTGGCGCAGCGGGGCGGTACGGTGGTGACCCAGGTGGTGACCACCATGCAGGAGATCGATGCCAGCAGCAAGAAAATTGCCGACATCATCGGGGTGATTGACGGCATCGCGTTCCAGACCAACATCCTGGCCCTCAACGCTGCCGTGGAGGCCGCGCGGGCCGGCGAGCAGGGCCGCGGTTTTGCGGTTGTGGCAAGCGAAGTGCGCAGCCTGGCGCAGCGCAGTGCCGCAGCCGCCAAAGAGATCAAGGGGCTGATTGATACCTCGGTGGAAAAAGTCGAGTCAGGCACCCGGCTGGTGACCGATGCGGGCGCCACCATGGAAGAGATTGTCCAGTCGGTGCGCCGGGTGGCCGATGTCATTAGCGAGATCACGGCGGCCGCCAATGAACAGAGCACGGGCATTGCCGGTGTGAACCAGTCCATTGGTGACCTGGACCAAATGACGCAGCAGAATGCAGCGCTGGTCGAGGAAAGCGCCGCCGCCGCCGAGAGTCTGCGTGAGCAGGCGGACCGTATGAAAGAGGCGGTGGCAGTGTTCCAGGTGGCGGACTACCACCACCAGGCTTAAATTGCTGCGGTAGTCAGCGTGCCGATGCGCACGCAGTTGCGCCCTTCGTTCTTGGCTACATACAGGGCCCGATCGGCCGCAGACACATAGTCCAGTACCTGGCTGTCGGGCCGCGGCACCGCGGACACCAGTCCAAAACTGGCAGTCAAGCGTAAGGGTAGGTTGTCGAACGAGACCACCATGGATTCGATGGAGGAACGAAATTCTTCTGCCAGCGCGGCTGATTGTTCTGCTTCGACGCCAATGAGGGCGATGACAAACTCCTCACCACCATAGCGGGCCAGAATGTCGCCGGCGCGGTGTATGCGTGGGCGCAAGCGCTCGGTCAGGGTGCGCAGGCAGGCGTCACCGGCCGGGTGGCCATAGGTGTCGTTGATGCGTTTGAAGTGGTCTATGTCGAACAGGATGACGGTCAGTGGCACGCTCAATCGTTGGGCGCGACGCAACTCCACCACCATGGCCGCGTCGAAGCAGGTTCGATTGGCAATTTGCGTCAGCCCGTCCGTGGTTGACAAGGCGAACAACTGGTCGTTGGCGATCTTGAGTTGCGCCAGTGTGGTGTTGAGGTCTGTGGTTCGGGACTCCACGCGTGCCTCCAGTTCCCGGTTGGCGCGCTCCTTAGCCAGAATGAGTGCGTGCTGGCTGGCGCGGGCTTTGCGCTCATGACCCAGGGCAACGGCCTGTGCGTTGATCCGCAGCGTGCGGTCGGTGTTGATCCGGTCGGCCAGCGTGAACGACAGCAGCACGACCAGCATCACGATACCGATTTGCGAGGCGTTCTCGGTCCACATGTTGATTGGCAGCCAACCCAGCTTGCTCGCATTGAGTACCGACAGGCCAATCAGGATGGCCGACCACGCCAGGCAGTAGAACCGCGCAAACTTGGCGCCCTTCCACCAGCGCCAGTAGCCCATCGTCAGTGCCGTGATTGCAATGGGCATGGAAACGGCAGCCCCCAAGCGGATGGTGGTGGAGTAGGGCAAAGCAAAGGTCAGGACAAACAGCGCTGCGCTCAAGACCAGCAGCGCGCGCACCCAAAGAAACGCGGGCCTGGAAAAGCTTCTCAGTTTGAGAAAACTGGCGGTAAACAGGCAGGTGAATATGCCCGAACTGGCGACGAATGTGGAGATGGCAATGCTGTTCCAGCGCACGGCGTGTGGCCACACATAGGCAAACATGTATCCCGTCAGGCTCAGGTGAAACAACAGGTAGCTCGCCACAAAACCGATGTAGTACAGGTAGTTGATGTCCCGCGTGGAGAATGACACAAACAGGTTGTAGATGACCATGACCAGCAGGATGCCAACCACGGCTCCCTGTGCCAGGTTTTCATCGTTGCTGGCCGCATGGAAGAGCACCGGGTCCCAAATGCGCAGGGGTGCCTCGATGGTGCCGGTCGAGGCCAGTCGCACATAGATCTCGTTGTTGCCCGGTGCCAGCTTCAGCGGCATGATGAAGTTGCGGTGGCGCACCACACGTTGCGCAAAGGGCTGTTCGTCACCCAGTGCGTATTGCACCTGCAGCACATTGCCCGCGTAGTGGTAGAGGCGCACATCGTCCAGAAACGGGATGGGCAGCTCGATGAACCGCGAGAGCACCTGGCTGTCCCGGTTGTCAATCTGGAACCGGAACCAATGGGCGTCTTGCGTGAATCCGAAATTGGGAGACTGGCGGGTGATAGCTTGCCAGGCCTGCCCGGCGGAGCGTGCCTGCTCCAGGCTCAGTGCGCCGGGTGGGTCCACCAGCACGCCCATGCGCGCACCCACTTCGATACGCCCGGCGCTGTCGTGCGCCAGTTCAAAGACGGGAAAGCTTGCGTCTGGCGCCGCCGGACTGCCGCTCGCAAACGGTGTCCACAGCGCAAGGGCCAGCGCCCAGAGCAACAGGGCAAGCGATTTCAGGTGCATGGTCCAAGCCGGTGCACGGGGTCAGCACTACGCCAGTTCGGCGATCAGCTCGATTTCGACGCAGGCACCCATAGGGATTTGCGCCACTCCAAACGCGCTGCGCGCATGCGCGCCCTTGTCGCCAAAGACCTCGCCGAACAATTCACTGGCGCCATTGGTGACCAGGTGCTGCTCGGTAAAGTCGCCGGTGGAGTTGACCAGCGACATCAGCTTGACGATGCGCTTGACGCGGTTCAGGTCACCGACTGCTGCGTGCAGTGTGCCCATCAGGTCAATGGCAATGGCACGTGCGGCAGCTTTGCCCTCTTCGGTGGCCATGTTCTTGCCCAGCTGCCCGACCCAGGGCTTGCCGTCCTTTTTGGCAATGTGGCCGCTCAGGAAGACCAGGTTGCCAGTCTGCACAAAGGGTACATAGGCGGCGGCCGGTATGGCTACGGGGGGCAAGGTGATGCCCAGACGGTTGAGGGTGTCGTAAATGCTCATGGTGGTGGTCTTGGTGAAAATGCAAGTAGTGAAATATGCCTCTAGCCCTCGTGGAATAAGCGGTTTCAGCTATCTAAAGCATAGCATCCGGAAATTTCACAAGAATCTGGGATTGCGATTGCGATTGTGACTGATTCTGCCCCTGGCTTTGGCTCTGGGTACTCCAGCCCGTGGTCTCGACGGGCTCCACCGTCACGGCCACATGCAGCGTGTGGTTGGCACCGCCATGGATCACGCCCCGAACCGGCGACACATCCGCATAGTCGCGACCGATGGCCAGGGTGACATAGTCTTCGCCTGGGGTGCCCCAGCCATCGCGGTTGTTGGTCGGGTCGAAGTCGTACCAGCGTGCGCCCATGGGCGTGTCGGGACCGTCGGGCAGGTAGACCGATACCCAGGCATGCGAGGCATCGCTGCCCACGAGCCGCGCCTGACCCGGCGCCGGGTGGGTTAGCAGATAGCCGCTGACATAGCGCGCGGGCAGGCCATAGGCACGCAGACAGGCGATCATGATGTGGGCAAAGTCCTGGCACACGCCCTTGCGCTGGGCCAGTGCTTGCAGGGCCGGCGTGTTGACCTGGGTGCTTTCGCTCTCATACGTAAAGTCGCTGTGGATGCGTTGCATCAGATCGCGCGCGGCCAACAGCAGTGGCGTACCGTTGGCAAAACTCGGTCGCCCATATGCGGAGAAATCGGCGTGGCGTGGCACATACGGTGAAGCGAACACAAATTCGCCTGCCGCATCAAATGGCTGCTTGGCACAGTACCGAAAGTGCTCGCGCACCGCTTCCCAGGCAACCTCACTGTCCAATGGCGGCGGCGCGTTGGTGGAGACCAGGCTGCGTGCCGTGACCTGCAAATGGGTGTGCGCGCTCTGCAGCGAGAAGAAGAGCCGCGCGTTGCCATAAACGTCCAGCATGGTCATTTTTTGTGCGGGCTCGGGCGCGATGCGCATGCTGTGGCTCAGCAACTGCTGCGTGGCCGTGGTCAACGGTTTGAGGTAGGCCATGTGCTGGGCAATGTCTACCGCAGGTGCATAGTCGTAGCGGGTTTCGTGGGTGATCTGCAGCAACATGGGCTGTTCCCTCCTAGGCACCCAGGCTTTGGCCAACTTCACCCGAATGGGTAAAGTAGGTCGCACCGATCTCTTCAGACACGTGGTGGGCGGCTTCACCGCAACCTTGCAGCAGGTCAGCCAATGGGTTGTAGGTATTGCCTTGACCCGGCTCACACAGCGGCTCCAGTTGCCATTGCGACGGGTCAGGCACGCTGTGCGACAACAGGCTGAGCTGGTCTGGCGCACTGCCGCCCAGCTTGGCCAGACGCCCGCGCAGCGTATGGACCACCCATGCCAGTGAACGGGGGTTGTCGCGGTCGAGCACCAGCAAATCAACCAAAGCTGCGATATCGCGACTTTGTTGGTACTGCGCATGGAAGGTAATGGTGCTGTCGAACAGGGCCACCATGGCCTCAAACCCGCCGTTCTGGTGGACGCAGCCGGTCTCGAAACCGGCCTTGAGTGCTGCCGACAAAAACACCAGGCGTTCGATATGGCGACCAATGCTGAGCAGGCGCCAGCCGTCATCGCGTGTCATGCGATCGGTCTGCAGCCCGGTGATGGCGGCCAGGTGGTCGCTGGCGGTCTTGAGTGCGCTGAGCGCTTGCAGTGGTGAGTATTCAGAGCCTGTTACAGCGAGTGCACTCGCACTGAAAAATGCATCTTCGGTGCGTTGCATCAGCCCCCAGTGTTCCTGCGACAGGCGTTCACGCACAGCGGCACCCGCCAGGCGCACGGCGCGCAGGTTGTAGCCCACGCTGGTGGCCTGCTGGCTGCTGCCCAGGCTGGCAATCAGTGAGCGTTCAAACACGCGGCGCGCCTGCGGTGCCGGCGTGAGGGCAGGAACGCCCGGCAGCACCAGGGTGTTGCGTAGCGCAAGCGTGCCCAGCCAGTTCAAGAGCGGCGCCGAAGTCTGGTCTTCGCCCCCCAGGCATTCCAGCGTGAGGCGCGCCAGACGCACGGAATTCTCTGCCCGCTCCGTGTAGCGGCCCAGCCAAAACAGGTTTTCCGCGGCCCGGCTGGTGACCTGGCGTTTGCGCTGTGCCAGCGCCGAGGGTGTGAGCGGCGGCTGCAACAGCGTGGTCTGGTCCACTGCACCGGTAGTGATGGCCCATACGTCGGCACTGCTGCCACCGTGCTGCATGGAAGCGACATCGGCACTGCCACCGGCAACGCGGGCCAGACCGCCGGGCAGTATGCGCCACGATTGGAAGCCTTGCGATACCGCAAACACACGCAGCATGACGGACCGTGGCACGACTCCCGCTGCAGGGCCATCCGCTTGCCAGGTTGGCATTTGGGACACCGGCAGGTAGGCCTGAACCGTGTGGTCGTCAGCATGCAGCGCAATGCGCCCGGCCCATTCATCGAGCCCCCGTGGCGACAAGCTGCGCCCCAGAACCGCGTCGAAGTTGCCGTGCAACGTGGAGCCAGGGTATGTGGGTTTGATGGCGAACTCGTGCAGGCGCGGCAGCACGGCATCCATGGCTGAGCGTTCACCGCACCACCAAGTGGGCAATGCGGGTAGCAGCAATTCTTCCCCCAACAGGTGCTTGGACAAGGCCGGCATGAATCCCATCAGGGCCGGCGACTCCAGGAAGGCCGACCCCGGCGCATTGGCGACCAGCACATTGCCGGCACGAATGACCTGCAGCAAGCCGGGTACACCCAGTGTGGAATCGGCGCGCAATTCCAGAGGGTCCAGGAACTGGTCGTCCAGACGCTTGAGCAAGCCGTGCACCGGTACCAGTCCTCGCAGTGTCTTCAGAAACAGACGCTGGTCGCGCACGATCAGGTCGTTGCCCTCCACCAGCGTGATTCCCAGGTAGCGCGCCAGGTAGGCGTGTTCAAAATAGGTTTCGTTGTAAGGCCCGGGCGTCAGCAGCGCAATGTGTGCATCCTGTCCTGCCGGGCTCATTGTTTTCATGCTGTCAATGAGGGCGCGGTAGGTGCTGGCCAGGCGCTGCACCTGCAGGCTGGCAAACGCCTGGGGGAAGAGCCGTGAAATGGCGAGACGATTTTCGAGCAGATAGCCCAGGCCCGATGGCGCCTGCGTGCGCTGCGACACCACCCACCAATTGCCGTCCGGCCCGCGCGCCATGTCAAAAGCTACGACATGCAGGTGCGCGCCACCGACTGGCTTGACGCCATGCATGGCGCGCAAATAGCCGGGATGGCCCTGCACAAGAGCCGGTGGCAACAGGCCTTGCGTCAGCAAATCCTGCTCGCCGTAGACATCCGCCATCACCCTGTCCAGCAAGCGCACCCGCTGCGTGATTCCGGCCTCAATGTGTTGCCAGCTGTCGGGCGAAATAATCAGGGGGAACAGACCCAGCGACCAGGGGCGCTGAGGACCGTCTTCGTCGGCATACACGTTGTAGGTGACGCCGTTGTCGCGAATCTGGCGCGCCAGCGTGTCGGCGCGCAGGTTCATGTCACCCAGGCCATCCGCTTCAGCCATGCGAAAGAACTCGCGCCAGACGTCCGCTATCCCGTCACCCTGTGCGTCTGTGCCTGTGGGATTCTGCGGCGGCAAACACCCCGTTGACATGTGATCGCGCAGCTCGTCGAAATGGCCTGGCGCGGCGCGCAAGGAAGCCCGCGCCTGATCAAATGCAGACGCGTGCACCGTTTCTTTTTGGGAGGGGAATTCAGAAGGATGGCTCACTGGTCTCAAGTATGCCGTAAACCGTTTGCGCCGCGAGCGTCGTCACCCCCACGAAGTGTGCGCCAGCCCACAAACATGCCGCCGTACGTGTCGCACGATCGGTCCCACCATGGTTCGAATTGAACTTCAAATTGCGTTGAACTACCAGATTGACCCGCAGGGCGCGGACTTTGTGTTCAACATCCACGCCGCGCAAACGGCGAGCCAGAAAATTGTCTTTGAAAACCTGTCGCTCAGCCAGGCCGTCGAACCGCAGATTCACACCGACCCCATCAGTGGCAACCGCTACATGCGCCTGCGGGCCTGGCCCGGTGAGCTCAATGTGACGTATGCCGCCACCGTGGACCTGACCCACCACTTTGCAGATCCCACCAGATTGCCGAGGTGCCGGTGCGTTGCCTGCCGCCCGAGGTAATGGGCTACATATACCCCAGCCGCTATTGCCAGTCGGATCGCCTATTGAAGCTGGCAAGCAATGAATTCGGGAACCTGCCGCAGGGCTACAGTCGGGTGCAGGCCATCCGAGACTGGGTCCACCCGATTTCCACGCCTATGTCGAAGCCTATGTGGGTGACCGCTGGTACAGCTTTGACCCATCGGGCACAACCATTCCGTTGGGGCTGGTGCGTTTTGGCACGGTGTTGCCGCACCACTGCTTTGATGCGCTGTCAACCGATGCCAACCGCGCGCAGCCTTACGCGTCGGCCTTGGCCAATTCCTCGTAGGCGTGTTGTAGCCACATGGCCAGCCGCTGGCGCTCCATCAAGCGCAGGCTGGAGCCAGTGACGGTGGACGCGCTTTTGGCTGCCCAGAAGCTGCTGTTGCTGGCATCTATTTTTTGCATTACCGCGTCAGCCAGGTGTTTGATGGAGATCACCTTGGCACCCATTTCCAGTGCGCGCTCCTGTTGGCCTGAGCGCTCCAGCAGGCCGAAGTCATCGCCGCGCAACTGGTTGCGCACCAGTACGTAGTTCAGCTGGTCACCATAGCGGTCCAGCAGGCGCGTCAGCAGGTCCACCGAGTCACGACCTGCGTCCATGACATGCCAGTAGTGCAGCGTAAAACCGGTATCGCTGGCCATGTTCAATACGCCCGAATCGTCGATCCAGCGAACCAGCGGTTCATGCGTCTGTGCCGCCAGATCGACCAGCACCCGCACGCCGGGCAATTCCACAGCGGCTTCCACAATATGGTCGAGCGCCTCGTAGCGGTCAATCAAAACGGGGGACGCGTAGTCTGCGTAAAACCGCAGCAATGCGCCGTGTGAGCGGTCGGTGTCAAAGCCGACAAAAGGAATGTCCTGGTCGATGAAATACTGGGCCAGCAGGCGGGCCACCATGGACTTTCCCACGCCGCCTTTCTCGCCACCGATCAAATGGATTTTGGACTGTGCAGGGGTTTCGCTGTCTGTGGAGTGGGGGGAAGACATTTTTGGAATTTTTCGTTGGTTGGGCTTGATGGAGCGTCAAGCAAGTTGAGTGCCAAAGGCGAATGTCGCTGAGGCGATGGACGCAGACATGAGGGGATTATCCGGGATTGTCCATTGGACCTGCGGATGCCAGCCGTTTTTGTGGCGCACGAAGCGACTGCGCACGGCGGGCGGCGTGGCAGGCGTTCTCCGGCTCGCGTCGCGGGCGGCTTTGGCGGGTTGTTCACTGCTGCTGCGTTAACGCGGTGGTGGGTGTGCCTGTTCTGTAGCAACCGCAAGTGCGGCCTGCGCCCGCCCGCCACGCCACCCGCCTTGGGGGCGAGGTGTTGGGGCGCAGAATTGGGGACAGAGAGGCTACAAACAAAACTGGCCTCTAGACCTCGTGGATATTGACTTAGTAGCTATGTATTTTGTAGCACACCACACCACGCACCGCAAGGTCGGTGGGCCGGGTTTCCCTTCGTCGGCCCCATTCGCGGTCGCTGCTGAACAGGCGGGCCAACCACCGCGTTAACGCAGCAACAAAGGAGAACCGAAAACAGCCGCCCGCGAGCGTGGGCCAGAGAAGGTACATGGACGCTCCCGGTTTGCCAAGCTCTCAATTCATTCTGGTAAGACTGTGTCGATTGCACCCGTACATTCGGACTTACTGTGACCTTGTGATCACGGTCCCTGATGGGATT
>CAINUX010000253.1 GCA_903853895.1 uncultured beta proteobacterium | reverse complement strand
GCCAACAGGATGGCCGTGGCGCTTAGTCCAGCATGTCGGCAGGAATGTTGCCGCCATTGGCTGCCAGCTTCTGCAACACGGTCTTGTGTAGCCACATGTTCATTTGCGCGGAGTCGCCCATTTTTTCTGCGGGGCAACCCAGCTCGGCTGCCAGCTCCTTGCGCACGGTGATGCTGCTGTCCATGCCCAGAAGCTTCATCAGGTCGACGATCGAGGTCTTCCAGTTCAGTTTTTCGGCGTGCGCTGCGGCCAACGCCGCCATTTTGGCCATCACATCTACTTCGCTCATGGCCACGGGTGCTGATGCAGCAGCAGGGGCTGGCGACGCTGCGACGGCAACGGTGGTGTCGGTGGAGGGTACAGGGGCGGCTTCCGGCTTTTTGTCGCCGAAACCGAGTTTGGAGAGAATGCTGCTGAAAATGCTCATGGTTCAGTCCTTGGTATTTGGTATTCACACCCAGCGGCTCAATACGGCACGCAGCAGGCGTGAGAGTCATGCTAACCGCTGAATGTGACGCCGATTTCCTCTGCGCACAAACATCATGCAGATTGCGCCACAAGTGCCACATGTGCCACACGTCCATCCGCCATTTGGCGTATGGAGCCCAAACGCGGGGCACGAATATTGCCTAATAATGCCCTAACCACGTCAACCTGACAGAGCGCCATGGAACTTACACCCCGAGAAAAAGACAAGTTGCTGTTGTTCACTGCCGCCCTGCTGGCCGAGCGGCGCAAGGCCCGTGGCCTCAAGCTCAACTACCCTGAGGCCATGGCACTGATCAGCGCTGCCGTGATGGAGGGCGCACGCGACGGCAAGACCGTCGCCCAGCTGATGAGCGAAGGCCGCACCGTGCTGACCCGCGCCGACGTCATGGACGGCATTGCCGAGATGAGTCCCGACATCCAGGTGGAAGCCACCTTCCCCGACGGCACGAAATTGGTCACCGTGCACCAGCCGATCGTATGAGCACCCACTCACTTTTTGGAGCCACCATGCGCAGTCAATTCCAAAACGCTACTATTGTGATAGCAACTTACGCAATATCTACGTGGGCTAGCACCGCATTTGCCCATGATGGCCATGGCCTGGTGGGCACCCACTGGCATGCCACCGATGTGTGGGGCTTTGTGGTGGTGGGCGGCCTCGCTGCTGCCGCCATCTGGCTTTCGCGCAAAGGCAAGTGAGGCGGCCATGGTCCCCGGAGAAATCTTCACAGACGATGGCGAGCATGCCCTCAACACCGGCCGGCGCACGCTGACGCTCGTGGTACAGAACACGGCCGACCGCCCGATCCAGGTCGGCTCGCACTACCACTTTGCCGAGACCAACGGCGCACTGGGCTTTGACCGGGCGGCCGCACAAGGCATGCGGCTGAACATCGCATCCGGCTCGGCCGTGCGCTTTGAGCCGGGTCAGCAGCGCACCGTAGAGCTGGTGGATTTTGGTGGCGACCGCATCATCTATGGCTTTCGCGGCCTAGTGAACGGACCAATCGACACAAGCGTCGAGGGAAAACTGTAATGGCAACGATTGGACGCCGCGCCTATGCGGAAATCTTTGGCCCCACCGTGGGTGACCGCGTGCGCCTGGCCGACACCGGCCTGCTCGTTGAAGTGGAAAAGGACTTCACGTTGCTTGCAGGCAGCTACGGTGAAGAGGTGAAATTCGGCGGTGGCAAGACCATACGCGACGGCATGGCACAAAGCCAGCGCACG